>JBGPGA010000155.1:0-5478 GCA_041483635.1 Thermoplasmata archaeon
GAGATCTGGGGCCAGCCGCTGAGCTCGTCCTCGGTGTGGTCGTACCCGGGGCACTTGACGGCCACGATGTACGACAGCGACACCCGTTCCGCCTCGGACTTCTCTTCGAACCCGTCCAGAATCCCGCTCTACGAGCCCGCAGGTGGGCCCACCGCGAACCTTTTCTCAATCCCACAGAACCTGATCTGGAACGGCAACTACGGCGATGGCCAGTCCGGCGGCGTGTTCTCGGGCGAGATCATCTGGCTGAACGTGACCGCCTGAGAGAGAGCGCGTCCTCCCCCGATCCGCGCGCGGTGAAAAGGCTATAGCGCGGTCCCAGCTTACCCGGTTCCAAGGGAGGACGGAATCTGGAGGGACGGGACCGTTCGAGACGGCGTCCCCCGATTCGAGGCCGATGGCGTGCCGAGACGGTCGCCCCGCTCGTCGTGGTTGCACTCCTCCTCACGGTCGGCATCGCGAATCTGCTTTGGAACGCAGGCGTCCCGTCCGCGGCGAACCCTGTGCGGCTGTCCCCGCAGACCGATCCTTTCCCCGTCATCCCGGCCTCGACGTTGCTCCACGTCCTGCCGGTCCCGTCGACGACGAACGAATCGACGCGGCTCACCCTGCTCTCGATTCAAGGTCTCGCCAACCGCGGCGGAGCCCAGCTCTACCTTGACTCTGACAACGAGACGCGCGACGCCTCCTCGATGCTCTCGTTCCTCGTGTCTCACTATGGCCTTTCCTACGATGTCGTCACGCTCGGATGGGTGTACAGCCACTATCTTCCTTCCCTGGCCGGACTCGTGATCACCGATCCGTCTCGTCCGGAGTCCGTAAACATCGCGACGATGGTCGCGGCCCTCCGGGGGGCAGCGATCGCGGGGCCGGACACCGCGGCTTCCCTTGGGCGCGGGTACGGTCTGCCGGTCGTCCTGGATTACGGCGCGAGCAACTGGTCCGCGACGGACTCGATCGGAGCGTACGACCGAGCGCTCAGCGAGCTCTACCCCCGTATGGACCCAGATCTACTCGCCATCCTCCCGCCGGACCGGCTGTCGCTACGGGACTACCTCATCGCGACGAGGACGTTCACGTTCTACGAACCGCAGGGCGTCCTCGCCGCGCCCTCCGAGCTCGCGGCCACCCAGCGCGTCCTCGCCGCAGCAGCCCGCGGAATCCCCATCCTCGGCTGGTTCGATAGCCCGACGCTGACCGAGGAGAATGCGTTCGTCCAGCTCGCCTCCCAGTACGGGAAGCCCATCTTCGGATCCCAGGACGTCCCGAACCTGAGCGTCCTCACCGCATTCGGCCGCAACCTGGTGCGGACCCAGCCCCCTCCCCCACCAACTCCGCCCCTCGAGAACAAGACCTACGTCGTCGTCGCGGTGCCCGATGGCGACAACCTCGACTTCATCGCGCATCGGATGCCGGAGCTCTGGGCCGAGCCCGAGCGGGGCACCTTCCCGATCGCCTGGAGCCTGAGTCCTCTCCTCGCGGACCTGGCGCCGGCCTACCTCGACTTCTACTACGGCACTGCGACCCCGAACGACCGGTTCGTCCTGGGGCCCAGCGGCGCGGGTTATCTCTATCCCGACTACCTCGGCCCCGGCGACCTCGCGCCGTACCTCCAGTCCACGAGCCGGTACGCGAACGAAACGGGGATGGATGTCGCCTGGCTCCTGAACGCGTTCGTCGCCTCGGAGATTCCGTACGGTCCCGCCACCCTGTCCGCCTACGTGGACGCGCTCCATCCTCGCGGCCTCGTCCTCGACTACGACGATCAGGCGAAGACTCAGGAGACGTGGATGCAGGGAGGGACCGCGGCCGCGGCCCCCGTGATCCGGTCGACCCAGCTCTGGACGACGCTCGACAATTTCTACGCGAAGGTGGGAAACGCGATGGCCACGTGGGACGCGGGACCCCATTTCCTCTGGGTCACGATCTACACGTTCCGGTTCGACCTCTCGGATGCGAGCGCGATGGTCCAGGGACTTGGTGCACGCAGGGGCGGCGACCTCGTCGTCGTCACGCCCGAGCAACTCTTCGCCCTGATGGAGCAGGACTTCGAGGCACGCGCCGCGAGCCGTCTCGCCTCGTCGCGCGCGGACCCGTTCGCGGCCACGTTCCTCGCTCCCACCTTGGCCTCGGCCCAGGCCTGGCTGGATGCAACGAACCCGTCGGACCCGGCCAACCTCCGCGCATTCCATGCGTACCTGGCATCGACCGATCTTCGACAGGCGGGGCTTGACGAGGCGATCGCCGCCTGCGGCTTGGTCCTCGTCCTCGCGGCGGCCGTGGCCCTGTGGCGCCCCCGAGGCACGCCCCGTCTCGCCCGGGAGACGCTTGCGGGAGCGCGTCCCCTCCTTGTCCTGGCGGGCGTCTTCGCGCTCTTCCTCTTCGCAATCCGGGCAGGTCTCGCGGCGAACTTCTGGAGCTACCAGTGGATCGTCGTCGGCGTGGTTCTCTCGGTCGTCGGGCGGCCTCTGCGGCGCTACCTCGATCGAGCCTATCCAAGGATCTCGCTGCCCGCGATCGTCGCGCTGGACCTCGTCTTTGTCGCCCTCTCTCTCGCGACGGACGTCGCGTTCGCCCTGGCCGCGATCGGGACGGTCGCGACGGTCGATGCCGTCCTCGCCCGGATGCAGATCCGCCCTGCGGCTCTCGTCCTCGCCCTTTGCCTCGGGACTGGGCTAGGCTTCCTTCTCGAGACGACTTCGCTCTCGTTCGGCCTCTTGGCGTTGATCGTGAGCTTCCCCCTCTTCGCGGCCGCACTACCTCCCCCCCGCAGAACCGTTCCCCCAGGAAAACGCGCCTGGATCATGGGACTCGTCCTCGTGCTGCCGGTGGGAAGCTTGGCAGCCGCGTCCAACTTCTCGATCGGGCTGCGCCTCGGGCTCGAGGGTCCGGAGCTCCTGAGCTTCGCGGGCACGATCCTCGTCCTGGCACCGCTGGCGGGTCTGCTCGCTGCGCGCAGATGGACCGGGACTCGGACCGGACTCGTGCAGACCCTCGCGTTCTCGCTTTCCGCCGTCTTCGCGCTGGCCCTCGCGTTTTCGACTGCACCCCTCGTCACCGGTTTGCTGCTCTTCGCTTGCACGGGGTGCTTGGCCGTCGGGGCCGAAGCCGCCCTTCGACTCCGGGCAGCGGGCCCCGCGGATCTGGCTGCCTCGGCCGCCTACGCGGTCTCTTGGATCCCGCTCCTTCTCATCTTCCTTCGAATGCCGCCGGTGGTCTACTCCTTGGCCATCGTTCATCTTCCCGAACCCCTCGAGGTCGTCCTGTACGCTCCCGAGTTCCTGATCGCCGCCATCGCGGGTGTCTTGACGGTCCTCGCCCTGGTGCGGCATCGCTCCGTTCTTCGAGCCCTCCAAGGCTAGACCGGCGAGACGTGCAACGTGTCGGCATGCGCGCGTGGACTCTGGAAGAACGGCCCGCTAATGGTGAACGGGGCAAAGGTTATCCTGCGAACGCCCCTGTTAGGGCCGGAAGGTCGGCATGCGGAAGCTCCCGAAAAGGCGGCTCCTGGAGGTCGGCTCCTACATCCTCCGCAACAAGATGGCGAGCGAGGCGATCTATCCGTTCTACGCCTCCTTCAAGCTCACGCGCCGCTGCAACTTCACGTGCTCCTTCTGCAATTGCTGGCACGTGAAGAACCGCTGGGTCGACATGCCGACCGAGGACGTCAAGAAGATCCTCGACAACCTCGCGCGCTCGTCCGTGATCATGACGAGCTTCGAGGGCGGCGACCCGCTCGTGCGGGACGACATCCTCGAGCTCCTGAAGTACCAGTGGGAGAAGCCCTACTACCTCCTGTTCACGACGAGCGAGCGCGACCTGCCACATCGCTATCCGATGGCCGAGTACGCGAAGTACATCGACTTCCTGCACATCTCGATCGACGAGGGCCACAAGAACCTCGACATGTTCGACGAGCTCGAGGAGTACACGAAATGGGGCTCCGTCGTCACGATCCAGATTGTCGTCACGAAGAACGACGTGGGCGCGCTCGAGACGAAGATCAAGCGCTGCTACGACGCGGGCGTCAAGGCCGTCGTCATGTGCGCGGTCCACCTGAAGAACACGAAGGACCACCTGCCCGACCTGATGACGATATCGAGCAAGGGGCTCGAACTCCGCAAGAAGTACCCCGGGGTCATCATCTCGCCGAAGGGCTACTTCACAGGGATCCTGAGGGACCACGGGTGCGACACGTCCTCGATCATCGTCGATGCGGACGGGTTCCTGTGGTATCCGTGCCGGGTCCTCGAGGAGAAGACGATCAACCTGATCGATTCGGACCTCCTCACGTACGTCGAGTCGCGCGACGCAAAGGAGCGCCGCGCACGGATGGCGGTGTGCGATCTGCAGTGCGCGTGGTACCAGTACTACGCCACCCAGAGCTTCGTGAACCCGCGGGAGCTCATGTCCGCCTGGGCGCCGTACTACCGCGATCTGATCAACGGCGGGAGACAGCCCGTCGCGGTCGTCCCGGCCATGCCCATGGTCTCCGGGACGGACCGGAGCCACCAGGCCATCCTCAAGGAGTCCGCGATGAAGGGCACGATCGACGGCTCAGGCTCCGACGCTCAGTTCGTGCCGGTGGACGCCCTCGAGCCCCCAGCCAAGCCGTGAGCCTCGAGGTCCGGAATAGACCTGGGGCCTCTACATCCGAGCGTAGAAGACGTTGCCAGGTCCCGCGTACGCGGCACCTTCGCCCCACGCGAGTTGCACGTGTCCCGCCGGATCGAGCTGGAGGGTCGTGTAGTCTCCGTACGGGAAGGCGAACCCCTGGGCCGTGATGTACGCATAGCCTGGGATGGACTGGGACACCTGGACATCGGAGGACCAGGTGGCACCCCCGTTCGCTGAGCTCCGGTACCACATGTTGTAGGCGCCCGTGCGGTTGTCCATCCAAGCCACGCGGACGTCTCCCCCGGAACCCGCGCCGATCGAGGGGAACGCGTGCCACGCCCCGGGAGCGATCGTGCTGATCAGGGTCCGAGGGGACCACGACGCCCCGCTGTCTGTGGACTTGCTGAACCAGACCGCGGGCGGCCCGCGGTCAACGAGGGGCGCGTTGTACACGACATAGGCGGTCCCGGCCGCATCCGTTGCGATCGCGGACCCCGTGCCCATGAAGTCCCAACCGCAGACGCAGGTGGGGCCCGCGGGGACCCCGACGTCCACGTAGGACAGGGTCCATGTGGTCCCGTGGTCGTGGGAGGCGGTCACGGCGACGTCCTGAGGCCCGGTAGCCTGGCCGCTCTTGTGGACGAGCTCCCAGACGAGATACACGGATCCGTCCGGGCCGACGGTCGCTCCCCCGTTGAGCGGCCATCCTACGGTGTTGGTGTTCATCGCCACGACCGTGAACGTGTTGCCGTAGTCGTGGGACACGGCGACGAAGAATCGCTGGGCGACGTCGAAGCCGACGTAGACGTGCGAGCCGTCGACCGCCAGACCGTCCTTGTCCGTCGCTCCCTGCTTGATCCC
>JBGPGA010000156.1:0-5431 GCA_041483635.1 Thermoplasmata archaeon
AAGGACCTCGACGGGACGATCACGGAACTCTTCGCGAGGGCGGACGCGGAGCACAAGCTCGCCTCGGACCTCAGTGCCCAGGCCCAGGCCGTCCACCAGGAGACGATCGAGCTGGTCCAGGGGATTTCCGCCCTCATCGTCGAGGGGAACCAGAAGCACGAGGCCTACCTGGAGGCGCGCACGAAGGCGGACGAGGTCCATACCAAGGTCGTCGAGATGCGCGACAAGGTGCTCACCTTCCGCGGTGCGCAGCGCGCCGAACAGCGCGAGTCGCGGGAACTCCTTCGGAACCAGAACCGATCCGTCCGCCGGGCCCTGTATGACGAGAGGAAACTGGAGGAGGCGGCCGATCAGGCCGTCAAGGCTCTCCTGCAGAAAGGCCGCGTGGAGATCTGACGATGAAGGCGATCGTCCTCGCGGGCGGGGAGGGAACGCGGCTCAAACCCCTCACGTACAAGAGGCCCAAACCGCTCATGCCCGTCGCGGGCCGCCCCTGCATCGACTATGTGATCCGATCCCTCGTGTCCTCCGGATTCCAGGAGATCATCGCGACGACCGCGTACTTGAGCGACACCCTGATTAAGAGCATCGGGGACGGTGTGGACTACAACGCCTCGATCCTCTACAGCTTCGAGGCGAACCCCGCGGGCACGGCCGGCGCGGTCCGGCGGGTCGCGAACTTCATCGACGACACGTTCGTCGTTGCGATGGGCGACATCCTCGCCGACGTGGACTTCCGCGCCTTGTACGACTTCCACAAGCGAAAGGGCGGCGTCGTGACGATCGCGCTGACCGAGGTCGAAGACCCGACCCAGTACGGGATCGTCGGACTCGACTCGCGGAATCGCATCGTGAAGTTCAAGGAGAAGCCGCCGAAGGAGGAGGCCTTCTCCCGGCTCGCGAACGCGGGCATCTACGTGTGCGAACCGGACATCCTGGACTTCATCCCCGCGGACCAGAAGTTCGACTTCTCGAAGGATCTCTTTCCCAAGCTGCTCTCCAAAGGCCTCGTCCTGTACGGCCAGAAGATCGAGGGCGTCTGGATGGACATCGGGCGCCCCCACGACCTCTGGAAGGCGTCCATGGAGGTTGTGCGACGCGAGGGCAAGCCCCTGCGCCGCGCGGGGATCACGAGCGAGGGTCCCATCATCCTGGACGCGAGCGCGGTCCTCGAGGAGGGCGTCACGCTGAAGGGCCCCTGCTACGTAGGCCCGACCGCGACGATGCGGCGCGCGAGCGTCGCGGACAACGCGTGCCTCTATGAGGGCGCCCGCCTCGAGGGGCACGCGGTCGTCCGGAACAGCATCGTCCTCGAGGGGAGCGTCGTGGGGACGGGCGCCGAGATCGTGGACAGCGTCGTGTCCCAGAACTGCGTGATCGGGGAGGGTGCCCACATCACGGGGAGCATCATCGGGGACGACATGACCGTCCGCGCCGGGTCCCGACTCGAGAACGCCACGGTCTCCTGAGGACCGACCGCCTCCCGCTTCGCTCTGGTTCCACGCTCAACGCGTCAGGCCGCGCCCTTTCCGGATTCGGCCCCGCTTGACGACCGCCTCGGCAAGGTCGCCCCCCAGCCGATACCCGAGATGGTGGTACGTGGGCGCGTCAAGCACGAGAAGGTCGGCGAGCTTCCCGCGCTCAATCGAGCCGACCTCGTCCCCCCGCCCGATCGCGCAGGCCGCGTTGATCGTGGCCGCGGTGATCGCCTGGGAGGGCAGGAGGCCGTTGTGATGGCAGGCGAGGGCGATCACGAACTGCATCGACTCGCACCAGCAGTTCGGATTGAAGTCCGTGCCCAGGGCGACGGGCACACCCGCCGCGATCCAGCGGCGGCCGTCGGCGAACGGCATCCTCGATGCGAGGGAGGTCGCAGGGAGGAGAGTGGCGATGACCCCCGCCTGGGCCATCGCCTCGATCCCCGCATCCGACGCGTGGAGGAGATGGTCTGCGGACACCGCTCGGACGTCCGCCGCGACGGCGGCGCCGCCCGTGTCCGAGAGCTCGTCCGCGTGGATCTTCGGTCGCAGTCCGAGGGAGGACGCCTTCGCCAGGAGGCGACGTGCCTGCTCGGCCGAGAAGTACCCGTCCTCGACGAAGATGTCGCAGAACGTCGCGGCTCGGGCGAGGGAGACGGCGGGGAGGCTCTCCGCGAGCAGCAGATCGATGTAGGCGTCCGAGCGGCCTTCGAACTCGGGCGGGATCGCGTGCGCCCCGAGGAACGTGGGGACCACGTCGACTCCCGCCGCCCGGCCGGCCTCGGCCGTGGCCCGGAGCATCTTCAGCTCCTCCGCCGTCCGCAGGCCGTACCCGCTCTTGATCTCGACCGTCGTCGTGCCGAAGGAGACGAACGTGAGGAGCCGGTCGAGACCGAGCCGAACCAGGTCGGCCTCCTCGGCCTCCCGCGTCGCACGGACCGTGTGGAGGATGCCGCCGCCCCGAGCCGCGATCTCCGCATAGGAGAGTCCCTGGGCCTTCCATTCGACCTCTCGCTCGCGCGATCCTGCGAAGATCGCATGGGTGTGCGCGTCGACGAGACCGGGGAGGACCACCTTCCCGCTTGCGTCGAGGGTCGTGGCCGGGTGCGGATGGCGGGTCAGGATCTCCTGGGTCGTACCGAGATCCACGATCCGGTCACCCTCCGCATAGACCGCGCCGTCTTCGATGATGCCCAGCTGGGAGGCCGCCTCTCGGGTCCGCGGACCGCGCGGGCCCCGAAGCGTGAGGAGCTCGCTCGCATGGACGACCGCGAGCGACCGAGGAACGGCCGCTCCCTCGCCCCGGACCGCGCGGATCTTGTGGGCCTGCGGTGCCGGCCTCATGGAAGCCTCCGCACGCCTTCCGCGTCCGACCGGATGAGGAAGGGCTTGCCGCCTGCCTCCCGGATCGCCCGGGCCGTTTTCTCCGGGTCATCGGTGAGGGCGACCATGCTCCCGCCTCCCCCGGCACCCGTGAGCTTCGCGCCGTGGCTCGATCCCCGTGCGGCGTTCACGAGCTTGTCCAAGAGGGGATGACCCACCCCGAGCGCGTTCAAGAGTTCGTGGTCCCGGTCCATGAGGCGTCCGGCGGCTTCGAGATCCCCGCGTTGGAGCGCGACGAGTCCGTCCATCGTGATTTGCCCGATCTCCTTCACCATGGCAGCTGCTTCGGGAGACGCCTCGACGCGCTTCTTCACGCCCGCGACGAGGGGTCCCGTCGCAGCGGTCACGCCCGTGTTCCCGACGACGAGGGTCAGCTCCGGGAGGCGGCACCGGTGGAGGGACCAGGTCCGAGTGTCGCGACGGATCGTCCATAGGAGGTCCGCGCCGTCTCCGGGTCGCACGAGCACGCCGCCGCCCGCGGTCGTGGTGCTCGTGTCAATGGGGCTCGCACGACCCTGCACCTCATGCTCGATCTCGAACGCCAGACGGGCGATGCCAGGCCGGTCGAGGTCCCGGTCCGTCGCGGACACGGCGGCAAGACTGGCCACGGTCACAGCGGCGGACGAGCCGAGTCCCGCGCCCGCCGGGATCATGGACCGAATCTCGAGCCAGAGGGGGCCGCCTTTCCAAGAGCGCTGCATCGCCGCCTTCACGTAGCGGTACTTCGGCTCGTCGAGGGAAGCCCCATCGGCAAGCCACTCGCCGTACGGGCGGGCGTAGACCTCCGTCCGGAGGCTGATCGCGGTGCTCAGGGCCGGTTCGCCGAAAACGACCGCGTGCTCTCCGAAGAGGATGAGCTTGCCGGGGGCGGAGGCGGCCATGCGGCCGGCGATTGCCGCAGCCCCACCTTAACCCTTGTCCTAGCTCACTTCGAGGTCCCGCGTGAACTTCGAGGACAGGCTCCGGTACCCGTCCTCGGGCCTCGTCGCGGGCTGGATCCTCTTGAGGGCGGCTTCGAAGTCCGCCTTCGTGATCTTGACCTTCGTCAGCGCGGCCTCGTCGACCGTCTTCGCCTTCATCGCGTAGGTCCGCATGGCACGCATCGAGGCCTCGTTGCACACGGCCGCGATTTCCGCGCCCGTGTACTTCTCGGTTCGCTTTGCCAGCTCGTCGAGATTCACGTCGGCGGCAAGGGGTTTCTTCTTCGTGTGGATATCCAGGATGGCCTTGCGGGTCGCGAGGTCCGGAGGCGGGATGTACAGGTGGCGGTCGAAGCGACCGGCTCGGAGGAGGGCAGGGTCTACGAGGTCCGCGCGGTTCGTCGCCGCGATGACCGTGACGTTGTGGAGCTCCTCGAGCCCGTCCATCTCCGTGAGGATCTGGGAGATCACCCGCTCCGTGACCTGGGAGTCCGCGGACATCCCCCGCACCGGCGTGATCGCGTCGATTTCGTCGAAGAAGATGACGCACGGCGCGGCCGTCTTGGCCTTGTGGAACGTCTCGCGCACCATCCGTTCGGATTCGCCCACCCATTTGCTCAGGAACTCGGGCCCGCGGATTGAGATGAAGTTCGCCTCCGATTCCGTGGCGACGGCCTTGGCCAAGAGAGTCTTGCCCGTCCCCGGCGGGCCATAGAGGAGCACACCGCGGGGCGGCCGCGCATCGAAGTGCACGAACAGCTTGTTCATCTTGATCGGCCACTCGATGGACTCTTTGAGCTCTTGTTTGGCCTCCTCGAGTCCGCCGACATCGTCCCAGTGCACGTTCGGCTTTTCGATGAGGACCTCCCGCATCGTGGAGGGCTCGAGTTCGCGGTAGGCCTCGAGGAAGTCATCCCGTGTGACCGTGATCTTGCTGAGGACCTCGGGCTGGATGACGTCCGTTTGCAGGTCGATGTCAGGCAGGATGCGGCGAAGGGACCGGATGGCCGCTTCCTTCGTCAGGGCCGCGAGGTCCGCGCCCACGTAGCCGTGGGTGATGCCCGCGAGTTCCTTGAGGTCCACGTCCTTCGTCAGGGGCATCCCCCGCGTGTGGATCTCGAGGATTTCGAGGCGGCCATCCCGGTCCGGGACGCCGATCTCGATTTCCCGGTCGAAGCGGCCCCCGCGACGGAGCGCCGGGTCGAGGGCGTTCGGACGGTTCGTCGCGCCGATGACGACGACTTTGCCTCGCCCCTGGAGACCATCCATGAGGGCGAGCAGCTGGGCCACAACGCGTCGCTCGACCTCGCCCGTGACCTCCTCGCGGTTCGGTGCGATCGAGTCGAGCTCGTCGATGAAGATGATGCTGGGAGCGTTCTCCTCGGCCTGCTTGAACATATCCCGGAGGTTCTCCTCGCTCTGGCCGTAGAACTTGGACATGATCTCCGGACCGGAGATCGAGTGGAAGTTCGCGTTCGTCTCGGAGGCCACAGCCTTGGCTAGGAGGGTCTTCCCCGTGCCCGGCGGACCATGGAGGAGCACGCCCTTCGGAGCCTCGACCCCGAGGCGCTCGAAGAGCTCCGGGTGCCTCAGCGGCAGCTCAATCATCTCGCGCACCTTGCGCACCGCGTCGCCGAGGCCTCCGATGTC
>JBGPGA010000157.1:0-5316 GCA_041483635.1 Thermoplasmata archaeon
CTCACGGACACGGCCAAGCCCTCCTTCACGTCCCACCCGGCGTGCGGGCTCGCGTCCTACCTGTTCCTCGAGAACGGCAAGGACCCGATCCCGATCACGCGGTTCATCGACGTCGAGGGCCTGATGGAGGACATGTGGCTCCTGGCCCAGGACACGAAGGGCAAGAAGATCAAGTTCACCTCGAAGCTGAAGGCGCTGCAGCTGCTGAAGCGGCACTTCAAGCCCGAGGAGGCGCCCGAGGGCATGGGCCTGAGGAAGATGCTGAAGATCCTGGACAACATGTTCACGAAGGGCGACAAGAAGGGCGCCGCGGAGTTCTCGTGGTCCACGATGTACATCGGCGGCATGCACTTCCAGGACAACTACAACTATGACATCGAGCGCGTGAAGCGTTGCGTGATCCACTACGCGACGCCGGATGGCAAGGTCATCCCCTTCTGCGCGTACAACACGGGCCCGAACTTCCGAGAGGAGATCGAGAAGAAGTTCGCCGTGCCGATGGAAGAGTGGCGGGCGCGACATGCCTGAAGCCGCGGCGGTCGCCATCCGTCCCTCGGTCCGGGACAATGGCATCATGGCCATCGACGACATGCTCTGCATGCACTGCGGGGCCTGCGTCGGCACGTGCCCGACGAACGCGATCTTCCTCAACGAGGTCTTCCTGACCTTCAACGAGGACTGCACCCAGTGCGGGATGTGCGTGAAGGTCTGCCCGGTCGGCGCGATCGACTACCCGGGCGGGCACAAGCTCCACACGATGAGGTGAGCCCTTCCCGGGGCTCCCTTCCCCCTTTCTCGCTACTTTCTTATATCTCCTGCCGATGAGTACGCCGGGTTCGCCATGGCCGACTTGAAGTGCGATGTCCTGGTCGTGGGTGCCGGCCCTGCCGGTTCGATGACGGCCCGGTACGCCGCGATGAACGGCTGCGACACGATCCTGATCGAGAAGCGTCAGGAGATCGGCTCGCCGGTGCGCTGCGGCGAAGGCCTCGCGCGTCACTTCGTCGAGGACACGAAGCTGCCCTGCAACAAGAAGTGGGTCGCGGCCGAAGTCAAGGGTGCGAAAATCTTCTCGCCCAACGGCACGGAGCTCACGATCGAGGAGGCGAGCGCGGGCAACGAGGTCGGCATCGTCCTGGAGCGGGACCAGTTCGACAAGCACGTGGCGATCGAAGCCGCGAAGGCGGGCGCCAAGATCCTCCTGAAGACGACGGCGACGGCGGTCCTCAAGGACGACGGCAAGATTGTCGGCGTCCGCGTGAAGCAGCTCGAGGACGAGTTCAACATCCGCGCGAGCTGCGTCGTCGCGGCAGACGGCTACGAGAGCCAGGTCGGACGCTGGGCCGGCTTTCGGACACTACTTAAGGCGGGCGACGTCACCGGGACGCTCCAGTATCGCATGACAAACATCGGGGAAGGATACGGCTTCCCGGACTACTGCGAGTTCTGGCTCGGCTCCATCGCGCCGGCGGGCTACATCTGGGTCTTCCCGAAAGACGACACGACGGCGAACGTGGGCATCGGGATCTCCCTGGACCGCCTCCACAACCGCACGGACATCAAAGGGTTCCTGGACCGCTGGATCGCGTCCCAGCCGCGGATGAAAAACGCGCAGCCCCTCGACATGGTCACCGGCGGGGTCTCGACCTGCGCTCCGATCAAGAAGACGGTCGGGAACGGGATCGCCCTCGTCGGAGATGCCGCGCGGATGATCGACCCGATCACGGGCGGAGGGATCGGGAATGGCATGTACGCGGGCATGTGCCTGGGCCAGATCCTCGGCGAGTGCAGGGAGAAGGGAGACTTCTCCGAGGCGGCCCTCCAACCGTACGAGACGGAGTGGCGGGCGAAGATGGAGGAGAACCTCTACCGCAACTGGCTCGCGAAGAACAAGCTCGTCACCCTGACGGACGGAGAGTTCGACGACATCGTGAAGATCCTGGCCGACGTCGGCGTGCACAAACTGAGCGTCCGCGCAATCCTCAAAGTGCTCAAAGAGCACAACCCCGGACTCGTCGCGAAGTTCGCCGAGTTCATCTGAGGCTTGGGTGGGTCCCGGTTCGTGGCCCGCGGCCGGCCATCCGCGCCGTTGAACCCGGTCCCCTTTCAGGGGCGATAATGAGGTCGCGGGACTTATAGGGACGAAGACGGCTCGACCGGTTCCGTGAACCAGGAGAGCTGGAAGAAAGCGCGAGCCCTCCTATGGGTCCTCGTCACCCTGGGCTTCATCCTGGGGCTCTTGCTCCTCACGGGAGCGGTCCAGGTCCCCGGCCTCCCGGTCGGTCAGATGAGCCTCCAGGCCTACCAGCCCTGGGTCTTCGCGATCCTGATCCTCCTGGCCACGAAGGCCCTCCTCGAGATCCTCCGCCCCGTGTTCCGCGCGGCCCTCCGGAGCCACGTGCGGTACGAGGCCGACATCTTCGCGCATTTCAAGGTCGTCTCCTACGTCGTCTGGGCGACGGCCCTGATCCTCGTGATCTGGAGCCTCGCCGGCACGGGGATGTCCCAGAACCTCGGGCTCAGCATCGGGCTCGTGTCCGCGGCCCTCGTCTACGTCCTCGGGGAGCCGCTCCTGTCCTTCGTGGGCTGGATGGTCATCGTCACGATGCGCCTGTACAAGCTCGGGGACCGGATCGAGGTCAGCAACACCCGGGGCTATGTGGTTGGGATCACACCCCTGAACACGACGATCCGCGAGTTCGCCGGGAACCAGGCCGGGGACATCCACACGGGCCGGTATGTGACGATCCCGAACAGCCAGGCGGTCCGCGGGAACATCTTCAACGCGACGAAGGACACGCCGTTCGTCTGGGACCAGCTCACGGTCACCGTCCCATACCAGAGCGACACGAAGGCGGCCGAGACGATCCTCCTCGACGCCGCGGAGGAGATCGTCGGACCGATGATGCGCGAGAGCACGAGCCGCATCCGGAACAAGTACGAGTTTGAGGACCTCCGGGAGTACGTGACGGAGGAACCCACGGTCCTCTGGAACGTGCGCGATGCGGGGGTCGACCTGACCCTGGTCTACTTCTGCCCCGTGTTCGAGCGCAGCCGCTATCGTACGCGCCTCGTGAAGGACATCCTCGAACGGTCGAGCGAGCGCCCCGACATCCGACTCACGGCGCCCCCGCCGGTCGCACCGGCCACCCCGCCCGTCGCCGCAGTCCGCTGACCACCGCATCCTTTATAGTGACCCTGCGGTCTCCGCGGCCCGATGCCGTCCCTCTCCCGGTCCTTCGCCACGATCGGCACGGCGGACCACGGGAAGCCCGCGATCCTGGCGGGCTGGGTCGAGGACCTCCGGAACCTCGGCGGGATCGCCTTCCTGATCGTGCGCCAGCGTGACGGCACGTTTCAGGCCACGGTCAAGAAGAAGGGGAATGAGCCCCTGTTCGACGGGGTCTCGAAGATCGTCCGCGAGAGCGTCGTCGCCGTCCAGGGCACGATCCAGCCCAACGCGCAGGTGCGGAACGGCTGGGAGCTCCTCGCATCCTCGGTCGATGTACTGAGCGCCGCTGCGGCGCCCCTCCCCCTCCCGGTCGCGGACAAGGTCGGCGCGGAGATGGACACCCGCTTCGACAACCGCACGCTCGACCTCCGCAAGCCGGAGCGCCGCGCGATCTTCCACGTGCGCGGGATCGTCCTGGCGGCCCTGCGCGAATCGCTCGGGAAGCTGGGGTTCGTCGAGGTCCACACCCCCAAGCTCGCCGGCGCGGGAGCCGAGGGCGGCGCGACCCTGTTCGAGACGTCGTACTTCGGGCGGAAGGCGTACCTGAGCCAGAGCCCGCAGCTCTACAAGCAGATGCTCATGTCCACGGGCCTCGACCGCGTCTTCGAGATCGCGCCCGCGTTCCGCGCGGAGCCCTCCGACACGGTTCGCCACGTGACCGAGTTCGCCTCGTTCGACGGCGAGGTCTCGTGGATCGAGAGCCAGGAGGACGTCCTTCACATCCTGGAGGGCGCGGTCGCCCACGCGATGGAGCGCGTCCGGAGCGACGCGAAGCGCGAACTGGACCTGCTCCATGTCGAACCGAAGGTACCTTCTCTCCCGCTGCGACGCATGCCATATCCCGAGGCCCTCGAGATCCTGCGTAACCAGGGCAAGCGGGTGCGGGAGGGCGACGACATCGACACGGAGGGCGAGAAGGCCCTCGGGACCGTGATGGCCCAGGAGGGCCACGAGCTCTATTTCCTCACCGAGTATCCGAGCTCGATCAAGCCGTTCTACGTGATGTCGAAGCCGGACGACCCCGCCGTCTCGTTCTCGTTCGATCTGGAGTACAAGGGCGACGAGATGGCGTCCGGAGGCCAGCGCGAGCACCGCTACGACGTGCTCGTCGGGAAGATGCGCGAGAAGGGTCTCAACCCGGAGAGCTTCGAGTTCTACCTGAAGGCCTTCCGATATGGGATGCCCCCTCATGGCGGCTGGGGGTTCGGGGTCGACCGGTTCGTCCAGAAACTCCTCGACCTGCCAAACATCCGCGAGGCGATCCTCTTCCCTCGCGACCGCGCCCGGCTCGTCCCGTGACAAGGTCGAGCAAGGTTTAGTAAGCCGCCGTGCCTTGCACCCTCGACATGGTGGGGAGACGAAGATGAAGGAGTTCCGAGTCTTCGTGGCGGACCATCCGGGCGAACTGGCGCGCGTTACGGAAGCCCTTTCCGCGGCCGCGGTGAACATCCGCGCGATCGCGAGCGAGTCGAAGCACGACGCTTCGTTCCTGCGGGTCGTGACACAGGACGTCGCGACGACGGAGAAGGCCCTCACAAACGCGGGGATGAAGTACGAGCTGAACGAGATCCTGAACCTCTAGCTGCTCGACCGACCGGGGGAGCTCGCGAAGGTCTCTCGTCGTCTGGCCCGGGCATCCATCGACGTCCACTCCATCTACATCCTGGGTTCCAAGAACGGCCGCACGGAGATCGCCCTCGTCGTTGACGACATGGATAAGGCGAAGGCCGCCCTGAAATGAAGGGCGGCCCGCACTTTCGGGCACCTCCCAGGAGGGACCATATCCCCGCCCGAGCCTCCGCGAAACAGCGCAAAGCTACCGGCGCTAAGGTTAAGAGGCGACGTCGTGTTGTCGGACATCTGTCAGCGATGGCGGAACGGGATGGGACCATGGCCGTAACTCGGAAGAGCGCTCTCGCCGTCGCAGCGTCGCGTACCGAGCCGCGTGCCCTTCCCCAAGCCGCCTTAGAGACCCATGAAGTCCGCACGGACAACCTGATCAGCTTCCAGGTCCACGGTCTCCCCATCCCGCAAGGTTCGACGCGAGCGTGGGTCATCCACGGCAAGCCGATCATCACGAGCGC
>JBGPGA010000158.1:0-5218 GCA_041483635.1 Thermoplasmata archaeon
GTCGTTCGCGAACCCGACCGCCGTCGCGCCCACGAGGGCGAACAGGAAGAGCGGGTAGTAGAGGTGGACGGGGCCGTCCGGGGCGATTCGTCCCTGGGACGCGAACGCGGCGAGGGCGCCGAGCCCCGTGGCCAAGAGGCCGACGATGAGCCCGAGGTAGGACGGGGTCAGGATGGGCGCGAAGAGGGAGCCGCCTGATCCCGGGAAACCCAGGTCGACGGACACCAGCAGCAGGCCGAACGCCGCCAGAAGCCACGCGGCGGCCATCGTCCCGGTCCAGCGCCGGTACCGCGGGCCCGCGAGCTGCGCGAAGAAGTACACCTCGATGCCGCCCAGGGCGACGAAGAGGGGCACGAAGAACGCGAGGTCTGTCGGGTTCACGCGCCCACCCCCACGAGGACGACGGCGAGGACGACGACCAGGGCGCCTCCGAAGGCCACCAGATTCCAATTTACGTCGCGGTCTTCCATGCGCATCGCGCGCTTGCCCAGGGCGAAGAGCCCACGGGCAACGTCCGTCGCGCCCTCATAGGCCAGACGGAAGCCGGACTGGAGGCGGCCGCTGAAGGCCACGAATCCCCGCCCGGTCGCCCCATACGCGACGTCCACATCCTTGAGGCGGGTGTCGTGGGGCGCCAGGACGCGCCGGCCGATCGTGAAGAAGAAGAGGGCCGCGAGGCCGAGGACAAGGAGGCTCGTGCCCAGCTGGAGCGGCGCCCAGGCGTTCCAGACGGCGGGCACGGCCTCGGGCAGGATGTTGTAGAGCATCTGCGGGTACACGCCGATCGCGATGCACAGGGCCGCGGTGCCCAGCATGGCGGCCTGCATCGTGCGGGGCGGGTCCGAGGCCTCCGTCACGCCGCCCTCGGGCGCAGGACGCAGGAAGGTGAACCACCCGAGCTTGAGGAAGGACAGGAAGGTCCCGAAGGACGCAATCTCGAGGAGGATCCAGAGGTAGACGTTCACGTCCTCCGCCGCGAAGATGACCATGCCCTTGGACACGTAGCCGTTGAAGAGGGGCACGCCGGAAATGGAGAAGGCCGCGACCCAGAACGCGATCGCCGTGACGGGCATCTTCTTCATCAGCCCGCCGAGGCGGTGCATCGTGTTCTCGCCTGTCTTCCAGATCACGACGCCGATCGTCATGAAGAGGAGGGCCTTGTACAGGATGTGGTTGAAGACGTGCGCCATCCCGCCGTCCAGGCCGAGCACGCCCCACTCGTCCGCCATGCCGAGCCAGCCCGCGAGGCCGACCCCCGCGATCATGTAGCCGACCTGGGAGACGATGTGGTACGACAGAAGGCGGCGCATGTTGTTCTGGAATACGGCGAAGGACACGCCGTAGACGGCCATGACCGCCCCCATGACCGCGACCGCCTCGAAGGCGGGTTGCGGGTCGGGCTGCCCGATGAACATCCGCGCGAACGCATAGACGGCCGTCTTCGTCGTGTACACGCTCAGGAAGACGCTCGCGACGAAGTGGGCCCGCGGATAGGCGTCCGGCAGCCAGGAGTGGAGCGGGATGAAGGCCGCGTTCAGCCCAATGCCCAGGCTGATGAGCAGGGAGGGCCAGAACCCGGAGACCACGCCGACGGGCAGGAAGTTCTGCCCCGCGGGCATCTGCATGAACAGGAGGGCAATGCCGCCGCCCAGGAGGGCCCCGCCCGCGACGTGGTACAGGAGGTACCGGAAGCCCGCCTTGATGCCGTCCTCGCCGCCCTGCATGATGAGCAGGGTCGACGTGATCGCCATGAGCTCCCAGAAGAAGAGGAGCGTGACCCAGTCCCCCGCGTAGACCGCGCCGAGGGACGTCCCTGCATACAACAGGGCGAACAGGTGCATCCACGGCTTCCCGAAGCCCGCGGCATAGAGGACCGCGAGGAACGTGATGATGCCGAAGATGAGGCCGGTCAGGTAGGACAGGCTGTCGACGGTCATCAGGGTGAGCTGGTAGCCCATGAAGGGCAGCTGCCATTGGGCGCCCATGGGCAGGAAGACGATGTCGAGGAGGGCCACGCCCGCCAGGATGATGAGGCCGATTTGGCGGGCACGGCCCTTGAGCAGGAGGATGAGGGGACCGCCGATCAGGAAGATGAGGAAGGGCGGGAAGGCGGTCCCGGTGACGATCGAGCCCATCGCGGGCGGAACCCAGGCGACGAGTCCGGTCGCCCCGCGGACGACGCTCGTGCCGATCGCGCGGGCGATCTCGAAGAAGCCGAAGGGCATCGAGGTCCACAGACCCAGGAGGACGGCTCCCGCGGCGGTGATGATCAGAGGGACGGCCAGGGTCGACCGCGCTTCGCCGAGCTCCCCCTCGTAGGGACGGAAGAAGGCGCGGATGATGATCGGCAGCCAGTAGCCGAGGTTCAGGACGCTCGAGAGGACGAGGAGGAGCGGAATCCACCAGAAGCCCGCGTTCCAGGCACCCACGGAGATGTACCACTTCGCGACGAACCCTGCCATCGGCGGGAGAGCTACCATGCTCAGGGCGGCGAGGGTGAAGGCCACGAACTCCCGCGGCATCTTCTTCCCGATCCCGTCGAGCTGGGAGATCTTCGTCTTCCCCGTCTCGACGGCGACCGCACCGGCGACGAAGAACATGGTCAGCTTCCCGAACGCGTGGGCCGCGATCGCGAAGGTCGTGCCGACGACGAGGGCGAACATGCCGTCCGCGGTGGAGCCGGCCACGGTCAAGGGGACCAGGAGGGCGGCGCCCAGGGTGATGTAGTTGAGCTGGCTGATCGTCGAGTACGCGAGCCGCGCCTTGAAGTCATCCTGGACGAGGGCGAGGAGGGACCCGCCGATCACGGTGACCGAGGCGGCGATGATGACGATCCACTGGAGTTCCAGGTCGACCATGAGCAGGGGTCCGAAGAGGAAGAAGATGACCCGCAGGATGCCGAAGACGCCCGCCTTGACGACGGCCACCGCGTGGAGGAGCCCGCTGACCGGGGTGGGCGCGATCATCGCGCTCGGCAGCCAGCCGTGCATGGGCATGATCGCGGCCTTGACGCCGAATCCGGCGAACAGGAGGACGAACCCGAGGCGGGCGAGGTCCGGGGCGATCGCGCCAATCGCCGTCACGTTGCCGCCCGCAGTGAAGGAGAGGGCCCCGGGGCCGGCGAGGCCCTGGAGGAGCATCATGCCCGCGAGGATCGCGACGCCGCCGCTCAGCGTGTAGATGAGGTACTTGCGGCCCGCCGCGAACGCCTCCTCGCTTTCCTTGTGGACGACGAGAGGGTACGTCGCGATGGTCAGGATTTCGTAGAACATGAAGAGGCTGAACAGGTTCGAGGAGAGCGCGACACCCATCGTCGCGCCGATCACGATCGCGAAGCACGCATAGTAGCGCGTCTGGGCGTGTTCCTTCAGGCCGCGCATGTACCCGATGCTGTACACGGTCGTGAGGATCCAGAGGAACGAGGCGAGGACCGCGAACAAGAGGCCGAGGCCGTCCGCCGTGAGCTGGAGGCTCAGGCCGAGGAACATCGCGACGGGCGGGGTCGAGGTCGGTGTCCCGCCGAGGACCGCCGGGAGCGCGAACGCCGCGAACGCGAACGTCAGGACCGCCGACCCGAGGGACGCGGCCTCGCGGACGTTCGGCCGGTTTCGGAACACGAGGACGAAGTAGGCGCCCAGGAAGGGCGTGAGGACCGCGAGGACGAGGATCCACTGGTTCAGGTCCATCAGAGGTCACCTCCGCGGACCTTCCGGGTGATCGCGGCGATGTCGAGCGTCCCCCACGTCCGCTTGGCGAGGATGACGAACGCAAGGGCGACCCCCGCGACGACGGCCTCGATGATGATCAGGGTGAAGACGATGGCCTGGGACGTGGCGACGTCCCCGTTCAGGTACCCGGCCGTCACGAACACGAGGCTGACCCCCTTCCCCAGGATCTCGAGTCCGATGACCATCTTGACCAGGTTCGAACGGGCGATGAGGCAGACGAGGCCGATCGCGAACAGCGCGCCCGCGACGGTCAGGAGGACGAGGGCCTCGGGCCCTATCATGGGCTCACCTCCCGCGTGCGGCGGGAGCCCAGGAGGAGCAGGATGGCGACGACCCCGCCGAGGAGGATCACGCTCTGGAGGAGGACCTCGAACGTCCGATCCTGCCACATCGCGACCCCGATCTTCGTGATCGTGGGCCCGGATGTGGGCCACGTGATCGGGCTGGGCAGGACCGCGTAGACGAGGAGGCCGAGGAACGCGACGCCGATGACGAGCCCTGCGGCGAGCTTGCCGTTCATGCGGGCACCTCCCGCTCCTCGCCGCCGGCGAGGATGAGCGCGACCAGGAACAGGACCGCGACGAGCCCCGCGCCCACGGTCAGCTCCAGGGCGCCCGCGAAGGGAGACGCGAGGAGGAAGAACAGGGCCGCCAGGAATGCGCTCGCGAGCGCGTACGCCACGACGGACCGCACGAGGTTCTTCAGCGCCACCGCGACGATCGCCACGCCGACCGTGGCCGCCCCGAGGGCGACCATCAGAACAAGCTCCAGCTCCGCCATGACGGCTCACGCTTCCCCCGGGATGCTCCCGACGGAGGTTCCCGCCCTATAAACGGTTCCCACAAGTGGAGTTGACTCGAATCGCGGCCTCATCGAGCTTCCGACTCCCCGTCACGCGGAAAAGGTCTGGCGAAGTATTGCATGGGTCGTGCGTTCGAGATTGTACCCGCATATACAACGCCGGAGTCGCGAAGGACCGAGACGTCCCGTGCCCGGGCTCCTCTCTCCTACATGGGAAAAAGGAGGAGATGGCGATCGCCCAAAACTTGGAGGGGAAGCGATGGAAGGCCGTTGAAGGCGACCGTCATCATCCCGAGCGTCGGACCGGCTGCGCTCCCCGTTGAGTCGAGTTGCGGAACCGGCATGTCGCTCCCCTAGGCCCCGTTGGGCCTGAGGCAACCAACGGCGGCATCGCTATTGGAGCGTTCCGAGCATAAAGTATATTCGCGACCCTTCGGATGGCCTCCGCGAAGCCCTCCTAGTGACCGGGGCCCGCGGGGAGTCGACGGGAGGGCGTCGAGAAACGGAATATAGGACAGGTCTCCTCGGCAAAAGATATATTTACATGTAATAGGTAATTACGAGCGAAGGTACGATCGGACGGGGGAAGTCCGCATGGAAAGCCGGAAAATCCAGAAAGTAGGCGCAGCCACACTCACCATTTCCCTTCCGAAGGAATGGGTCACCCAGCGGAACCTGAAGAAGGGGGA
>JBGPGA010000159.1:0-5176 GCA_041483635.1 Thermoplasmata archaeon
AACGTCCTGACCTTCCCGCGGGCTGTAGTCGAGGACGCCATCCGTCACATCCCACGCTACGGGACCTACTGTGCCCGCGACCCGAAGAACGACGTCACCTTCGACGGAGAGCACACCTTCGCGCATGCCCTCGGCGGGAACCCGGCCATCTTGGATTCGGCGACGGGGTTGATTCGGAGTTCCACCCTCAGGGACGTCGAAGAGAGCACCCGCCTCCAGGATGCGCTCCCGAACTGCCACACCGCATCGCCCCTCGTCGTCGCGACGGACGCGCCCGGTCCCCTCCTGGTCATCAAGACCGTCGAGGCGATGATCAAGAACACGTCCAAGTGCGTCCCCGGTTACGCCCTGCGGACGGGCGAGGTGGACGTCCTGCTTCGGATGGGGGCGTGCGTGGCGGGCGGCGCCGAGGCGTTGCGGAAGCGCCCCTTCTTCACCCTGTACGGATCGCCCAGCAGCCCCCTCACCTACGACATGCATGTGTGCGACGTCATGCTCCTCGCGGCCGAGAACGGCATCCCCGTGGACGTCGTGCCCTGCCCGATCAGCGGGGGGACCGCTCCGCTCTCCCTGGCAGGAGGGCTGGCGCAGCAGAACGCGGAGCTCCTGGCGGGCGTGATGCTCCTCCAAACCGTGGACCCGAAGCTGCCGACCCAGTACTCGGGGCGGCTCAGCTTCCTCGACCTCCGCTCCGGGAAGAACCTGTGGGGCCTGCCCGAGCTCGGCCTCGTCTCCGCGGCGACCGTCCAGATCGCCCACCGCTATCACATGACGGCGGACGTCTACGGGGTCACGACGGACGCGAACGGATGGGATCTGCAGATCGGCCTCGAGCGGATGATGGCGGCCCTCCCGCCCGCGCTCGCGGGCGCCGACAACCTTTCCGGGATCGGGGGTGCCTGGGAGAACGCCGCTTCCCTCGAGATGGCAGTGATCGATGATGAGATCTACTCGGACATCTTCCGCATCGTGCGGGGTATCGTGGTCGACGAGGACCGCCTCGCGCTCGATGTGATCGACAAGGTCGGCCCCATGGGCAATTTCCTGGCGCAGCGTCACACGATGAGGTACCTCCGGGAGGGTGAGATGCGGAACTCCTCGCTGTGGGACAAGCGGACGATGGACCGGGCGAGGACCGAGGGCATTCGGCCCATCCAGGACGCCGCACGCGAGAAGGTGCGCGAGCTGCTACGGGACCATGTGGTGACCCCGCTGGACCGGGACGTCGAAGCGGACCTGGCGCGGGTCGTGGCCGAGGGGGGCAAGCAGCTCCTAAGGGCCGCGTGACGGCTCAGGACGCCGCGTGCTCCTTCTCGTACGAACGGATGAGGGCGTCGCCCTCCCGCAGCAGATCCTTGTCGAAGCGCCGCACCTCGTGGTCCTTCAGGATCTTCTTCGCGATCCCGCGAGCCTCCGGAATCATCCGGCTCGAGAGGGTCGCCTGCCAGCCTAGTTTCTGGGCGTCGCGGAAGTAGAGCTCCTTCCGGAAGTTCTGGACCGTGTGCGGGTGCCGGAGGAACGTGTTGCCGTGACCCACTTGACGGACCACGTCGAGGGCGATCGTCTCCTCCGTCACGACCATGTCCCGCATGAACGCTCGCACGTCCTCCCAGATGGCGGAGTCTAGGACCATCATCTCGTACGAACCGCCCTTCGCATGGTCGAGGCCGCCCATCCCCGCGGAGAGGTCCGTGCCTCCCATCGCGGAGATCATGATGCCTGCGAGTTCGGAGAAGGCGGGGAGCCCCACCTGCGTCCCGACCGCTGCGCCCCAACCGGAGGTCATGCAGGGAAGCTTGTATCGCCGCGCCATCTGGACGGCCCCCGCGCAAATCATGGGCGTTTCCGTGGCGGTGTAGTCGATGTATCCCGTCTTCATGTCCACGGGCGTCGAATCGGACGTGTAGATGTGCGGGGATCCCGGCGCGGCGACCTGGTCGATGACGAGGCTCGCAAGGTTCTCCGTGTTGATGTTCGCGATCGTTCCCGCGACGGTCACGGGGCTCGTCGTCCCGCCCATGGACATGGACATGGAGAGGACGGGGACGCCGGCCTTTGCGAACTCGACTTGGGCCTCCACGGCGACCTGGTTGAAGGTGAGCGGCGCGGTGGGACACGACACGACGGAGATGAGCGGGCGTTTCCGCAAGGCGTCCTCCCCTCCTGCGACGAGGCCGGCCAAGGCGATCTGGGCACGAGCGTCCGCCGCGCCCGCGACGGTGATGCTCTCCACATGTTTCGTCGTGTTCTGCAGGGTGATCCAGAGTTCGTGCAGGCTGTGGGAGACCTCAGGCACATCCGTGGCCGTGAGCGACGTCCACAGGTAGTCGATGGGATCGAGCGCGTCGGCGAGCCGCGAGAAGCTCGCAAGGTCCGAACGGGTCGACGGATGGTCCACCCCGGTCTCGAGGTCTGCGATGTGAACGGCAAGGCCGTTCGTCGCGGTGAACGGCCATGTCTCGGTCGGGATCTCGAAGTCGCGCTTGGAATCGCGGCCGCAGTACCGGATTCGGCGGGGCGCCTTCTTGAGCGCGTCCTTGACCAGGGATTCGGGGATCTTCGCGATCTCCGTCTTGAGGTCGACATCCGCACCGGCCTCCTGCAGCATGCGGAGCACATCGGGGCTGTGAATGAGGACGCCGATTTCGCGCAGGCTTTTCAGGCTCTGCTCGTGAATCAAGTCTTCTTCGCCCCGATCGAGAAACTTCGTCCGCAATACCGCCATCTTTTTCACCTCCCGTCAACTCGAGCCGCCGAGCCGCAGGGTGGCGTCGAGATTGTCCGAGGACCGCGGTCACCGGGACCGTTCGCGGGTCCGAGGGACATGTCCGCGGGTAGCATCTGGAAAATCATGAGCCTATGGTAAGTACGGCGGGGATTCGCACCGGAGCGGACGGCTAGATCCCCCGGGCTCACTTATGCCTTGAGGCCGGGCCAATCTTCAATCACGGCCTGGGACCCGTTGTAACCCGGCGCACCCATCACGCCGCCGCCTGGATGCGTGCCCGCACCGCAGAGGTAGAGACCCTTGAGTGGCATGCGGTAATTCGACCAGCCTGGCACGGGACGAAAGGAGAAGAATTGATCCGGGCCCATCTCGCCATGCGACTGGTGGGCCTCGGTAAGTCCAAAGCGGCGCTCGAGGTCCAACGGCGTGAGGACCTCGCGCGCGAGGATTGCTCCCGGGATGTTCGGCGCGTACTGCGCGACCGTTTCGATCACCCGGTCCGCGTAGGAGTCCCGGATGTCGTCCCAGTTCCCCGACGCGAGGCGGTACGGCGTGTACTGCACGTACAAGGAGAGCGTGTGCTTGCCCGGGGGTGCCACGCTCGGGTCCAGAACGCTCTGCGTCACGACCTCCATCCAGGGCCCGCGGGAGGGGATTCCCCGCCTTGCGTCGGCGAATGCCGCCTCTGCGTACGCGATGGAGGGACACAGGTAGGTGGACCCTTGATGTTGCGGCCCCGGGCCGCCCGGCAATGCGGTCCACTCCGGTAGCTCCGAGAGCGCGCAGTTCACCTTCATCGCGGCCCCATGAATCTTGATGTGAGAGATCGCGCGCAGGAACTCGGCGGGCAGAATATCCGGTTCGACCAAGCCGAGGAGGGTGCGCTTCGGATCCGCGCTGGAGAGGACCGCCTTCGCCTCGAGGATCCGACCGTCGCCGAGCCTCACCCCGGTGGCCCGGTTGTCCTCAACGACGATCCGCTCGACCGGAGCGTTCAGGAGGATCTCGACTCCTCGCGCACGCGCCGCCTTCGCGAGGGCATCCGGAATCCCGCCCATCCCGCCGATGGTGAATCCCCACGCACCCACGACCCCGTTGATGTTCCCCAGGAGGTTGTGGCTCAGGGTGAACGCGGTGCAGGGGGACGCCGGTCCCGCGAAGTGGCCGATGATGCTCTGGTTCGCGAGGGCGGCTTTCACATCGGGTGACTCGAAGTACTCGTCGAGGAGCTCTTCCGCGCTGTAGAACAGAAGGCGCCGCATCAGTTCCTCGGCCTCCGGGCCCCGCATCAGGTCGACGAGATCGGCGACGGGGACGGGAGGCGATAGTAGCATGGGCTCGATCAGCTCATAGAAGGAATCCCAGAAGGCCGTGTACCGGCGGTAGCCCTCCGCATCCTTCTTCGAGAACCGACTAATCTCCTTGCAGGTCCGCTCCACGTCGCTCCACAGAAGAAGGTAGCGGCCGTCGGGGAAAGGGCAGAAGGCCTGAGGATCGAACGCAATTTGCCGCAATCCGTATTTGGCGAGTTCGAGGTCCTCAATGATCTGGGGGCGGAAGAGGCCCGACACATAGGCGGCGGCGCTCACCCGGAAGCCCGGAGCGATCTCGTCCGTGACGCTGGCCCCGCCCACCCGGTCTGAGCGCTCGACCACGATGACGCGGAACCCCGCCTTCGCCAAGTAATTCGCGGCCACGAGACCGTTGTGGCCTGCGCCAATGACGACCGCGTCGTAGGATGCGATCCCACCGCCTCCCGAGCGCTCCGGGAAATCGGAAGGGGTATGTCAAGGTTTGCGGCACAAGGTAAGAGCCAAAAGGTTTTCCGCCCCACGGCACGTCCCGGTCCACCGCACGGCGGAGGTGAACACCACGGAGGACTACGTTGCGCGCCTGAAGAAAGCGGTCGTCGAATATGACATGGAAGGCATGCCCGCCTTGGCCAAGGAGGCCCTAGATCACGGCATGGACCCGGTGCAGGGAATCGAGAAGGGCCTGGGTGCCGGAATCCGCGAGATCGGCCAGAAATTTGGTGCAGGCGAATGCTTCCTGCCCGAGCTCGTCATGGCCGCCGAGACGATGCGGACGGGCGTCGCGATCCTCGAGCCGCACGTGCCCAAGGGCTCCGCCGCTCGGCAGACGCACAAGGTCGTCCTCGCGACGGTCCAAGACGACATTCATGAGATCGGCAAGAACCTCGTCGGCACGATGCTGACGGCGAACGGGTTCGACGTCGTGGACTTGGGCGTGAATCAGTCTGCTGACGTCATCCTCAAGAAGGCTCAGGAGATCAACGCGGAGATCGTCGGCGTGTCCGCCCTCATGACGACGTCGATGCCGCGCATGAAGGAGCTCCTCGCCGCGGCCCAGACGAAGGGAGTCCGATCCAAGGAGAAGTTCGTGGTCGGCGGCGCCCCCGTGACGGAGCAGTACGCGAAGGAGATCGGC
>JBGPGA010000160.1:0-5172 GCA_041483635.1 Thermoplasmata archaeon
CTCGAGGTCGTCCGCTCGAGGCAGTGCGGCAAGGTCGTGTTCGAATTGGAGGCCTGACGATGAAGCGCGACCCGACCGGATTCCTGCGACAGGAATACGAGTCGCTCGTGGCCCAGTCCCTCGACTGGAAGATCCGGACCCTGAAAGGACCGTCCGCGCCACACAGCAACGTCGGCGGCAAGGACGTCATCATGCTCTGCTCGAACAACTACCTGAGCCTGTCGAACCACCCGAAGCTCAAACGAGCCGCGATCCAGGCCACACGGGAGTACGGCGCGGGGAGCGGGAGCGTGCGGCCCATCGCGGGGACAATGGACCTCCATGAGGAACTCGAGCGGCGCATCGCCCGCTTCAAGAACCGCGAGGCGGCCCTCTTCTACATGAGCGGTTTCGCGACGAACGCGGGCCTGATCCCGCAGCTCGTCGGGGAGGGCGACACGATCATCACGGATGAGCTCAACCACGGGAGCATCATCGACGGCTGCCGTCTCACGAAGGCACAGCGACTCATCTACAAGCATCGGGACATGGGCGAGCTCGAGAACTGCCTCCGGGAGGCGGACAAAGCGTCCCGCCGGATCCTCGTCATCTCGGATGGCGTGTTCTCGATGGACGGGGACATCGCGCCTGTGGACCGGATCGCCCGGGCCGCCGAACCGTATGGGGCGATGGTCTACATCGACGACAGCCACGGAGAGGGCGTACTCGGCGAGGGCGGTCGCGGCGCCGCAAACCATTTCCACGTCGAGGACAAAGTCCACGTCGAGATGGGCACGTTCTCGAAGGCCCTCGGGGTCGTGGGCGGATACGCCGCGGGCTCGAACGATCTCCGCCTCTTCGCCCTGAACAAGTCCCGGACCTGGCTCCTGAGCGCCTCGCACCCGCCCGCGACGATCGCGTCGTGCATCGCGGCGATCGACGTGCTCGAGACGGAGCCGAAGTGGGTCGAGCGCCTCTGGAAGAACACGCGCTACTTCAAGAAGCATCTCGTCTCCCTTGGGTTCGACATCGGCCACAGCGAGACGCCCATCACGCCGGTCATGCTCGGGGAATCCTCCGTGGCCAAGCGCTTCTCGGACCGCCTGTACGAGGAGGGTGTCTTCGCTCTGCCGATCATCTTCCCGATGGTCGGGAAGGACAAGGCACGCATCCGGAACATCGTGAACGCGGGCCTGACGCGGAAGGATCTCGACTTCGCGCTCGCCGCCTACGAGAAGATCGGCAAGGAGCTGCAGGTCATCCCCTAGAAGTCCTCGCGATCCTTCACCCGGTAGTAGAGGATGTCCGAGCTTGAATACCCGAGCTTCGAGAACAGAGTGCGCGAGGCGACGTTGTCCTCGTCGATCAGGGCCGCGAACATCTCGAGGCCGTACTTCCGGAGACCGCGCTCGCACGCGCGGACGAGCTTCGAGGCGACCCCGCCCTGCCGGTACTCCGGGAGGACCGCGAGCCGGTTGATCCAGCCCTTCCGGGTATCATGGGTCCCGAAGACCGTACCGATGAGCCTCGAACCGTCGAACGCTCCTAGAAAGAGCGTCTGCCTCGAGCGCATCTGATGTCCCAGCGCCTTCCGGCTCTCCCTGCCGTGGACCCGGGGATTCAGGTCGCAGGCATTGAGGACCTCGATGATCGCGTCGTAGTCGGAGAGCCGGAGTCGGCGGATCGTGATGGCCATCCTCAGGTCCTCTGCTCGATGAGGTGGCGCGTCGGGTGGACAAAGAGCTCACGCGCGTCCAGGGCGAGGTAGTCCTGCAGGAAGGGCGGCATGACCGCGAACTCGCGGAGCTTCGCGAGGGGCAGCAATCGCATCCGGATGTGCGCCTCCAGCGAGGGGACGTACCCCTCCGCGTCCGGCGTCGGGAACTCGGAGGAGAGGTCCACGAGGAAGTAGAACCCGATCTCGTGCGTCTCGACTCCCTTCAGGGTGTAGAAGTTCTCGTGGACGTAGACGAGCTTGTCCGCCTCGACGTTCAGCCCGGATTCCTCGTAGACCTCGCGGGACATGCACAGGGCCAGCGTCTCCCCGAACTCGAGGTGGCCCCCGGGGAGCGCATACTGCTTCCCGCCGCGGCCGTCATCTCCCTCCTGCATGAGCACGCGGTCGCCATGGATGAGGATCGCGGCGCTCCGGACGAGGAACTCGCGGTGCGGGTCAGGCGATCTGAGCACCAAGCTCTCCCTCCTGGTCCGGACGGAGGAGGACGACGCGTCCGTCCGATTGCACGGCCCCGAGGCACAGGACCTCAGACATGAACGGCCCGATCTGGCGCGGCGGGAAGTTCGTGACGGCGACGATCGGACGTCCGACCAGCTCCTCTCTCGTGTACCAGGGCTGGACAGCGGCCGAGGACTCCTTCACGCCATAGGGACCGAAGTCGATGGTCAGGCGGTACGAGGGCTTGCGGGCCTCCGGGAAGTCCTTCACATCCAAGATGCACCCGACGCGCATCTCGACCCTCTGGAAGTCGTCCACCGCAATCTGGGCCATCGCCCGGCCGAAGGGCCGCCAATGATTTGAGGCCTTTGCCCCTCAATACGCGCGGGACTCCGGGACGCGCACGCCCAGGCGCTTGCACAGGCGCTCGTGGTCCTCCCGGCTCGTCCACTCGACCCGAAGATAGTCCGCGATCGCACCGTCCGTCATGCCGAGACGGCGCGCCTCCTGGACCGCCACCTCATACGCTTCGACCTCGGTGGGCCGGTCCACGTAGCTGTATCGGCGATCCCAGAGCTCCTTGCCCGCATGCCACTGGCGGATGTGGGTGAGCTCGTGCAGGATATCGAGATACAGGACGCGCTCGTCCCCCGTCTTGAGGTACGTCAGTCCCGTGCAGACGTTCCCCGGTCCGTCGTCGATGTACATGTACGCGTCTTCCGCGACGACGTCGATCCTGCATTCCCGGAGGACCTTCGTCCGCAACCCGTCCGCGAAGAGTGCGCGGAACGCCTTGGAGCGGTCCAACCCAGGGAACACATCGAGGATCGGGTAGAGGCCCGGTTTCACCTTGCGGTTGACGCGGACGTCGGCCATGCCGGATCCCCACGATTCGTCCGCAGGCGAAAAAGGTTTCGCGAGGACGGGAACGGGACAGAGTCGCGTTGGACGTCTCCGGATCAGAAGATGAGGGCCCACACGACACCCGCGAACGCGATGCACAGCAGGGCGACCACGAGCAGGACGGCCAGTTTCAACCACCGGCTCTTCTGCGTTGGCGTGTAGACCGACGCGGGCTCAACGTCCTCCCGATCCGTCCCCGCTGCGGAGGGCACCGGAGAGCGGAAGGGCTCCACGATCTGGGAAGGTGTGCCGGGCGACCGGCTTCCGGCAGACCCTTCCGGACGTACGGGGATCATCGCGCGTGCGCTCCTCACTGGCGGGCCGGCGTTCGAATCGGAGCTCCGGCGACGCACGTGGCATCGAAGACCGCGGGGGACTTGACCCTTTCGCAATGGCTGCGTTCCGCGGCCGGTTCGGAGCGGGGACTGCGTGAGGGGCCCTTATCGTCTGCGCTTGCCCATCGCGTCCAGTTTCGCTTCGACCGCCGTGACCCGGGTCTTGAGCTCCTTGTTCTCGTCCTTCAGTTTGTCGAGCTCCGACTGCTGCTCGAGCCGCTTCGCGCTCTCGGCATGCTTCTCCCGGATCTCCTCGATCGCTCGGCGCGCATTCCGCCGGAGGTTCCCAAGGACGGAGGTGTCCGCCACCTTTTCGAGCTCGTCGATCGCCTTCTTGTACCCGAGCTCGGTCATCCCGTCGACGGCCCCGAGCTTGGTGCGGTAGTTGGGATCCCTGACGAGGGAGGTCAGTTCGTCGAGCACGTCGTCGCGGCGTCGCTCGTGGAAGTACCCGAGCTTCCCGAGGGCGATCGCGGCCCCATACCGGCGCAGCTCGGGTTGTCCATACGAGGTCCGCTGGACCAGGGTCTCAATCCCCTTCTCCTGCCGCAGATTGGCCAAGGCCGTCGCCGCGTTGCGGGCAATGATCTGCGCCTGTGAGGGACGATCCATCCCCTTCACGATCGCCTCGAACGCTCCGTCATGGCGGGTCTCCGCCATCGCCAGGGCGGCCGTCCCCATGGGAGCGTAGATTCCATCCTCCATGTACGCCTTCGCGAGCGCCTTGAACGCGACGTCGTCCTTGCGGAACTTCCCGAGGGCGCGATAGATGCCCCGGCGGACCCGGCTGTCCTGTCCCTTCAGAGAGCGCAGGAGGGCTTCTCGCGCCGCCTCCGTGCCGACCTCGCCAAGCCCGCGAGCCGCCGCGCGCCGGACGCCCCAGAACCTGTCCTTGGTGAGGGCCTTCTCGAGGGCGGCGATCGCGCCCGGGTCGCCCACGAACCGGCCCAGCCCGCCGCACGCCTCCATCCGCCCCCAGACCCCTTTCGCGTGAACGAGTTGCCAGAGGAGCTCGTCCTTCTCCTTCTTGAACACGAGCTTCTTCAAGAGGACGCCGTCGGGGTCGAAGAGGAGCATCCGCGGCCGTCGGGGCGAGGCGAGCCGGAACGTGTGCTCCACCTTCTCCACCTGGACCGTCTCCCGCCACACGCGGTCGTCCGTCGCCAGCTCGAGGGTCACGGGCATCCGGAACAGCGGAATCGCGTCCTTGACCTCGTGGGTCTGCTTGACCTTGAGCTCGACCTGTTTCGCCTTCTCGTCGTAGGACCAGGCGACCTCGTATTCGGGGTGGCCCGCCTTCAGGAGCCACTCCTCGAAGAACCACGAGAGGCTCTTCCCGGTCGCCTCTTCGAGGGCCACCCGGAAGTCCGGGGTCTCGACGTTCTGCAGCCCGTGCTTCGTCACATAGTGTCGGATGCCCTTCCACCAGAGGTCGTCGCCGAGGACCGTCCGGAGCATGTGGAGGACGCCGCACCCCTTGTTGTACGTATGCTCGTCGAGCATGTCCTCCGCGTCGACGAACTTGTGCGTGACGATGGGCCGCTTGTACGACTTCTCCGCTTCTTCGTAGTACTCCTCGCGGGTCTCCTCCAGATGGACGATGAAGTCGTCCCGGCCGTGGTAGTCTTCCCACCACAGGCACTCGAAATAGTCCGCGAAGGACTCGTTGAGCCAGAGGTGGCCCCAGCTCTTGCAGGTGAGCCAGTCGCCGAACCACTGGTGCGCGAGCTCGTGGCTCAGGAGCGGGTCGGAGGAGTAGTCCGGGTACGCGTGCTCGTC
>JBGPGA010000161.1:0-5101 GCA_041483635.1 Thermoplasmata archaeon
GGCGCGAGGCGCAGCGCCGCAGGTTCGGGTTCATCTTGGCGATGAGTATAAGTAACGGGCCGCGGCTCGCTCGGTTGGTGGCCATCGCGCGGAGCCCCCGTCGCGCCACGATCCGGGACCTCGGGCGCATCCTGTTCCTCCTCCTCGCTCTCCTCCTCGTGGCCTCCGCCTTCTGGGCGTCCCCCGCTCGCGCGCCCCCTCCCATCCCTATGACGACACACGGGATGGCATTCGACCAGTCCGGCTCCCCGCTTCCCATCGGGACACCCGTGACCACGTTCGTCGACGGGGTCGTCTACTCAAGCCCCGCGGCCGTTTCGGACGGCGCGGGCTCGTTCGCGGTCCAGACGGACGGGAACTGGCTCATCAACTCGACGACCCCCGAGCCGTCCCCGACGAAGCACGGGGCGAACGTGGGCGAGCGGGTCATGTACGCCGCGCCCGAGTTCACGGCCTCGTTCAGCGTGTTCCAGGAGACCGTACCGTGGTATCCGGACCTCGTGGTCACGCAGGATCTTCATCTCGGATCCCTCGCCTCGACACCCCAGCCTCTCAAGATCCAAGGAATCGTGACCCAGCCGGCCCGGGGCGGAAGCCCGTACGTGCTCCTCTGCAACCCGACCGCGACCTCCGCCTCCCTGAGCGACTACTTCCTCCAGAGGGACGCGCCGGGTACGTACTTGGGTGCGAACCTGAGCCTCGCAGGCACCGTGCCGGGCGGGGGGATCGTCCAGGAGAACCTGACGTCCGCTTTCGGCCTCGTGCCAACCGGCGACGCGCTCAAGCTCGTCTTCCGAAATCCGGGTGGCTCGGGCGCCGCTGCGGGCGGAGCTGACATCGCGGTGGACCGGGTCGAGTTCAACGCGTCGGTCGGCGGCACCCTCGATTGGCAACCCGGATCCACAATCATGGGGAGCGCGCCGGCCCCGGGCCCCGGCCAGATTCTCGAGCGATCCCCCTCCTGCGCAGACACGAACTCGCCCTCCGATCTGCATCTCGCCGTGGAGCCCGGCCTCCCATCGGCGACGCCTCCTGTCGTGACGATCACCGCCCCCACGGCAAATCAGAATGTCCAGGGTGGCCAGACGTTCACGATACGCTGGACGATGGCAGACGACGTGTTCGTGAACGCGTATCTGAAGGTCTGGGTCAATGTCACATACAAGGGGGGTACCGCCTCGCTCGTGGCTGGGACAGCCGGCGTGACCTCGGTGGACTGGAGCGTTCCGGATGTGGACGCGCCCGGATCCACGGTCACCGTCGTCGCGATCGACCCGTTTGCCGCGGCGGGCAACTCGACCACGACGTTCAGCGTGACGCCCGCGACGCCGTATTCAGCGTACGTAGCGATCCTCATCATCGTGGTCATCGCCGTCTTCATCCTCTGGGCCTACCGCCGGGCACACAGGGAGGCACAGCCGCCTCCGTCGCCGACGCCGCCAGTACCCGCGGTGCCCGCGGCCGCGCCGCCGGAGGCGATTGCCGCGGGGCCGCCCACGCCGGGCACGAAGGTCTGCCCGCAGTGCCACACGACGGTCCAGGAGTCCGACCAGTCGTGCTTCTACTGCGGCCACGCGTTCGTCCCGCCTCCCTAGCCCCGGGCGAGGCGCCCCGACCGCTCTCCTGCGATGCGCTCACCGTAAGGATATTGTACGGGCCTCTCCTTGGCCGTCCGTCCCATGCGAAAGGAAGAGGAATTCTCGGACTGGTACAACGAAATCATCGAGAAGGCGGAGCTGAGCGACAAGCGGTACCCGATCAAGGGAATGAACGTCTGGCGCCCGTACGGATGGTCGATCATGAAGCTGATCGACCACGCGATCCGCGAGGAGTTCGACGCCACCGGTCACGGCGAGGTCAACTTCCCCGTCCTCATCCCGGAGACGGAGTTCGCGAAGGAGGCCGAGCACGTCAAGGGGTTCGGGGGCGAGGTCTTCTGGGTGACCCACGGCGGCGTGAACGAGCTCGACGTGCGCCTCGTCCTGCGGCCGACGTCCGAGACGGCGATGTACCCGATGTTCAAGATCTGGGTCCGCAGCCACGCCGACCTGCCCCTCAAGGTGTACCAGATCGTCCCCGTCTTCCGCTATGAGACGAAGATGACCCGGTCGTTCATGCGCGTGCGGGAGATCCACTTCTTCGAGTCCCACACGGCCCACGCGACCTTCGAGGACGCGGAGCAGCAAATCCGAGAGGACCTCCAGATCAATGAGCGGCTCATGCGCCTCCTCGCGCTGCCCTACCTCGTCTCCCGCAGGCCGGACTGGGACAAGTTCCCGGGCGCGCACTACAGCCTCGGAGCCGACACGCTCCTGCCCTCGGGGCGCGCGCTCCAGGTCGCGACCTTCCACCAGTACCGGGACAACTTCGCGAAGGTCTACGATGTGAAGTACGAGACCGAGAAGGGGGAGCACACGTACGTCCACCAGACGACGGACGGGATGAGCGAGCGAGTCCTCGGGGCCATCCTGTCGATCCACGGGGACGAGAAGGGGATCGTCCTGCCTCCCGCCGTCGCGCCCGTCCAGGCCGTCGTCGTCCCGATCCTGGAGAAGGGGCGCCAGGAGGAGATTCTCCTCGAGGCGCAGCGCCTCTTCCTCGAGCTCCGGGAACGGATGCGGGTGAAGCTCGATGACCGCGACATCCGCCCGGGAGACAAGTTCTACTACTGGGAGGCCCGCGGCATCCCCGTGCGGGTCGAGCTGGGCCCGCGGGACATCAAGAAGCAGGCCGTGACGGTCGTGCGCCGGGACAACGGCCAGAAACGGGAACTGCCCCGCGACGGGCTGCCGGACCGCCTGCGCTCCGTGCTAGAGCTCATGCAGATCGACATGTGGGACCGCGCGGAGAAGACACTCAAGGAGAACACGTTCACAATCACGAAGCTCGAGGACGCGAAGGACGGGATCAATCGCATGGGCTGGTGCGGGAGCGAGGAGTGCGGGAAGGCCATCTCCGACCGGACCGGGATGAACGTGCTCGGAGCGCCCTTCTACCCCGAGGAGTTCGAGGGCACCTGCGTCGTATGCGGCAAGCCCACGAAGCAGTTCGTGTACGCGGCGAAGGTGTACTGACACGGATGCGCGTTCTCGACGCCTTGGGCAGTAACGTCCGAACGCTCAAGTAGCTCCTCGCAGGCTCCGAGCATGGAGGGAGCGTGTGGCATCTGCCGCACCGTTGCCTGAGGCGTCGTCGAGGAAACCGAAGCCGATCGGGAGTTTGAGCCACCGATACCTGGAAGGCGTGCTCGCCATGGCAGCGAGCCGGGACCCCTTGAAGGCCGTTGAGCTGGAACTCCTGTTCGGCATCCGAAGATGGATCGAGTACGCGACGGGCATGGTCCTGATTGGGGTGATCATCGGCACCTTCCTAGGATCACGATCATCACGGCACTCAGGTAACCCGCTCCCCGAGCTTCGGAGCCGAACCCCGCGCTCGACCCCGATGGGACCGAAGGTCGTGTCAGTCCTTGTACAGAAGCATCCCGACGAGCCCGAATCCGACCAGGACGACGGTCACCGCATATGCGCCGATCCAGTCCGCCGCGAACAGGTTCCAGGCGCCGTAGTAGATCCCCCAGATCAGGTAGAAGATGACCCCGGCCATGAAAAGCGCGAGGTAGAACAGGAACGCGACCCGGTGGGGGAATTCAACCTCGGCCACGATTCGTGCCAAAGTGGGGGCGGGTAAAAACCTTTGCGGTGCAAGGAGCGAATCGACGCGTCGCCCCGTATGGAGTCAGGGAGAGCGCTGCACGAGGCTCCGGTCCACGCTTCGCAGGGTCGGCCGGCCCGCGATCGTCATCGCGGAGTCGAGTTCCTCGCGCAGCCGACCGAGGACCTCGCGGACTCCGTCCGCACCGCCGAGGGCCGGACCCCACAGCACGGGTCGGCCGAGGAGCACGGCCCGGGCGCCGAGGGCCAACGCCTTCAGGACCTCCGTTCCTCGCCGGACGCCGCCGTCGAGGTAGACCTTGGCCTGTCCCGCCACGGCGTCGACCACCTCCGGAAGCGCATCGAGCGCGCCGATCGTCCCGTCAAGCTGGCGCCCGCGTGGTTCGAAACGACGACTGCGTCGGCCCCGTGCTCGATCGCCAGACGTCCGTCCTCGGCCGTCATGATGCCCTTGACCGCAACGGGCACGGGGCTCACGGACTTCAGCCACTCCACTTCCGCCCATGTGAGCGCGGGGCTCAGGAGCTCTGCGGCGTACTTCGCCAGCGCGGAACCCTGGTCCTGCGGGGCGAGACCGTCGAGCCCATGCGGACGGAGGTTCGCGATCCCCATTCCCGCGGGGAGGGCAAAGCGGTTGCGCTCGTCCTTCTCCCGCCGGCCCAGGACGGGTGTATCGACCGTCAGGACGAGCGCTCGGTATCCCGCGTTCACCGCGCAATCGACGAGGTCCTCCGTGACGCGGCGGTCCCGGTACACGTACAGCTGGAACCATCGCGGCGCCTCCGGCGCGGCGGAGGCGACGTCCTCGAGGGTCCGCGTCGCGATCGTGCTCACGACCATGATCGTGCCCGCAGCGGCGGCCCCTCGTGCGGTGGCGAGCTCGGCCTCGGGATGGACGAGGCCGTGGAAGGCTGTCGGCGCCACGAGCACGGGGAACGAGACCTCCGTGCCCAGGGCCGTGGTCGACAGGTCCCGCTTCGAGACCTCCGCGAGGACCCGCGGGCGCAGGGACCACCGGCCGAACGCCTCGCGGTTGCGCCGCAGGGACACCTCGTCCTCCGCGCCTCCCGCGATGTAGTCGAAGGATGCCTGGGGGATCTTCGAACGCGCGAGGTCCTCCAATTCGAGGAGGTTCGTGAAAGCGGGAGCCACCTGCGCTGCAATCCCGCGGCTCCGCATAGTCGTTTCCCTCCTCACCGCGGGTCCCGGATCGTGGAGCCCGCGCGGCTCGTCGACGGTCTACGGGACGTTCTTCGGAGGATCCGGAGGCGGCTTCGCGTCTAGGGGCCTCCGACGCCGCGGACGGACCCGTGCGATCCGCCCCCGCTGTCGAGCCCACCACGTCTCCACGCGGGGATAGGTGCCCGGGTTCTCCTCGACCCAGAAGAGGAATGCGAGCACGACGAACACGATGGCCAGCGCGATGA
>JBGPGA010000162.1:0-5096 GCA_041483635.1 Thermoplasmata archaeon
ACAGGACGCCGACGGATTTCTCCGCCTTAGCACCCAATCGGTAGCTCTACCCCATGGCCGACCTCCGCCGAGGTCCAGCTGCGACTGATTTCGGGGGGAACCAGCCATTCCCGGCCTAGATTGGCCTTTCACCCCTATGCCCAGGTCATCCGAGTGATTTGCACATCAACACCGGTTCAGTCCTCCACCCGCCTTTCGGCGGGCTTCAACTTACCCAGGCATAGATCGACCGGCTTCGGGCATCGCACCCACGACTCCTCGCGAGCCCACGACGCGCCTCGCGCCTTGCGGCGTTGCGCGCATGTCGCTTTCGCTTCGGCTTCCCGCTTCAAGCGGTTAACCTCGCCGTGGATCAGAACTCCCTGGCCCGTTATTCACAACGGATAACACGACACCGCTCCACCCTTTCGGGCTTCGTCGCTTTCGTGCCGTGTACGTCTGTAACTGTCTGGTTTCAGGCTCTTTTTACCTCCCGTCAAGGGCACTTTTCAGCTTTCACTCACGCTACTAGTGCACTATCGGTCTCGGGTCGTGTTTAGAGTTGGATGTTTATGCCACCCATATTCACGCGCGATATCCGACGCACGCTACTCTGGATACCCCGAATCACCTTCCCCGTTTACCTCTACGGGACTGTCACCCTCTTTGGTCGCGGCATTCCACCGGAGTTCGAGTTGACAGGGTAAGGTGTGCCAGGGTCCGAACACCACACCGCCGCCGTCTTTCAACGGAGGCTTCGGTTTGCTCTATACCCTCTTCGATCGCCTTTACTGAGGGCATCCCAATTGGTTTCTTTTCCTCCCCGTACTAGGATGCTTCGATTCCGGGGGTTCCCGTTCCTCACGGAACAACCTCACGGTTAGGAGGTCCCATTCGGAGATCGTCGGATCACAGGTTTCTTGCGCCTACCCGACGCATTTCGCAGCTTGACACGTCCTTCATCGGCGCCCGAGCCGAGCCATTCCCCAGACAGCGCATTAGCCACTGACCTGTCGGCTTAGCACACGTCCAGGATGCATATGATCGGTATCAGCGGCGCGCGGTGCGTGCGGAGCCGAGCTCCTCCCGCGGCCTCAACCTCTTCCCCGCCAGACGTCCCGCGAGCGTCGGGGGTGCACACGGTCTCCCGACCTAAAATGGGGCGCAGATACGGCGCGGAGCCCAGGGTCGGAGAGAGCCTTCATCGTTAGGCGAGGGAACTACTTAATGCTTGCGACCGTCGCCTCACGACCCTCGCCCGCCGCCGAAGTCGGGCCCGAGTTGCTTCCAACGGGAACGCACGAGGAACCACTCAGCGACGAGGACCGCGACGAGGAGCACCGCGCCCAACAGGACGATCGCTTCCAGGGACGCCGACCCGGAGTGCCAGAGGGAAACGAAGGCGAAGGCGCCAAGGATGCCCCCGAGGAGGCCGGCCTCGAGGAGCAGGAGTCGCAGGGCGACCCGCTTCCGGTGGGTGACCTCGACCGTCACGCGTTCACCCCGGGCATCTGCACGATGCGCGCCTTGCCCCGGCTCACGAGAATCTCCGCGATCGTCTTGGGCAACGTCACGACGTCCTCCTTCCTCAGCGCGTACGTCGTGTCGAGCCCCGCGAACGGCGGCAGGTCCTCAAGCACGTGCACGACAACGTGGTCCTTCAAGCTCGGGGCGACTTTGGGCTTCTTCGTCTCCTCGCTCGAGACGATCTTCATGCCGGCGGGGGCCTTTCTCTCCGGAGCGGGGGCCGACGTCGATGCGGATGCGGGAGCCCCCTCCGCGGGTCCGGGCTCGCTTCCGAAGGCAGAGCCGCCGAAGGCTTCCGCCCTCGTCTTCACGAGGAGGCCGACCATCGCGTCGAATAGGGCGCGGTCCTGGCGCGGCAGCGTCATGACCTCGATCTCGGCGCCGCTCGCCTTGCTCGAGGCGAGGAGAGCGAGCTTCCTCTCGCGGTACGTGAAGATCTGGTCGCGGCGCTTGAGCACCTTCCGGAGCTCATCCTGGAGCATGAGGGCCTTCGGGGAGTTCGGGTTCGCCTGGGCCTCCCGGTTTGCTCCTTCCTCGAGGCGCTTGACGTAGCCCGCGAGCTTGTCGTAGAAGTCCTGCTCCAGGGCGACGAGGGTCTTCTTCCCGCTCTCCTCGCGGTAGACCTTCGTCACGCGCTCGAAGTTGACCTCTTCCTCCCCAGGCACGCCGACGTTATCCCGAGGCGGCTATAAGATGCCGTCGCCCGGGCCCTCAAGGAGCGCTGCCTCCCGGTACGGAGAGGTCCGCGCACGCCTCGAAGAAGGCCGGAAACGGAAGAGGGCCCCGATCACGACGGAGAAGGCGAGAGCGAAGAGGAACACCACCGAAAAGAGGCTCTCCGTCGCCCCGCATTCTTCGCAGCCGGTCGTGTCGACCCACCGGAACCCGATCGCCAGGAGAGGCATCGCGAAAGCACTGTAGAGACCGAGAGCGACGACCACGTGGAGTCCCAGCTCCTTCCCCGCCAATGCGGCCCGGTGCTCGACGAAGGTGGCGATGACGTAGGCGGGGTACACGAGCAGCGCGGCGAGGAACTCAATCGAGAGGAACCCCAATGGATAGAAGAGAGGCAAGCCGAGGGCTCCGCCGACGAAGGCTGCCAGGGTCACTGGGACTGGATGCGCCCATGCGTTGTGGATCCGCGAGAGGAACAACGTGAAGAGGGCGACGAACCCCGCGGGGACCAGTCCCAGGTAGAGGACTGCGCCGACGAGTGGCAGTCCTTCATAGAATCCGGTGGGGGGCAGCGTGAAGATCGCGGCCATCGTGCCCGCGAAGGCGATCCCCATCGTCGCGAGCCCGAATCCAATGACCCCGGACTCGTCCCGGATTGTCATCCGCGCATCCCTCACCCGGCGGCCGCAAGGCATATCTCCCGCGCGCCGATAGAGATTGCGCAATGAGCGTACACAGGCCTCCGCCCGCCATGATCCGCGAGGACGCGGCGACAGGGCTCGTGCTGGTCGATGTCGTCGTCACGCCGAGCTCGGCTCGGACGGAGATCCGGGGCACGGATCCCTGGCGGCATGGAATCCAGATCCGGGTGGCCGCAAAGCCGACGGAGGGCGCGGCGAACTCCGAACTGCTCCGGTTCTTGGCGCAGCGACTCGGTGTCCCACCCTCGTCGATCCGCCTCGTCGCAGGCCACCGGAGCCGCCGCAAGACGGTCGGGATCCGAGGTCGTTCCCGTGAGGACGTCGAGGAGCGACTCGGGCTGAGGGGCCGCTGATGGACTACGAGGCGATCCACGAGGACCTCGAGCGCATCCTCGAGGACCTGATCGAGAAGAATCGGGTGGCGCCCATCATCGTCGAGGGCGAGTACGACCGACGCGCCCTCACGCAGCTCGGCGTGCTCGGGGACATCCGTGTCCTGAACCGCGGGAACTCGGTCCTGGCCCTCTGCGAGGCCATCTCGCGCGAGTACCGGGAAGCGATCATCCTGACGGACTGGGACGTGCGGGGCGGGAGGATCGCGCGGCACCTCCGGGACGCCCTGACGGCGAGTGGCGTGCGCTACGACGACGAGCTCCGAGCCCGCCTGACCATCCTCTGCCGCAAGGACATCAAGGACGTGGAATCGCTCCACCGCTTCGCCGAGCGAGTCGAGACCCTGGCGGCCTCCCGAAACCAGCAGCGGCCTTCGAAGCGTTTCTACTCGGATCGGGTTCGCCGACGGGACGACCGGCGACGTTCTCGGGACTGAGAATAGGTACTTAAGAATATCTAAATATCTTCCGTCGCCCGAAGTTATTAGATACGGGACGCGGATACGGGTCCCGATGTCGGGCTTCAGCATCGAGGACTTCGCGGCCCGGAGTGGCGCGTCGACGTCCTCGATCGAGAGGTACGCGTACCAGCTCCACCAGATGGAGAAGTGGGTCGAGATGCCCCTGGCGGACGCGTCCCAACGCGACCTCATCGAGCTGAAGAAGAAGCTCCGGGCGATGGCGTCGGGGAAGCAGTACGCGGCCCTGCTGCGCATGTTCTACAAGGTCGCGGCGAACGCCGCGCCCGATCGGGACACGAAGGAGCGGTTCAGGGACCTCCGCGATCTGCTGGTCCTCAAACAGCGCGTGAAGCGCCTGAGCCCGCAGGACATCCTCACCGTGTCGGAGGTCCAGCAGCTCATCGACGCGGCCCACAGTGCGCGGGACAAGGCCCTCATCGCGCTCCTGTGGGAGACCGGCGTGCGGATCCACGAGCTCCTGGCCGTCGACCTGCAGCACGTGCAGGTCCGCGACAGCCCGGAGAACGGCGGCCGGAAGATCTACGTGGTGTGGTTCGGGAAGGCGAAGGTCCGCGGCGAGGAACACCAGGGCTTCGTGATCGAGACGGCGCCCGTCCTGACCGCGTGGCTCAAGTCTCACCCGTCCCCGCACGGGGACTCTCCTCTGTTCGTGCGATGGGATGGCGGACGTCTCGCGGACGACGGCGCCCGCGCCGTGCTCGAGAAGGCCGTCCACCGTGCGGGGCTCACCAAGAGGATTCATCCGCACCTGTTCAGACACAGCAGGGCCACGCACCTCTTGCGGCTTGGCGTCCCGCAGCTCCAGGTCCAACGGTTGCTCGGGTGGAAGGGTCCTCAGATGTTGCAGAGGTACGCGCACCTCGCCGACTCGGACAGCTACCTCGCCGTTCTGAAGGCCGAGGGGCTGGCGGCCCCCGCGGAGATGGACCTCGGCAAGCTCGCCTTCGCGGACCAGGACCTCCAGCCCATCGTGCCCCTCAACGCGCCGCCTGGTGTGCGGCCGTCCCCGCAGCTCGCGTTCACCCCGGCCGATGTCGAGCGGTTCTCGGACCTCGTCGTCGCGGCGGTGATGAAGAAGCTGCCGCGGGAGATCAGCGCGGTTCCGAGCGCCTGGGACCCGAAGAGCGGGACGGTGCGCGACACGATTGAGGCCGCGCTGCGAAAGGCGGCGCCCGCAGATCCGTGAGTCGCCGTCGTGCTGGTCGACGTCCTGGTCGTCGACGATGCCCTCGTCCTAGTCGACGGATTCCAAGCGAACTGAGATGCGGCTCTAATTAAATAACTATTCCTGCATAAAATTGGTCGTCATCCCTCAAGACGTCCAGGACGGTCACGGAATC
>JBGPGA010000163.1:0-5090 GCA_041483635.1 Thermoplasmata archaeon
ACGACGACCGGGGCCAGGGCCAGGAGCGCGAACACGGCCGGGCGCCGGCGGGGCACGGTCTCACCGTGGATCAAGGCGAGGACCGTAATTGCGGTCAGCGGGTGAGCGAGCACGAGCGTCCAAAGGACCGCGGATTCCCAGGCCGGAGCGAGAAATCCCTCCGACGCCCCGATGAACGCCGCCCCGTTGACGATGAGCGTGAGGGCGAGCGCCCCGAACGTCGCCTGGAGCCAGCGTCGCCTTCCGCGAATGAGGACGAGGGCGAGGAGCCACGCTTCGACGGCGAGGCCCGCGCCGACCGCCAGGGTGTAAGCGATCACGTCGCGCCTCCGACGGTCCGCAGGGTCAGGACGCCAACGACGTCCCGGGTCCGCCACTTCCAGCGCGCGATGCCTTCCTCTCGGAGGTCCGCTGCGGAACGGAATCCTGCCCTGCGTGCCTCCTCGTCCGTCACATCCGCCAGGATTTTGCGGGTCCCGTCGACGACGAGGAGGCGGCCGAAGGTTCGGCCTGTCTCGTACTTGGCCCACACGACCTCGCCCACGAGGGGCAGTGCGGCATCCGCGAGCGGGCGGATCGTGAGTTCTGCGCCTCCCCTCAGAAGCCGGTCGCCCTCGTCGAGTGTGAACGCGAGCTCTCCGCGGGGACGCCGACGAGGCAGGTCACCCGAGAGCGCGGCTCGGAATCCCAGGATTACGAGGAACGTGACGAGGCCGCCGAGGAGGAGCAGGTTCGTGAAGCCGATCTGGTAGAAGTTGCGGTGCTCCCAGAATCCGAAGACGAGCACGACGGAGAGAAGGAAGAGCAGGCCCGCGCGGGCGAGCAGGGTCACGAGGCGGCGGGCCATGGGTCACCCGATCGCCCGTGCGACCTCGAAGCGGCCGTTCTCGAAGATCAGGGTGTGATCCTCGCTGTCCTGGTTCACGCTCCGCATCTTCGTGCACTGGATCCTCCGTTGGAAGGAGGTCTCCGTGACGGGCGCCATGCGGAGCCGCAGGATCCCGTCCGCGAGGAACTCCTCCTCCAGGACGCTCCCGCTCGCGCCGAGCGGCGGCTCTTCGGAGACCAGGAGACTCGTGACCCCGAGGTCCCGGAGCCACTCGAAGAACGCGAAGGTCTCCGTGCGGCGGTCCCTGAACTCGAGCACGAGCTCGAGTGCGTCCCAGGAATCGACCGCCAGGAGGCGGAAGTTCTGACGCCGTCGGAGGTCGAGGATCTTGCCCTGGAGGACCGTGAGGAGGGCCTCGCCCTGGCGCAGGTCGGACCCTGCCATCTCGCCGACCTTCGCGGCCATCTCCTCGAGGTATTCGCGGCCGCGGCTCAGGTCGAGGATCGGGAGGGAATCGGAGACCGCCGTGGCCCGAAGGCCGAGGCCCGCGACATGCTCGAGGAGGCTCGCGGCGCTCTGTTCCAGGGTGACGTAGAGGCCCGGTGTCCCCTGGAGGGCGTTGTGGTAGAGAACGTAGTAGGCAAGGGAAGACTTCATCGTCCCGCTCGCACCCCGGAGGAGGAGGACGTGGCCCTCGGGCACCCCGCCCCGGAGCACCTCTTCGTCGAAGCCCCGGATGAAGGTCTTGACGGGAGCACGGGCCATCCCACACCTCACTGACTCATCGCGCGGGTCACCTTGAACCGCCCCTCGTCGAGGACGAGGGCCATGTAGCCCGTGTCGTGCTTCGTGCCCCGCATCTTCACGATGCGGAGACGACGCTGGACCTCCAGGTCGGACACGAGGTGTTGCCGGAGGTGGATCACACCGTCCGCCAAGAAGTCCTCGTCCCAGCGGCCCTGGACGACGTGGCCGCCGATCACCCAGTCCGGCCGCTCCGTGATCACGAAACTCGTGACATCGAGGTCGCGAAGCCACTCGAAGAGGCGGAAGATCTCGCGGCGGCGGTCCTTGAACTTCGCGAGGACCTCGAGGGCGTCGAGGGAGTCGATCACGACGAGGTCGAGTCCCCGTTGGGCCTTGACCGCCCGGAGGGCACCCTCGAACGCATCGACCCAGTCCTTCCGTTCCTCGAGCAACCCTTTCGCGGCTCGGGGATCCATCACGACGAGGGAGCCGCCCGTAACGTGGAGAGGGAGGCCGATCGAACCCATCTGCTTGAGGAGGCCCGAGGTTCGTTCCTCGAAGCTCATGTACAGACAGTGCATCCCGTCATGCGCGGCGTTCTGCGCGAGCACGGAGAACCCGAAGGAGGACTTCATGGTCCCGGGGGAGCCCTCGACGAGGACGACGTGGCCCCAGGGGATCCCTCCGCCGAGGTTCTCGTCGAGCCCCTCGACGAACGTGCGGATACGGAGGGGATGGGCTCTCGTCTCCTCCGCCGGCGTCGCGGGATGCGCGGCGGGGGCGGCCGCAAGGTCGGCAAAGTCAGGGAACTCCTCTTCCTCGACCGCGGGCGCCTTCGCAGGTTGGCTTTCCGTTGCGGCGCTCCCGTTCTCCGGCTCCTCCTTAATCGGCTCTGGGGTGGCGTCCGCGGTCCGCGGGGTCAGTTTGTCGTAGCGCACCCGGGCGGTGCGATGGTCCGGACGCAGCTCGAGGGCCTTTTGAAAGCTCTTCGCCGCGTCGACGGGGCGGTCGAGCGACTCGAGCACGATGCCCCGCTCGGACCACGCCTCCGTCAGGGAAGGATTCGCGTGGACGGTGCGGTCGAGGATCTCGAGGGACCCGGCGAGGTCCTCCATTGTCCGAAGGGTGCGGGCGAGGCCGAGCCATGCGTTGTCGTTCGGCGGGTCAAGTTCGAGGGCGCGGAGGTATCCGACGGCCGCCTTGTACGGCCTCTCGAGTCGGAGGTATGCCTCACCCAGGAGGACCCAGGAGCGCGGGTCGCCATCCTCCTTCGCGATCGCCTTGAGGAGATGCTCGATCGCATTGTCGAAGCGCCGCTCGCGGAAGGCACGGGCCGCGGAATCGAGCTGCTTGGCCACGGTCATCTTCGCCTCGTTTGAGGTCGCGGTCCGAGGGTGGTCGGCGGAGTAGGGCTTGAATCGCTGGCCCGTTGCGGATGCGTGCTGTGCGATCCGCTGCTTCAGGGCGACGAGGATGTCGCTCGCGGCCTCCGTTTCGGGAGGGGTAGCCGCGGGCGCGGGGGATGCGGAGGGGACCTCCGTAACTCGCGAGCCTTCCTTGACGACGGCGCTGTAGACCTCGCTCCCCATGACCCGCCGGAGCTGCACGGCTCGTCGAGCCGAAGCGGGTTCGGGAACGGGAGGAAGCTCGTGGCCGCAAATGCGGCAGCGCGCTTGGCCAGGCTCGTTCGCCGAGAAACAGGCCGGACACTTCAGGGTCGGGGTCATAGACTGATCACCGAGGTGACCTGGAACCGGCCGTCCTCGAACACGAGGGCGTGGAACCCGGTCTTGTGGTTCGAACCGCGCATCTTCACGACGCGGATGCGCCGCTGGACTTCGACGTCCGTGATGGGGTGCATCTTGAGCTCGATGATGCCGTCCGCAAGGAACGCCTCGTCCTTCCTCGGGGGAGCGGTTTCGAGTCCGAAGAAACTCGCCTCGGCCGAGGCTTCCGTCAACACGATCGTCGTCGCGCCGAGGTCCCGCAGCCACTCGAAGAACTGGAACAATTCCGAGCGCCGGTCCTGGAACTTCGCGATCACTTCTAGCGCCTCCAGGGAGTCGATCACGACGAGATCGACGCCATCGATCTCCTTGGTCGTTGTCAGGCTCCGCCGCAGGAACTCGATCCAGGGTTTCGTCGCGCTCTTGCCGATCTCCTTCTGAATCGTTCCGACATCGAGCAGGTGCACGTCTCCCCGCACGGATTCCGTGTTGAATCCCATCGATTCCATCTGGGCGAGGAGGCTCTTTCGCGTCTGTTCCAGGGTGACGTACAGCCCCTTCGCGTGGCGCTTCTCCGCGTTGTTTTGCAGGATTGCGTAGGTCAGGGTCGACTTCATCGTTCCCGGGAGCCCCGTGACGAGGATGACGTGCCCCACAGGGAGGCCTCCGCCAAGCGCTTCGTCCAATCCGTCCACGAACGTCGGGATCTTCTTAATCTCCATCTTTCGCGGCCTCCAGCCTGCCGTTCTTGAATGCGAGTTGACACGGGAGTCCGAAGGAACGGAGGACGCCCTCGTAGCTCCTCCGGGTGACAAGGCGCAGCACCTCACCCATCGCAATCGCTCGGAAGCAAGCGACCGTCCCGTCCTCGTCGTGGATCCAAGTGCACGTGCTCCGGTAGGGGCACGATTCTCCCACGGAGACCTGGAGACCTTCCGGCACCTCTCGATAGCGGACGTCGCTCGCGTCGAGGACCCCCCGCTGGTCGAGCCTCTCGTTGTACACCTTCAGAATCTGGACCGGCCCGTTCGCATCCCGAAACGCGAGGTGTTCTTCCTGGAGGAACTTCCGGATGGACGCCTCCTGCGCGGCCCGGAGGAAGAGCCCCGCGTTCCCGAGCTGGCTTGCGGTCTTGACGATCCCATAGAGCCAGTAGTCGAGGTGGGTCTTCGTGCCGTCCGGGTTAGCGGGCATCCTAGTCTCCCCCCGAACTCATGACGCCGCCTCCTCGTGCAGGATCACGTCCACGCTCCTCGCCGTCTTCTCCATCGCCATGAGGACGAGCCCGAGGTTCGCGTCTTTTTAGACGAGCGCCACGAGGAGGGCCTCTTCCCCGGCGCCAAGGCTCAGCAGCTTGCCTTCGTCCGACTCGATGATCGCACGCTCGAACCGACCCTGGGAGAGTTGGACCGTCGCCATCTCGGACGTTCCGACGATGGCCGCGGTCATCGCGGCCACGATCCGGGGGTCCACCCCGTCGGGCAAGGTGTGCGTGATGACGAGGCCGTCCCTCCGGACGACCGCGGCGGCCTTGATGTCCGTGACGTGTGCGAGGTCGTCCATCGCGGCCTCGAGCCGCTCCCAAACGTCGGTCATGCGCCCACCTCCGGGGCGGTCTCTTCCATCAGGTCCGCGATGGATTGGACGGCCTTCCCCACGCTCAGGAGGACGAGGCCCATGTTCGCATCGCTCCGGACGATTGTGATCAGGATGCCCTCCTCCCCCGCGCCCGTGGCGAGCATCTTGACCTTCTCGCTGTCCACGATCGACTGGAAGAACGGCCCGAG
>JBGPGA010000164.1:0-5075 GCA_041483635.1 Thermoplasmata archaeon
ACCCCTCGAACGAGCCGAAGAACAGATCGACGAAGTCCGCTCCCGCCAGCATCGAGGCCAAAAGGGAGGTCCCTTTCTCGAAGGCCGCCTGCGCGTCGTGGGCCTTCGCATCCGACTGACCGCCGGTCGAGCAGGCGAGACCGTACGAGTGAGCAAGTTGAACGGACGCGGCGCTCAGGAGACCGAACTCGGGACCTCCCACGGCGGCGTTCCCTGCTCTCATGTCCATCGTGCCGCTGACGCATCCATAGATGATCGGGGCCCGGCGGTTCACGAGAAACGCGATCAGGACGCCACTGAGGATCTCGGCGTTTTGCTGGACGAGGACTCCTGCGAGGCTCGCGGGCGCCGAGGCCCCCGCTAGAGCGAGGCACATGACGAAGACCGGTTGGCCCATCGTCGCGTACTCAATCAGGGCCTCGGTCATCATCCGATCATGGGTCAGAGGACTGATCGGGTCGCAGTACCCCGCAACCATCGGTCGCTTCCGTAGTTCGTCCTCACCACCCGCAAGGAGCGTCGCGATCTTGAGCGAGTCCCTCGCCATCGCACCGTCGTACGTGGGTCCGACGAGGACCTTCGAGGTGTTCTGCAGATCCCGGACCAACGTGGCCGTTTCCCGGTGCCGCGGGGTCTCACTGGACGCTCCGTAGGACACCGGAGTGTAGGCGATGTCCGCGAACTCGAGCGCGTCCAGGAGCCGAACTAGCTCATCCCCATCACGCTGAGTCGGGGCGCGCGGGAGGCCAGAGGAGAAATCGAAGATCTTCGTACAGGCGGACCCGGGGCCCAGGCGGGTACGCGCCCCGCCGCCGACCTTGAAGCTGTTTCCCGACTCCCGTGCGTGCCACATCCATTCCTTCGGGGTGCCGCGAATGGCCTCCCGCAAGAGCGCTTCAGGAATCCGCACCCGGTCCGTCCCTCCGTCGCGCTCGGCGCCGGCGTCGACGAGGAGACGCATGGCCCGTGGCTCCCGCACATTTACGCCGACCCGCTCGAGAAGATGGACCGTCGCCGCATCAATCGCTTCCACCTCGTCCTTGGCCAGAACACGAAGCTCGGCGCGCACAATCAGTCCTCCCTGGCGACGTGAGCCAGCTCGGCAAACGCGGACACGGAGAAAAAGGTTCCATCCGTACCTTGGACGGGAGAAGCCGCCCCGGGAGGGCCGCCATGCCGACCCGGTTCGCTGCCCTCAATCCAAGACGGAAATCGGCTGAAGGAACGGGCAGGTTTTCCGGGCGAGGCTACTGGAACAGGAGGCAGGAAACCCGATTGCCGGGAGCGACCTCGACCAGCTTCAACGCCTCGAGCCCGTGGATCAGGACGCGGCGCGCGTCGGGCGGGCCCGTGATGCCCCGCATCGCCTTCAAGGCCAGATGGCTCGGAGCCTGCGCGGCCTTCTGTTCGCGAATCCACGACTCGAGGAACTCCGAATTCGGCGGGAGCCGGAAGGAGAGGGGCGTATCCGGCTCGGCGGCCTGGAGCATCTCCGCCATCGGCCCTGGGCCCGCGAGGTCCCTCAAGGTATCGAGGACTTCCTCCGGGGACCACCCGCATCGCTCGAAGGCGACCGGGCAGCGAGGGTGGAACCGGCACCCTCGAGGAATGTCGGACGGATCGGGGCGTTCGCCCCGGAGGATGATCCGGTCGTGCCTGACGTCCGGATCGGGGATCGGTATGACGGAGATGAGCGCCTTCGTGTACGGGTGTCGGGGGTTCGAGATGAGGTCGACCGTGGGGCCCTCCTCCACGATCTTACCCAGGTACATGACCCCGATCCGATCCGCGAGCACCCACGCGAGAGACAGATCGTGGGTGATGAACAGGTACGTGAGACCCTTCTGCTTCCGCAGCTGGAGGAGGAGCTCGATGATCTCCGTGCGGATGGACACGTCTAGCATGGAAACGGGCTCGTCCGCAACGAGGAACTCCGGTTCGAGCACGAGGGCGCCCGCGATGCCGACGCGCTGCCGCTGCCCGCCGGACAGTTCGTGGGGGAACCGGAGGAGGTAATCCCTGGCCGGGCGGAGACCCGCGTCGTGGAGGGCCTGCTCGACCCGCGCCTCAGTCTCCGCACGGCTCCTCGTGATCCGGTTGACGACGAGGGGTTCCGCGACGATGTCGTACACGGTGTGCCTCGGATTGAGGGATTCGTACGGGTCCTGGAAGATGATCTGCAGGCGGGTCCGCAAGGCGCGCAGCCGGTCCGTCACGATCCCTCGACGGCGATCCCAGAAACCGTCGAAGAATCCGGAAAACCACCACGCCGCGAACACCGCGACGCCGATTTGGATCAGCGCGATGAAGACGTCGTTGTTCAACATGTTGAAGCCGTATCTACCGAAGGCCGCGCCGATGTCGGACGGCGCCCCGTCCGCGCCGAGCGCCGCGCCGACCGCGAGGATTTGGGTCAGGATGCTGGCCGGAATCGTGCCGATCGCCAGCATCTGGCGGATCCGCGGCGTCACCTTGATCCAGGGAAGGGTGCTCGCGAAGGCCACGAACAGGCCGATGGAGATGAACCCAGCCCACTGCAGGCCCGCCCCGCCCACGGCACGCACGACGAGGAAGAGACCCAGCACCACGACGAGGATTCCAATCGCGGCGAGCCGCGTGCGCCATTCGAGAGGGCCCAGTCTCAGGATGTATCCGAACACGACCACGAGGACACCCACCACGAGGAGGCCGAGTCCGCCGTAGCCAACCGCGTCGAAGCCCGCCCCCTGCAGGGCGCGCAGCCCGATGATGAGGCCCAGAGCAACGAACACGCCGAACAGGAGGCCCGCCGCCGCCAAGAGGCCGTGGAGCAGCTGGTTCAGCGGGGTCCGGTGGACCTTCTCCTTCCACGTCAGGGATCGCTTCTCCCGGAACGCATCCCAGTTCGACGAGCCGCGCTCGCTCCGGGTCGCATCGAACTCGGCGAGCTCCTCGGGAGTGGGATTCAGGAACACATCGCCCCCCGTGGGTTCGACCAGCTGGAGAATCCCTTTCCCGGTCGTCGTCTTCCCGCACCCGCTCTCCCCGACGAGGCAGTAGATCTCGCCTTTACCGATCGTCACATCGATCCCGTCGACGGCGCGGACATAGCCCGGGTTCGATTGCCGCAGGGCCTCGAAGAAGCCGCGCCGCTTCGAGAACCAGACACGGAAGTCCCGAAGGGCCAGGTAGGGATCTCGCTCCGTCATGAAGGCCGCTCCGTCGTGTTCAGATGGCAGGCCGCGGCATGTCCGTCGCCGACCGGCAGTAATCGGGGCTCCTTCTCCTCACACAGTTTCCAAGCGAACTTGCAGCGCGGGTGGAAGCGGCACCCGGTCGGAGGGTGGACGAGGCTCGGGATGTCCCCGGGGATGTACGCAGGGAGCGTCCGGGAGCCCTTGATGTCGGGGAATGCTCCGATCAGGTCCTTCGTATAGGGATGCTTGGAGTTCTTGAACACGTCGCGGACCCTGCCTGTCTCCACGAGTTTGCCCGCGTACATGATCGCCATCTTCTCGCACGTCTCGGCCATGACGGATAGGTCGTGGGAGATGAGGATCATGGACAGACCGAGTTCCCTCTTGAGACGTTCGAGGAGCTCGAGGATCTGCGCTTGGATCATCACGTCCAAAGCGGTGACGGGCTCATCCGCGATCACGATCTTCGGGTTGCAGGCGAGGGCCATCGCAATCATCACGCGCTGGCGCATGCCCCCGGAGAACTCGTGAGGGTACTCCGTGGCCCGGTCCTTATGGATGCCGACGAGCTCGAGCAGCTCCCCCACGCGCTTGTTCGCGGCCTCGTCGTCCACGCCCTCATGGAGCTTGATCGGCTCGGCGATCTGGGGTCCGACCTTCTTCACCGGGTTCAGCGCGTTCATCGCGCCCTGGAAGATGATCGAGATGTGCTGCCACCGAATCGAGCGGAGCTGAGCTTCCCGGATCTTCGTGAGGTCGTAGCCCTGGTAGTTGATCGAGCCGCTCACGATACGCCCGTTCTTGGGCAGGAGCCGCATGATCGAGAGCGCAGCCGTCGTCTTACCGCACCCGCTCTCGCCGGCGAGGCCGAGCGACTCGCCTTCCTCGAGGGAGAACGAGACGTCGTCGACCGCCTGCACGTCGCCCGCCGGTGTGCTGAAGTATACCTTGAGATCCTTGACCTCTAGGAGCGGCACCTAGCGCCTCCGTTTACCTCCGACAACCCCATTGATGATCGCGTTCCGGCGGGGCAAGGTGGGCTTGTCGCCGAGGACGCCATACCTGGGGATGGAGGGCAATTTATAAAGGCTTTTGTTACGTCTTGTAAGGAGAAATCGGCCCTGCCTCGCGGTCTGGAAATATAGAGCCCATTCCTTCGGTTCATCCGTCTGAGCAATAACGGGAACGGCCTCGTGCTCACCGAGACGTGCGGTCCGTCCACGCTCCCTGGCGTTCGACTTGGCGATTCGTCAAGCGGCGGGTTCGCGGTTCCCAGGCCACCCGCCAAGGGTCGGCGGTCGGACGTCGTCGCCCTTCGCGGTCGGAGTGGCACGCTCCGGACCCCTGTCGAGCGCGTCAGACCCTCTCCTCGCCGAACCACCCACGTCCCAGATTCAGGAGTTGGATTGGGCTCCGTGTATGGCGAACCGGAATCGCCTGGACCCGGGGTTCGGTGAGCGGGGCCCTGCTTTGCGGAGCGCCGATTCATCGACGGGCTCCGGGTGACCTTGAATCGGGACCCCGCGCGGAACCAATCCGTTGCGCATTCATGAAAACCTATAAACGGAGCCGGGGTGGTGGCTTTCGCGAGGGGAAGGGTGGACCCGGGATCGTACGTTCGGACCATTTCGGATCTCGCCGCGCGACGCGAGCCCTTTGCCGTCGCGGCGGTCGTGAAAACGGAGGGCTCGACCCTGGGCAAGCCAGGGTTCAAGATCGTGATCTCGAAGGACGGGAACATCGTCCATGGGACCCTGGGCGGCGGGTGTCCGGACGGGCCGATCGTCCAGGTCGGCCTCGAGACAATGGAGACGGGGGTACCACGTGTGGTCCGCGTCCACCTTGTCGATGTGACGAAGGCCGTCGAAGGAACCGTGACTGCGGAGAGTCCGGACGAGA
>JBGPGA010000165.1:0-5054 GCA_041483635.1 Thermoplasmata archaeon
ATGTCGTGGGGTCTCATGACGGCCAACTCCGGATGAGCTCGATGGCCCCTTCGCTGAACACGGCGAGCCGGCCGGGGTCGCCTCCGGGAGCGAGGATCTCCGCGTTGAGGCCCGCCGGGCTGACGACCTCGACACCGGGCAGGTTTCCGAACAGACGGCGCACCTTCTTCGGCTCCTTCACGACGACGAGGAGGCTCCGGGGCTCTCGCAGGCGTCGCCCGCGCATCTTGCCCCGGCCCGCGCGCACATGACGGCCGTCCTTGGCTCGATCCACGTCCTCCCGGAGGCCGAGCCGCTCGAGGATCGCAAGACCCTCCCGGGTCGCGCCCTCCTTGGGTTCGAGGGACTCGATCGCGTCCTCGAGGACGACGGGGAGGCTCAGATGCGAATCGAACCGGTGCCCTCGGGCCGAGACCAGGACCGGATCCCTCAAAGCGGCCAGGGCCGCGTTGCGGGCCAGTCCGCGCTCCTGGGCGTTGACCTTCTTGACCCACACCCGGTCCACCCGAGGCGGATGGGCTCGGCGGCCTCCAACGGTCCCGGGCGCCTGGGCGCCCGTGGAGCCGTCCCGGAGGCGGGGAACGCGGGACACACCGTGCCCCTTCCCGGACCACCGGACCGAGTGGCGGGCCCCGGATCGCTGATTCGGACCGTAGGGCTGCCGACGGTTCGCCTGGAACGCGGTGACCGCGCGGCGAATGAGATCTCGTCGCACCTCGGATCGGAACACGGCCGGCAGCTCGACCGTCTTGAGAGGCTCTCCCTCGACGGAGTACACCCGGACCTGGCCCGGCTTCAAGGCGGGGGCCTTCACGGCCTCCTCCTTGGGCGCGCGCTTCGTGACCTTCACGGGCGCCCTACGAAGCCGCCGGCGCTTCGGTGCCGGGGCCTCGTCGGCAGGGGCGACCTCCTCCTCGGGTTCTTCCTTCGGGCTCTCGTCCTGGGCCACCCGACTCAGGCCCCCTGCTTCGATTCCCGTGAGATGAACGTGATCTCGGGCGGCTTCTCCAGCTTCACGAAGCCCCCGCGGCTCGCGTCGCGGAACCGGATGAGCCGCTTCGCCGGGCCCGGGATCGACCCATGGAGCATCACGTAGGGATTGCGGATGTCCCCGTAGTTCAGGAAGCCGCCGTCCGGGGTGATCTCATCCCCCTTCTCGCCGATCTTGAGGATGCGCTTGTTGTACTCGGTCCGCTGGTGATACCCGAACTGGCCTCCCTGCGGGACGGTCGGCCGGACGTAGCCCGGGCTGAAGTTCCCAAGCGTGCCGATGTTGCGGCGGTGCTTCGAGTTCTTGTGGCTCAGGAGCCGGGTGCCCCACCGGGTGTGGTGGCCCTGCCAGCCCTTCCCCTTCGTGATCGCCGCGACGTCGACCATGGACCCCTCGCGGCAGAACTCCGTGACCGGAAGCTCCTTGCCGAGGTGCTCTCTCGCGTACTTGAGGCGGTCCGAAACCGCGCCGCCGCCGATCCGATTCTCCATCAGTTCGGGTTTCTTCTTCGGGATGCCCGAGACGAGGGTCGGCTGCGTGTAGGTCAGGAGGCGGATGTCATCGACTTGGAGTGCGTCGACCTTCTTCCACGCCGCCTCGGAGTCGTAGTCTTTGGGGATCGGGAAGACGCGCCCGAGCTCCTTGTCGAGGCGGGACGCCCAGACCTCGCCCACGGTCTTGAGCCCTTCGTGCGTCTGCTGGTAGAGCCGGACGCCGGCGACCTTCATCGGCGGGACTTCGATGACCGTGACGGGGACCTGGACCTCTTGGCCGGACGTCGTGGAGGTCGGCCGGTAGTCGACGATCATAGCGTGGGTCATCCCGGCCTTGTATCCGGCGAACCCCTGGACGCGGGGGGCACCGTCGATGTCCGGCCAGCTCGAGAAGTGCGGAATCGGGCTTTCGCTGCGCTTGCGGGGCGAGAAGCCCATCGAGCCGTGGCGAGGGCGATGTTCCTTGGGCATGGGGACTCCTCCGGAGAGGATGACCTCTCGACGCGTGCGACCACGCGGAGTCGATTTGGCACGCCACCGTGACGCTGCCTGCGGTCCCAGAAGAGAGGGCCCGCATTCCCGGGATCCGCGGGGGATTGCCCGGAGGGCGTCTGGTTGACGCGACGGCCGTTCCCTATGGGGGGGGTCTATTTAACGGTTTGGAGGGTCGCATCGCTGGAGGCGGTTCGCCTGCGCTCCCTGGAGATGGAGGAGACTTAGCGGACCAGGGTACGGGGCTTTCGACTTTGAGGAGCGACGATCCCTTCGGCGGGCCTCACGAGCGGTTCGCGAAGGGACTTCGGATCCTCTTCGAGTTCCGTCCGACCTTCCTGGATCGCGAGCTGCCGCCACAAGATTCGCATCCGCTCGTCGTCGTACTCGTCGCACATCGCTTCCCTCGAGAGATCCACGACGCGAGCCCGTATCAGGGTTTCGCGTTTCGTCCCAGCGGGACGGTCCGAGGCCGCGATGAGGCCACGGATGTATCGTGATTGATAACCCACCCACAACGGTTAAATGAATACCCTTTGTACTCCGTGTTCGCGAGCGGAATCCCATGGACGTCAAGCGGATGAAGGTCAAGGTCTGCCTCGTCGGGGAGGCGGCGGTGGGCAAGACCTCGCTCATACGGCGCTTCGTGCTCGAGAACTTCGACGACAAATACATCCAGACGCTCGGCACGAAGGTCTCCAAGAAGGAGATGACCGCCCCGAATGTGGACCCGTCCGGCGAGATGAGGATCGACATGACAATCTGGGACATCATGGGGCAGAAGGGCTTCCGCGAACTCCTCAAGGAGGCGTACTTCTACGGCGCGAAGGGGATCCTGGCCGTCTGCGACGCGACCCGGAAGAAGACCCTCGAGGACCTGGACGACTGGATTGAGGGCGTCTACAGCGTCACGGGCAAGATCCCGATCGAGTTCCTCGCGAACAAGATCGACCTCAAGGACCAGGTCCAAGTCACGGAGGACGACATGGTCCAGGCCGCGAAGGCGTACGACAGTCCCTTCCATTTCACCTCGGCGAAGACGGGCATCAGCGTCGAGCTCACCTTCCAGTCCCTCGCGGAACGGATCGCCAAGGAGCGGTTCGCACGCAAACTCATCTCGGAAGAGTGAGAGAATTATCAGGCCCGGTAACGCGGGCGCACCCTACTTTAACCCCTAGCCGATTGCCGAGGCGATGTCGATGACCGAGGCGGCGACCCAGAAGCACGTGAAGGCGAAGGTCTGCCTCGTCGGCGACGTCGCGGTCGGGAAGACTTCGCTCATCAAGCGCTTCGTCCTCGAATCCTTCGACGACCGGTACGTGGCCACGGTCGGAACGAAGGTCACGAAGAAGACGGTGAACGCGGAGTGGAAGGGCGTACCCGCGACGATCGACATCATGGTCTGGGACATCATGGGGGAGAAGGGATTCCGGTCCCTCCTCCGGGATGCGTACTTCGAGGGCACGCACGGCGTCCTCGCGGTGTGCGACCTGACCCGCAAGGACACGTTCTACGACCTGAACAGCTGGGTCCAGATGGTCCGCAAGCAGGTCGGCGACGTGCCGATCGTGTTCCTGGGGAACAAGGCGGATCTCGCGGAGCGCGTCGTGGTGAGCCCCGAAGAACTTGCCCGGATGGGGGCGATCCTGAACGCCAAGATCTTCCTGACGTCCGCGAAGACGGGCCAGAACGTGAACGAGGCGTTCCAGGTCTTGGCCGACGCGATCGGCCACCGCGGCGACTGAAGGGCCCCCTCAGGGAGGGGGAGCCTCCCGTTATCCAAGGAAATGAGTGTGACCAGCCGCGCTTAACCGTGGGTCCGCAGCGAGGTCCTTTAAGCTGCAGCAGCGCTTCCCGGGGTTCGGGGGTTGCCACTGGATCTTCTCAGCCCGGGTCAGGAGACCCTGCTCGGGGCGATGATGGCAATCATCGCGGTCGTCTGGTCCATCGGGTTCATCGCGTACAGCTTCATTTTCGACTACTTCGCCCAGTGGTCTGGCAAACTCCTGACTACCGCGGGCCCGACATTCGGGACCCGTCACAGGTTCCTTCAAAACCTCCTCGTCTTCGTCGGGTACGCACTCGCCGGAGTGCTCGCCTTCAGCAGCATCATCGTGTGTGCAGTAACCTTGGGCAACGATTCACCGAGCCTAATCCCGCTCGCCTGGCAGTTCTTCGTAGCGGCCCTCGTGGCCCACCTCGCCCTGTTCACCTTCGAAGTTTTCACCTCGATCAAGCACGTACTCCTAAGACTCTGGTAGCGACCCCGGTCCGTGACTAACTCTAGTTAGTGACCCGCCCAGTTAGTGTAACCAACGTGGACGGCAGGAAGGTCCCCGGCGGCGGGTCGACCGCGATCATCCGCGCCCCGCCCGGCGGGGGCTCACTAACTAGTTAGTGACGAGGGCCCGGGGGACTGACTGACTAACTAGTTAGTTAGTACCGTTAGGTACCCCGGGCCCCATGATCCCGTGGAGGCCCAAGTCAGCCGCCCTGAGGACCCTCCCCCCGCTGCGCAGGTTACACCAACTGGCCGCGGCGCGGTCCCCGGGGCCGGGACGGCCCCGCCTGGCGATTCCCGCCCTCGGACGGGCAAGGACGGCCGCGGACGAGGGGAACGCCAGGGCGGGGCTCCTACGCGATAAAGGTGGGTAAGGAATCCGATTCGCTAGCGAATGGACGCGCTTATCCGGTCCGATAACGCAACCTCCATGCTCGGAGCAGGTCCGCCCCCCGTGAGGGCCGCGTCGGGAAGGGGGCCTGCGGGCACCCGGGAGGAGTGTTACGAAGTAAGTTTGAAGTAGCACGATGCCCCTTCGCCCTCCATGCCCTCGTGCACCGCACAAGCCGACGACGGGATGCCCTGCCTGGCCCCTGCGATGGAGGGCGAGGCGTACTGCTACTTCCACAACCCCCGCCTGGAGGAGGAGCGGGAGGCGGCCTCGTCCCGGGGCGGCCGGGCCCCCAGGAACCGGGCGGACCTCTCGAAGGCCCTGGCCCGCCCGGAGATTCTGGACGACCCCATGCGGGTCGCCGCCGTCCTGGAGAACCTGATCTCCGGCGTGGTCGCCGGCAAG
>JBGPGA010000166.1:0-5030 GCA_041483635.1 Thermoplasmata archaeon
ACGCCGCCACGACGAGCACGCCGCGCGGCAGCAGGCCTTCACGCCTTCGTTCGCCCTCCTTCGTGAATTCGGTCATGGACGCTCACCATCCTGAGTTCCGATCCGAGTACCCCGCGTCCGACTAGACGAGAGCTTCGACGGGCTTGGCGCCCTGGAGCTCCTTCCGGATCGCTTGGGCCCATCCACGGACCCGGTCGAGGTTCCGGAAGTCGCCGAAGCTTCCCGCTTTCCCGCTCTCCATGAGACGCCGGGTGAATCGACCCGCATCCTCCGGCACGAGTCTGCCGCCGAAGGTGACGCGGGCCCGCGCACCCAGCTGGCGCAGGAGTTCCTCAGCCGCCACGACGGGCTCGTTCTTCCCCTCATCCGGCGATGCGTTCAGGGGTCCGCTGTCGAAGAGCCAGACCGGCCGGCCCTGGAGCTCGGCGGCGTGGCGGGATCCGAACCGGAGGGCCTCCTTCCGCCATCGGCCAAAGTAGATCGCGCTCCCCAGGAGCACGGCCCCATAGGGCTGTACGTCCCGGACCTCGTCGACGGGACGGACCTCCGCGTCCAAGCCCATCTTCGACAACTCTTCGCCGATGACCTGGGCGATCCCAGCGGTCGACCCGTTCTTTGTGGCGTAGGTGACGAGTACCCGCATGCCCTTCCTCTCCGCGCCTTCGCCCGGACTCACTGGAGATCTCTTCCATGGAGGTACGGTAAGTACTCTATCGGCGTGACCCTGCGGCGTGCCTCCCGTCATTTCAAGGCGGCCGAGGTTCCCCGGCGGGGATCGGTCCGGGCGGAAGGAAGCTATCATCGCGGCGCTGATAAAACCGAGAAACCCTTATGCCGGACCGGGCCGATGGCTCGGAACGTGCGCGAGGAGGAAGCGACCCGAGCCTTCGAGGCCCTCGGCCTGACCGGGAAGGAGTCGCGGGCCTATCTCGCGCTCCTCCGGAACGGGGTCTCGACCGCGCAACAGGTCAGCTCCCTCCTGAGCGTGCAATATCCTGCCGTCTATCGCATCCTCCAGTCCCTCCAGACGAAGGGCTGGATCGAGGTCTCCCAGGAGCGGCCGAACCGGTACCGGGCGCGCGCCCCGCGCATCGTCGCGGAGGAGGCCCGCCAGGCCCGCGCGGACGATCTGTCCGCGGCCTCCGAACTCGTGGCCGCACTGCGCGAGCCGGCCGTCCCCCGCGCGCGCGAGACGGATGGGGACCTCTGGATCTACAAGGGTGCGGAGGGCATTGGGCGCAAGCTGCGGGAGATCGTCCTCTCGAGCACGAACCAGATCATTTGCGTCTGCCCGTTCCCCGTGGCGCCGGAAATCCTGCGCCTCGTCTTCGACGCTCTGAGCCGTTCCCGGCGCGTCGTACGGGTCGTCCTGAACGAAGGGAACAAGAAGGACCTGCCCGAACTCGGCGCGCTCCTGGGACGCAACGTCCGCGTGGCCTTCCGCTTCCCGGACCGGCCCCTGCCGAAGACCCGCCTCGCGCACAGCTACGTCTTCCCGAGCGACCAGGAGGTCTTCATCCTCAACTCGTTCTACCGGGACGGCGTCCTCGTGAGCGACAAGATCCAGGGACTCTGGGTCGGGGACATGGACTTCGTGCGGATCCAGCTCGAGGCGATGCTCGAGCACGTCGGCGAGGACGCGGGGCGGACGATGCAGGCCGCCCGGGCCCCCGAGCCGTGACATGCGTTACGCCGGCCGCGTACCGGGGAACGGGTGGCCGGAAAGCGGCATCCATATATCCCTTCGCCTCCGGGCTTTGTCCATTCGGAATACTCCCTGACAAGACTTGAAATAGAGGCGGCCGCCAAGGAGGGACCGTCCCGATCCGGGGATGGGATCCATGATGGTCTCGTGTGTGTCCTACCGCTCATCCGGCCCCATCGTCGGGGTCTGCTGCAGTGCGAACCAGGAAAAGGGAGGTGAGAAGCTGCCCGGTGTGCTTGAATTCGAACTGTTCCGGCGCCACCAGGTGCTTCCATCCGAATACCCGAACCGGATGTTCGATCCGGAGCGCCGCGTGTTCGGAATGGAGCGCCGCTCGCTCAAGGAGTCGTGATGCACTCTGACGCGAGCCCATGTGCCCGGAATCCAGCTTTCGTTGAACCCTTCTCCCTTTTCTTTCGTCCTTTCTCTTTTCTGAGTCGTCGTCCGAACGAACCGCATGGGCCGCGTTGCCGGACGAACGCGTCTGGAGATCCGCATCCGAACCGGACCTCTTCGACACGAAGGAGGACCGCTGAGCCGACTCATCGGGACTTCGCGACCTGCTTTTCGAGGCGCGCCAGGAGGTCCGCATCCTCCTGGGCCATCAGCCGGTTGATCGTCCCGGTCATGAGGCGCATGAACCCGCGGCCCTTCATCGCGGCCGAGTAGTGCACCTCCGTGCCGGGACCCGTGGGCGTGAGGAGGAACTGGAGGTCGCCCTCCATCGCGTCCGACTCGACGCGGAGCGCGAGCTTCGAACCGGGTTCGCATGTGACGACGCGGATTGTGGACTCCATCGTCCGCTTGCCGGCCGTCCGGGTCTCCCGCCATGCCGTGCCGACGCCGAAGGGGCGGTCGTCCAGTCGTTCGATCTTCTGGACCGCGGGCATCCACTGCGGCGCCTGGTTCAGATCAGAGAGGACGGAGAACACCTGATCCGGGGTGGCGGGGATCGACGCCTTGAGTTCGATGGCCATGCCACGGCGAGTCGCGGCGGTCTCATAAGCCTTCGCCCCAGAGGGATGGACCCTTCCCGCGGACGGGAGAGTCCTTACACCTCTTACTGAGCCATCAAGCCCCCGGGCCGGCTATCCGTGACACGTAGCAGGGATGTGCGATGGCGGTCCTGGGTCTCCGGTTCCTTGACAAGGCAGAGGAGGATCTGATCCACGCGCAGAGCGTGGAATGCCTCGAGACGGTCGGGGTGCTCGTGCACAGCGCGAGCGTGAGGAAGCGGCTCGCGTCCGCAGGCGCCCACTTGGTCCAGGGCGGCGACCTCGTGACGCTCCCCGAGTCTCTCGTGAAGGAAGCGATTCAGAAGGCACCCAAGTCCATCCTCCTCGGCGCGCGGGACCCACACCGCGATCTCCGAATCCCCGTCAAGGGTCCGCCGTACGTGTCCACGGGTGGCGTGACCCTCTCCATCACGGACCTGGAGACCGGGAAGCCGCGTCCCGCGATCACGAGGGACCTCGTGGACATCGCGCGGCTCGCGGACGCGCTCGATCCGATCGACGCGGTCTGGCCCCTGGTCACGACCTCGGACGTCCCGGCCCATGCTCAGTTCGCGAACGAACTATGGATTTGCTTGCAGAACACGACGAAGCACGTCTTGGGGTCCGCGGGATCCGGAACGCTGGGCGTCTCGGATGCGAAGACGCAGATCGCCCTCGGAGCCCTCGTGGCGGGAGGGAAGGACCGGCTGAGCAAGCGGCCGTTGTTCTCTATTCTGAGCTGCCCGATCGCCCCGCTCTCCTTCGAGACGGGAGCGGTCGACGCGCAGATCGAGTACGCCCGCGCCGGGATCCCGGTCATCGGGATGTCGATGGCGATGGGCGGAATGACCGCGCCCGTCACGCTCGCGGGGACGATCGTCACCCTGAACGCGGAGGCCCTCGCGAGCCTCGTCATCACCCAGACCGCCGCTCCGGGGGCGCCCCACATCTACTGCTCCGAGGCCACGATGGCCGACATGGCGAGCGGGTACATTGGCTACCGCGGGCCCGAGGCGCCCATGGTCTTCACGGCCGCGGCCCAGATGGCGCGACGGTACGGCCTGCCGAAGATGACGGGCATCGTCGGAGTCGACGCTCCGAGCCCCGGCGTGGACATCCCCTTCGGGGAACTCGCCACGCTCATGCTCACCACGATGTCCGGGACGGACCTCTGCTCCGGGATCGGCGGGCTCAACCTGGACGCAGGCTGCTCCCTCGAGCAGATGGTCATCGACGCGGTCAACTGGGAGGAGTTCCGTGCGTTCATGAGGGACTTCACCGTGGACGAAGCGAGCACGGCCCTCGACGTGATCCGCAAGGTCGGCCCGGGGGGCTCGTTCCTCAACCATCCCCACACGGTCAAGCACTTCCGGAGCCAGCTCTTCTTCCGCAGCAAGAAGGCCCAGACCTACGGCGCGACGATGTCCGACCGCATGGTGGCGGACGCGCGGGAGGTCGTGCGCAAGACCCTCCGCGAACACGCCGTCGACCCGCTGGACCGGGATACCCTGAAGAAAGGCGACTCGATCCTCCTCAGCTACATGGAGGCGGCGCCCGTCCCACTCTAGGAACGAGAGCCGAGACTCAGGGCAGCCGACTACCCGGCGAGCTTCGCGTCGTACTTGCCCGCCTTGATCTCCTTGGCCATCTCCTTGGCGGGCTTGCCCTCGACGGTCACGCCCATCGAGACGCACGTGCCGACGACCTCGAGGACACGAGAGCGGAGGCTCTTCCCCTGCATCACGTCCTCCTTCATCTTCGCGATCTTGATCGCCTGGGTGAGGGTCAGGTTGCCGACCCGGGTCTTGCCTGCGTCCCCGGAGCCCTTCTCGATCTTGAGCTCCTTCACGATGAGGGCGGACGTTGGCGGGGTGCCGACCGTGATCGTGTACGCCTTCGTCTTCGGGTCGATCAGCAAGACGACGGGGACCTTCATCCCCTCGAACGACTTCGTCTTCTCGTTGATGTCCTTGACGACCTGGAGGATATTCACGCCGAGGGGGCCGAGGGCGGGGCCGAGGGGTTGGCCCGGCGTGGCCTTGCCGCCTTCTACGAGGACTTCGAGGCGATCCGGCATGCAAGCGCCGCCAGAGGAGGGCGCGGTATAAAGGTTTAGGGGGGCCCGCCGCCCTGTCGGCGATGGTCGTTATGAAGTCCGCCCGCCATTCGGTCGGGGCGGTGTCGAATTGGCCAGAAAGGGGAAAGGCGTGAAGACGGACTGGGAGTTCGAGGCGGACTACTTCACCTGGTGCAACTGCGACTGGGGGTGCCCGTGTAACTTCAACGCGCGGCCGACGGAGGGGCATTGCCACGGCGGCGGCGTCTGGCGG
>JBGPGA010000167.1:0-5022 GCA_041483635.1 Thermoplasmata archaeon
CGTCGACTCGTACTTCCCCCACCTCGACCGGTTCCAGGACATCCTGGACCGGCTCGAGGACGAGATCATCAAGAGCCCGAATGCCACGGCGATCGGCAAGATCCATGACATCCGCGTCGACCTGACCCTGATCCGCAACGCGTTGCGGCCCCAGCGCGACATGTACGGGACCCTGTCCCGGCTCGAGGCGCCGACCTTCAAGCGGGAGACGCGGAACTATCTGCGCGATGTCCAGGACCACATGATCCGAGTGCTGGACACGCTCGACACGTACCGCGAGGTGTCGACGAGCCTCATGGAAGTGGGAGCCACTCTCCAGGCGAACCAGATGAACCAGGTGATCAAGGTCCTCACGGTCCTGTTCACGATTACGATCCCCCTTACGATCGTTACAAGCGCGTTCGGCATGAACGTCGGGTTCCCCGGGTTCAACACCCCGGAGGGGCTGTACCTGGCCCTGGGCCTCATGTTCGCCCCGACGATCGTCCTGACGTACTGGATGTGGCACAAGGGCTGGCTCTGACCTTCGGTAGACCGAAATACGACCGTTTGGTTGTCCCAGCCGAGGGGATCGGACGCCCTGGAAGTACACGGACGAATCCTATCGGGAGTACACGCGGACGACGTGGAACGAAACCGCCGAGCAGTGGACCCGCGTGATGCGGTTCCTCGAACCGTACACCTACGATCTGATGAACAAGGCCGACGCCAAGGTCCGCGAACGGGTCCTCGACCTCGCGACGGGGCCTGGAGAACCCGCGATGTCCCTGGCCCGGCTGGTGGGTCCCGATGGGCACGTGACCGGCGTGGACCTGTCCGAGAAGATGATCGAGCTCGCGACCCAGGTCGCACGCGAGCGCCGTCTGGGCAACGCTGACTTCCGGGTGATGGATGCGGAACACCTCGCCTTCCCGGACGAAAGCTTCGACGTCGTCGTGAGTCGGTTCGGATTCCAGATCTTCACGAACCCGGAGGCCGTGGCGCGGGAGGCCTACCGCGTCCTTCGGCCGAACGGCCGGATCGCGTTGGCGGTGTGGAGCACCGCAGAGAAGGCCGCGGCTCTCCACGTCCTGATCGCCCCCATGCTCGAACACGCGGAGCCGGATGAAACGGGCTACATCCCGACACCGTACGAGCTCGGGGCGCCCGGCGAGATGATGGACTTACTCTCCAAAGCCGGATACCATGACCTGAAGGAGGAGCGCCGGACCCATCTGTGGGTCATGGCGGACGAGAAAGAGTACCTCGACGCGATGCTGCACGGGACCCCGATGGGGCACTCGATCCGGGAGGAAGAGCCGGCCACCCAGGAGAAGATCATTGCGAAGACGGTCCAGAACCTCCAGTCGTTCCGCACGAGGAGCGGCTTCGAGCTCCCCTGTGAATGCGTCCTGGTGACGGGCCGGAAGTGACCCGAGCGTTTCACTGGGCGACGACCAGGTTGGGCACGCCTTCCGCTGACCAGCCGCGATACCGGTAGAACTCGTCCCGAAGCTGGTTCCACGTGTCCCAGCCGACTCGGACCTGCTTCCCGTTCACAGTGACCTGTTCCTCGATCAGGCGGACCGGGAGCGTGTCCTTCTCCTTCGTGTGTCCGCGCTCCATGTCGAGCCACCGCTCAAGGTCCGTGATGCCGCGCCCGATGCGTCGCATCTCCTCCTCGGTGACCTCCTTCTCCAGGACAGCCTTGTACGCCGCGGGGGATTCCGTGAAGACCATCGGCGTGACGAGCGTGCAGATGCCGGTGGAGTCGATGACCGCCGTCTCGTCGATCAGGTCGGAGACCATCTTCGCCTTCCCCTGGGGGCCGACGCGCGCCTCGAGGCTCATTCCGAGCTCGACGTAGACAGTCCAGCCCTTGTTGTGGCACCCGTGGCGGGGTCCGAAGACGTAGCAGAGGAACATGCCCCACGAACCGCGCGGGTCGTACGCCGGCAGTTCCATCCCGCATTGCTGGATCGCGAAGTCCGACGAGCCGCCGTTGAAGACCTGGCTCGCACGGAGGGTGCCCTCCCCGAGGACCTCCCCGATCCCCCGGCGGTGCGCGATCGCCTCGATGAGCTCGAAGATCTTCTCGTTCGTCGTCCATGTGTCCTCCACGAGCCCGCGTTCGATGCACTCGCGGTAGAATCCGAGGACGCTCCCGGTCGAGATCGTGTCGAGCCCGTAGAGGTCGCAGAGCTTGTTGGCGTGCACGATCAGCTCCGGGTCGTCGTTCAGGATCTGGGGTCCGAAAGCCCACGTCGTCTCGTACTCGGGCCCGCGGCCCTTGTCCCCGTAACGGGAATTGTTCGTCCGCGTGCACCGTATTGAGCAGTCGAAGCAGGTCGTGTACCCGGTGAGGATGTTCTTCCACTTCGGGAAGTAAAGGCTCTCCCCCTTCGACCAGGACACCTCCTGCCAGTTGTGCGTCGGCCACAGGTTCCCGTCGTTCACCTTGGGCGGGATCTCCATCGTCCCCTGTTCGTGGAAGTAGCCGCTCCGCTCCTTGTTCCACGCCTGGGTCTGCTTGTGGAAGGCTTTCGTGGCATCGGAATCCAGGTTCGGGAGGTCGGCGGTGCCGAAGACGGTCACGGCCTTAAGGTGCTTCGATCCCAGGACAGCCCCGAGGCCGCCCCGGGCCGCCATCCGGTCCTCGAGCGCAACCCCCGCGAGCCGTACGCGGTTCTCGCCCGCGGGGCCGATGCACAGGGCCCGTCCGTGGTCCTTGAGGGCCTCCCGCGTCTCCTCCGTGTTCCGGCCCCAGAGGTTCGAGGCGTCGAGGAGCTGCGCCTTGCCGTTCCGGATCTCGAGGAACGTCGGCTTGTCGCTCTTACCGACGAGGCGCACGACGTCGAACGACGCCTTGCGCAGGGTGATTCCCCAGAAGCCGCCCGCCGCGGCGCAGGAGTAGTAGCCGGTCAGCGGGGAGATGCTCACGACCCACGTGCGGTTGCACGAGGCGATCGTCCCCTCGAACGGCGAAGTCACGAGGAAGACGGGCGTCCGGGGATCGTACGGATCCCGGCGGAAGTCCTCCTCGCTGAGCAGCTTCGCGCCCACCCCCCGCCCGCCGATGTAGCGTTCCCAGTACTCGGGTCCCCGCTCCTCCGTCTCGATTTCGCCGGAGGCCAGGTCCACGCTGAGCATCCTCAGGTTCGGCTCCACGGTACCGCTCCTCTCGCCCAGGATGGCCGCGATCTTACATTACGATTTGGTACGTGCCTCCGGATGGTTTTTATGCTCCCATCGTCTTCGACGGGAGGTGCGCGTCATCGTCCGTCTCATGGGTCCGTACAAGCGTGCCGCGGGCGGGGTGGACGAGGTCGCCTTGGACGTGCCCCGGCCGGACCTGGGCGGAGTCCTCGCGGCGATCCGCGCGCGCTTCCCGGAGGCGGGCCGGAAGCTCGAGCCCTCGCCGGGCAAGCTCGAGCCGGCCGTGCGCGTCGTGCTGAACGACGTCGTCCTCCAGGGGGCCACGATGTCCCAGGAGGTGCGGGACGGCGACCGGTTGGCCTTCGTCCCGATCGTGGGCGGCGGCTGATCTCCTCTCCCCGTGGGAAAACGGTCCCATTCGGGGAAAGGTTCAAGTCAGAGTTACTATTTGGATAGTAACATGACCACCGCAAGAAACGTCGTGCTGGCGTTCGTGATCGGGGCGATGGCCCTCGGTCTCATTTCCGTGACTGCCATCCCCGCCAAGGCCGCGACCGTCCCGTACGGCCTGTACGGATCGCTGGCGGGCGGCTGGGGGCTCGCGAGCACCTCGGAGTCGAACCCGGGCCCCGGGCTCTCCGCGAACGCAGGTGACACGGTGACGATCACCCTCCACTCAACGGACGGGTTCGCGCACCAGTTGCTCATCGACTACAACGGGAACGGCCGGGCCGATCCAGGCGAGCCCTTGTCCGCGCAGTTCACCTCGACGACCACGTTGACCTTCGTGGCGAACCAGGCCGGGACGTTCCAGTACTTGTGCACGATCCACGGCAGCGCGATGACGGGAACCTTCACGGTCCAAGGAACGGGCGCCGCGACTCCCTCGGGAAGCGCGACTAGCACCCTTGTCATCGTAGGAGTCATCATCGCGATCGTCGCCATCGCGGGAGTGACGGTCCTCGTCTTGCGCGCACGCCACTAATCCGTTCTCGCCCAACCCGGCCGCGGGGGGAATCCTCCGTGGCTCCCTTTTCTTTTCGAAGCGGGGTACGGCCGAACGGCATCAACTCCGGTCGCGCACTTGGATCACAATTTCCTTGATGTCCGAGTTCGGTCCCTGGTCCACGACAGCCTCGACGGCCTTCGCCACGTCGTCTGAGGTGAGCGCCCACTCCGCGTCCGGCGAGCCCAGGTCCTCTTCGCGACCGCCGAACTCCGTGATCGCATACCCGGGGGCGATGTACGCGACCTTGATGCCATGCGGATAGAGCTCCTCTCGCCAGCACTCGTTCATCCCCCGCAAAGCCCATTTCGTCCCGACGTACGCGGTGCCCCGCGCGATCCCGATCAGCCCGACCACGGACCCGATGTTCACGATCTGTCCCGACCCCTGCTTCTTCATGACCGGCACGGCGGCCTTGGTGAACAGGAAGGGCGCGAAGACGTTCGTTTCGAACTGTTCGCGGAAGGATTCCTCCGAGAGGTCCTCGACGGGAGCGTAGTTCCCGATGCCTGCGTTGTTCACGAGCAGGTCAAGCCGGCCCCACTTCTGGATCATTCCCTGGACGACCCTGGGTGGGAGCTCCCGGTCCCGCACGTCCCCCGGGAACCGAAGCGCGGTGCCGCCCTTCTTCTCGATCGACGCCGCGACCTGTTCCAGTCGCTCCTTGCGACGCGCCACGAGGGCCATTCTGATGCCCTTCGCGGCTAGGCGCAAGGCGATGGCCCGTCCGATCCCGCTTGACGCGCCTGTGACGAGAGCCGTGCGTTGCTCGGTCATCCCCGCGGGATAGTCGGTCCAGATTTAAGTCCACACGGCGGTCCCGGCTCTCTCCCCGCGGTCGCCCGAGCGCGAAAGGCCTATCCGGCCGCTTCCCGCCTCGC
>JBGPGA010000168.1:0-5017 GCA_041483635.1 Thermoplasmata archaeon
CACGATGGCCAGCGCGATGAGCAGGTAGAACGGCCATTGTGGGATTGGCTGCTTCACGCCGAAAGACGAGTCGGGCAGGATCCCGTCGACCCCGAGGACCGTCAGGTTCAGGTTGCCGCGGCACCCGGGTGGGTTGCACGGAGTGATGTAGCTCGCGTTGCTCGCGAGATTCCACCTCGCCGCGCTGAAGAAGCCCGGGGAGGCCATGCGGAAGTGCGTCAGGTTGCCGCTCACGTTCCCGTCGAATTCGAGCCACGTCCGCAGGACGTAGCTCGCCTGGGAGAAGACGGATCCGGAGGGCATCAGGTTGGGGTCGGCGGAGGTGACGACCGTGAAGGACAGGTTCGTCACAGTCCGGGGGTTCACCGGGCCGCTCGGGTCCCAGTGAAACTCCCGACTGGCTCTGGTTGAGGCCGGAGTCGCGATCAGAGGATACGGATAGGTCCAGTTCGCGTCGACCGGAATCGAGGTGTCGATTGTCTGGTACTGGTAGATGCTGACGTTGAGATGCACGTTCAGCAGGGGCATGCCCGCCGGGTAGGTCGAGTTGAACCGGAAGACGAAGTCCCCGCTCCGGCCCGGCTCGAGCTGAGGGGTCGAGACGACGTTGATGAGATGACTGACGACCCCGACCGCGCCAAAGTCCTGCGCCGCGCGTGCGGGGGACGACAGGAGGACGACGACCAGGAGCAGGGCGACGAGCAGGGCGGGCGCCCGCATGGTACGGCGCGAAGCGGAAGGGACCTCTTATAGCTATCGCGCCCAGGCTCCGAAGGAAAGGGAGATGAGGCCGTGGCCCCTACGTTCGCGGGATGCGGGCCGTCGCGGTGCCGGCCGGGCGGGCGGAGGACCTTCGCCGGGAGTTGCACCGCGCGGGGATCGTCGACCGCGGCGTCCGGATGATGAAGCGCGGGGCGGAGGTGCTGATCCCCGTGACGGCCGAACCGCCTCTCTCGCTCGAAGCGTACGGGGCACGCATCGAGAACCTGGACACCTGGGAACCGCGGCCCCGAGCCCGTGACCCCCAGTCGGAGCTCCGGGAGCGGGTGCGGCGGTACGGCGTGCCGCCGGAGCTCGCCCCAACAAAGTGGGAACGGCTCGGAGACGTGGTTGTCGTACGGCTCTCCGAGGCGGCGCACAAGTACGATGCGGCGATTGGCACGGCCCTAGCCGAGATCCTCGATGCCCGCACGGTCGTCGAGGACCTGTCCGGGATCCATGGCGTCCTCCGCACGCCGGAGGTCCGCGTCCTCTGGGGGCGGGGAATGGAGGTCGTCCACGTCGAAGGAGGCGTACGCTTCATGTTCGACGTGGCGAAGATCATGTTCTCCTCGGGCAACCTCCCCGAGCGCACGTCGATTCCATCGAAAGTCCGCGACGGAGCCGTCGTGGTCGATCTGTTCGCAGGGATCGGCTACTTCACCCTCCCGATCGCGGTGCACGCCCGCCCGGCCAGGGTGTACGCGTGCGAGCTCAATCCCGTCGCGTATCACTATCTCCTCGAGAACCTCCGCCTCAACCGCGCGGAGAACGTGGTGCCCCTCTTCGGCGACTGCCGTGAGACGGCGCCCCGCGGCGTGGCCGATGTCGTCCTGATGGGCCACTTTTCCGCACGCGACTACGTCGACGTCGCGTTCGAGTCCCTCCGTGGGGCGGGCCTCGTCGTCTACCACGAGCTGTGTCCGCGGGAGCAGTTCCCGAAGGCACCCATCGCTCGCCTGACCGAGGGAGCCCGGAGTCAGTGGTACGACATCGAATCGATCCATTCACGGATCGTCAAGTCGTATGCGCCCGGGATCGTCCACGCCGTCCTCGAAGCCCGAGTCCGCCGGCGACCCAGGGCTCCCCCCTCCCGGTGAACGCCTGGGCTGCAAGCCCCGCCTACGTACTCTACATGCGGCATGTCCATTAGGCAGGATTTAGGAAGCGGACCCGGCGCGTGCGGCAGCGCCGCTCGCGCACCGGGACAGGAGTCCGATGACATGGCCACGTTGAAGGGCACCAAGACGCTCGAGAACCTGAAGACCGCATTCGCCGGGGAGGCCCAGGCGAACCGCCGCTACCTGTACTTCTCACGCAAGGCGGACGAGGAGGGCTTATCCGAGGTGGCGGCCCTCTTCAAGGGCATCGCCGAGGGGGAGACCGCGCACGCGTTCCACCACTTCGACTCGATGAAGGAGATGGGCGACCCCGTCACGGGCGCGAGCGTTGCGAACGTGAAGGACATGCTGCATTCGTCCGTCGTCGGCGAGACGTACGAATACACGGAGATGTACCCGTCCTTCGCCCGGATCGCCCGCGAGGAAGGGTTCGAGGAGATCGCGAAGTACTTCGACGTGCTGACGAAGGCGGAGCACGCCCACGCGAACAAGTTCGCGGCGGCGTTCGAGACCCTCAAATGAGTACGAGGATGACCGGGTCCCGACCCTCTCGAAGGAAAAGGATTATAGGTTGAAGGCCTAGCGTGGAGCGATGAACCCGATGTATTGCCCCCAATGCGGCTCCGAACTCCCCCAGGGCGCCACGTACTGCACCCAGTGCGCCGCGGTCGTGAACCCCGTCGACCACGTGATCAAGACGCTCGGCCGCGCGACGCGGAACGTCGCGAACACGACCGGGCAGGCGCTGGACCGCGCCGCGAAAGCGATCGGACCCACGGTCGACAAGACGGTCAAGGCGATCCGCCCCGCCGTCGAGGACACCGCCCGCGCACTCAAGCCGGTCGCCGACGACCTCGCCCGGTCGGTCCGGCCGGCCGCGGAGAAGGTCGTCCGGGTGACGAAGGAGGCTGCGGACCGAACGATCAAGGCCGTGACCCCTGCGGTCGAGAAGGTCGCGGACTCGACGGAACGTGCGGCGCGGAACCTCAAAGAGAAGGCGCAGCGCAAGCGGCACGGCTGAAAGGTTTATCCCGGCCGCCCCGGTTCCGTGACGCGATGACGGCGGAGGATCGCCTGGACCTCGTGCTCCGCTCGACCGAAGAGGTCGTCACCCGCGAGGAACTCCGAGCTCTCCTAGAGAAAGGCGGCACCCCGCGCGCCTACATCGGGCTAGAGCCGTCCGGCCTCATGCACGTCGGGACCGGCTTCATCGTCGGCCAGAAGATCGCGGACCTCGTCAAGGCGGGGTTCCACGCGATCATCTTCCTCGCGGACTGGCACGCGTACATTAACGACAAGCTGGGCGGGAACCTGGAGGCGATCCAGACCTGCGCCGAGTACTTCCGCGATGGGTTCCGCGCGCTCGGCGCGCCCGACGAGGTCGAGTTCCTGTACGCGAACGAGTTCGTGACTCATCCCGAGTACTGGCAGAAGGTCATCTCGGTCTCCAAGGCCTCGACCGTCGCGCGGATCCGTCGTGCCCTCACGATCATGGGCCGCAAGGAGGAGGAGGCGGACCTGGACGCCTCGAAGCTCATCTACCCGGCGATGCAGGTCGCGGACATCTCCTGGATGAACCTCGACCTTGCGTACGGCGGCATGGATCAGCGGCACGCGCACATGCTCTACCGCGACGTCGCGCCGAAGCTCGGGTGGAAGCAGGTCGTCGCCCTGCACACCCCGCTCCTCCCGGGCCTTGAGGGCGGCGGCCGCATGGACCCGGTCGCGGGCAAGATGTCCAAGTCGAAGCCCGACTCGAGCATCCTGATCAACGACCCGCCTGCGGAGGTCGAGCGGAAGATTGGAAAGGCGTTCTGCCCACCCAAGGACACCGATGACAACCCCATCCTCGGGATTGCGAAGCTCATCCTCTTCCCCCGAAGGGGGTCCCTGACGATCCCGCGCGACGCGAGGTTCGGCGGGGAGGTCACGTTCCGCTCGTACGCGGAGCTCACGAGTGTCTACAGGCAGGGAGAGCTCCACCCGAAGGACCTCAAGGCGGGCGTCGCGGCCGCTCTCAACGCGGAGCTCGCGCCCGTGCACCGCTACTTCGAGGCCCACCCGGCGAACCTGCGGGCCATGCAGTCCCTCCTCGCGCAGCGGTGATCAGTGAAAGTCAACATCCAGGCCGCGCTCCTGGCCGTGGCCGGCGGGATTCTCCTCCTCGTCGTCGGATATTCCGGGCTCGCCGGAGTCGACCACTTCTTCGAGCTTCTCGAGGGTTGGTTCGGGCCGCAGCCCGCACTGCTCATCCTATCGCGAGTGTTCGGCGGCATCGCCGCCCTCGGCGGCGTCGCGGTCCTCATCGGCGCCTATTTCATCTCGACGGACCGCGTGCGAATCGGCCGCATCCTCATCGTCCTCGGATCAGGCGCGGGTCTCCTTACGCTGCTTCTCTTCCTCGCGAGGAATTTGGTCCGCGAGGATTTCTCGTACCTCGTCGCCGTGCTCCCTGCGATCATCGGCATCGGCCTCGGAATCCTGGCCCAGTTCCGGGCGAAACCGGAGCCGATCCTCCCCTAAGCCGTTACGGCATGGGGGACGTAAGTGATCCTACGTCGTTCCGGGGAGTCACCCTGTTGCGCAGGACAATCAAGTAGCCGGCAGTAACGAGGGAAACGACCGCGGCGAACCAGAACGGTGCGGTGTACTTCAGCAGGGGACTTGACGAGAACACATCGGACAGGGACCCCGCGGCAAAAGAGCCGAGGGCCCCCCCGAGGAGCTGGAAGAAGAACACAACTCCGAAGGCGGCTCCCTGAAGGCGGCGGTGGCTCGCCTGCGAGGCGAACGCGAAGAGTGCGGGATAGGTCAGGAAGATTCCCGCGCCCAGAGTCCAAATCATCGCGAGGATGAGCCACTCGTTGGCCAGGGTGGCAGCTCCGAGGCAGGCGAGCCCGACGGACGCGTAGGCGAATACGGTCAGGCCGAAACGGCCGAACCGCCGACTCAAGCGCCCGAAGGAGAGCGCGATCACCGTCCCAATCCCGAGCCAGACCGCGACGACAAGGCCCGCGATGCCGGGATTGACACCGTAGACCTCGTGCAAGAGCTGCGGTCCGAACAAGGCAATCACGTTGTAGCTCACGCTCCCGACGGCGAGCGGGAGCAGCCACAGCCTGACATCCCTCATCGAG
>JBGPGA010000169.1:0-4969 GCA_041483635.1 Thermoplasmata archaeon
CGGGGGCATCGACCGCACCGAGATGTCCACACAGACCTGCATGCTGCACGCCCAATAGGGGCATAGCTTAATAACTATCGTGATAGTAACTCGGCCCCGTGGGAAGCGACGAACGCCCCTGTGGTCGCGGCGTGCCGGTGGATTCGCCGTCACGCTTCGGCCCCGCACCGGCCCAGGAGCGGGATGAGGCGTGAAGCTGAATCCCTACGTGGCCATCGTCGCCTTGGCGGGGGCCCTCACCCTGTCCGTGGCTGCAACGCTCACCGGGACGACGGCTATCCTGGCTCTTCCCTTCTTCGCGCTGGGCGCCTTGTACGGGGCTTTCAACCTCGTGATCTTCATCACGTCCTTCACGTATCGGAGATCTGAGCTTCCACGACGGATACTCGGCGACTTGCCGAAAGTGACCGTGATCTACGCGACGTGCAACGACTTCGACGCGCGCGCCTTTGGCTCCGTGCTGCGCCTCGAGTACCCACGCAAGGAAGTCCTCGTCCTGGACGACAGCACGAGGGCGGAGGCTCGCGCCCGAGTCGACCGGGCGGCCTCAGAGCACGGTGTCAGAGTAGTCCGTCGGCGGGAGCGCCGAGGATTCAAGGCCGGGGCCATCAACGATGTACTGCCCTCGCTCGACTGCGAGTTCTTCGCCGTCGTGGACGCAGACGAGATCGTCCCGGCCGACTTCCTCGACCGCGCCCTCGAGTACTTCGTGAAGGACCGCATCGCCTTCGTCCAGGCCTCCCACTACGCCTATAATCGCCAATCTCTGTGGACCGGGGCGATGGGACACGGGGTTGACCTGCACTGGAAAGTCTACCAGAAGTATCGCAACAACCACGGCGTGGTCAACTTCCTCGGCCACGGCGCGCTGCTGCGGACCGAGGCCGTGCGAGGTGTCGGCGGGTTCCCGGAGATCGTCTCGGAGGACATCGCTCTGACCGTGGAACTCGCCCGCGTCGGGTTCCGCGGCGTTTTCGCGGATGACCTCGTCTGCGGGGAGGCTTTCCCCGAATCCTTCTCGGCATTCCGGAGGAGGCACAAGAAGTGGGCCATGGGGACCGCGCAGTTCCTCCGGCTCTACCTCGGCCGCATCCTCACCGCCCCGCTTGCCTGGTACGAGCGGCTCGACCTGTTGCTCCCAGCCTTCTCCCTCCCCATGACCGTCCTGCTCTCCCTGTTCATCATCAGCGTCCACTTCATCCCGGTCCCGGTCACCCCGCCTCTCCTGGCTCTCTCGATTCTCGCCATGGGTTCGCCCCTCCTCCCGTTCTTCACCCTCCCACGGGGCCGCAGGCTGGCCGCCTTGCTCGTGAATTCCGTCGCCTTCATGAGTCTCTTCACGATCAGCGTCGTGTACGTCCTGCGGGGCGCACTCGGGAGGGCGGTCTTCCTCGTGACGGGGGACCGGACCACGAAGGGCCGTGCCTTGGACATCGCCTGCGACGTGTCCATGGGAGTCGCCCTCGTCTCGCTCCATCCCCTGAACCTGTTGGGCTTCGTCGCACTCGGCACGCCCCTCCTCATGCTCCTGTTCGACCGACCTCGTCTCATCCCGCGAGAACTGAATCGGGGCGGGGACAGCACGGAGAAGCTTCTCGATGGCGCAAACTAATCGGCGGCCACGAACCGCTCATGAGCGAATCTAGCCATCCCTACACAGCTCGACATGATCCACGAGACCGGCGAGGCGGCGCAGGCACGACGACAATGCCATCAGCGCCGCCCATGGACGGCAAAGCCCTAAAGGGGCGATCGGGTTCTGATGCGACGATGGTGAACGACAAGGAGGCGGTCCTCGATTGGCTGCTGGCGCCCGATCAGCCGGCGGTTCGTTACCGGACGCTCGTCGATCTCTTCGACCGCCCGGCGAGGGATGCGGAGGTCCGGGAGGCGCGGGCCGCAATCCCGCGAAGAGGGTGGGTGCGAGACATCCTCATGCGGCAGCACGCCAAGGGCTTTTGGGAATCGCGGAAGGACCTATATCGCCCCAAGTACACCGCGACAATCTGGAGGTTAATCGTCCTCTCCGACCTCGGCATGACTGCTCAGGATCCCCGGATCCGACGGACGTGCGAACTCTTCCTGACCGACTACGCCCGGAAGGATGGAGGGTTCGACGACGTCGAGAGCGCGCGGAGCGAGCTCTGCCTCACCGGGAACCTCACGAGGACGCTTGCGCGCTGTGGGTTCGGGGACGACCCGCGCGTCCGCTCCGCATTCGACTGGCTGGTCGAGCATCAGATGGAGGACGGCGGCTGGCACTGCTTCTACCAGAAGGCGTTTGGGCGCGGAACCCTTGACGCCTGGGAGGGGCTGTACGCGTACACGGCGCTCCCGCGTGCCCGATGGACGCCACGGATCCAACGCTCCGTTGAGGCGGGCGCGGAATTCTTCCTCGAGCGCGAGCTCTTCCATCAGGGCCGCCGATATGTCCCGTGGTTCCGGTTCCACTACCCGGTCCATTACTACTACGACTTGCTCGTGGGCCTAGAGATGCTGACGGCCCTGGGCTACGGCGGAGACCGGCGACTCCGGCCTGCCCTTGAGATCGTGCAGAAGAAACGTCGACCCGATGGTACATGGCTCCTCGACAAGGTCCATCCGGACCTTGGCGCCGGAGCGGGCTACCGCTTCACCAAGGCGTCGAGACGGTTCGCCCTCGAGGAGGAAGGCAAGCCGAGCAAGTGGATCACCCTGACCGCTCTTCGGGTCCTGAAGCGGGTTGAAGAAGCCGGTTCGGACTGAGACGGCGCCGCGGGTCCTCAGGAAAAGGGAACTACCGTTCTCCCCTGCGATAATTTTCCCGCAGTGCTTAAGAGGGGACCTTCCGACGGCGTCCACACACTCGGGCCGGACCCCCAGGTGGTTGACTACATGCGGACGTCGTCTTCGTCCTGTCGCCGAATCACGTGGAACTCCTCCCTCGCCGTCGCAATCCTCGCGGCGATCCTGCTCATCCCCGCAGGGCTCGCTGCAGGCTCGGGCGGCAACGCGACGGTCCAGGGATTCATCACGGCCGCACCGGCGGGAACGCCAATCCCGGGCGCATCGGTCCAATTCACCGCGACCGACCTCGCCTGGAACTTCCGGGCGTCGACGGACGGCAGCGGCCACTACGCGCTCTCCGTGCCCAATCATCTCTACACCGTGAAGGTCTCAAGCCCCGCGTACTACCTGAACACGACGAGCCTGCGGGTCGGGTCCGGCCAGATGGCCTGGCTGAACATGTCCCTAAACCTGGCCGCCAGCCGGTCCGCCCGCCTCCAGGGGTACGTGAAGGACAGCGTGACGAGTGCCGCCGTGACCGTGGGGCGCATCGTCGTCGCCCCGCCGTCCTGGGCCTCGGGCGCCCTGTACGCGAACGCGAGCGGGATGAACGCCTCCGGGTTCTACCGGCTGAACGTGACCCCGGGCACGTACCAGCTCACCACGGACGGCATCCTGAACTACACGCCGTACAGCTACTCCTACCTCTACCTGAACGCAGGACAGGTAAGCTGGCTCAACATCTCACTCACCCCGAATCCCCTCGTCTCCTGGATCAACGGCACAGTCGAGGACGCGGGCAACTACACCCATCTCGCAGGCGCCACGATCACGGCGTCCACCGGCGGTCTCCAGATCGCCTCGACGACCTCGAACGCCACGGGCGCCTTCTCGATTCGTGTACCCGTCGCGACCATCTTCCTCGTCGGCGATGCGCCCGGATACGCTCCGGGCACCGCGAACGTGTACGTGTTCTGGGCCGGGTCCTTTTCCGCAACCCTCGCCCTGCTCCCCCTCACAACGGGCGTGCGTGGGTATGTCCGGGACGGCGTCACAGGAGCCGGAATCCCCGGGACGCTCATCGCACCTACGCCGATCTTCTCCGGTGGCTATTACGATCAAGCCGTCACGAACGCCTTCGGGTCGTTCGCGATTCCCCTCCCGCCCGACGACTACTCGATTTCGATCACGATGACCGGGTACGCGTCGTGGTACTCGTACGTCTTCCTCTCTGCAGGCACCGTTAGCTGGAAGAACGTGACGCTCTGGCCCCTGGTCTCGACCGTCAAGGGGTACCTCACGGACGGGACGACGGGAAGCCCCGTCACGAGCGTGGGGATCTATGCGTACGACGCCCGATCGGGCTACGGGACGAGCGCCGTCTCCGGCGCGAGCGGACTGTTCTCCCTCACCCTGCCACCGACACCGGCCATCACGCTCACCGTCACGGGCTATGCTCCCTACGCGGGCACCGTTGCGTACCTCGCGACGCAGCCCTACGCCACGACCTGGGTCAACCTGAGCCTTGCTCGGGTCAGCGCCCCGCTCCGCGCGACGGTCACGGATGGGCTCACAGGCCTTCCCATCTCGGGGGCCACCCTTTCCGTGTCGTGGCAACTCGGGCTCGCGTACGGGACCACGAACGCGAGCGGCGTGAGCGTCGTGAACGTCGCGAGCGGGCTCCCGCTAACGGTCGCGGGATGGGCGCCTAGCTACCTGACCTGGTCGGGGACGATGGCACTCGTCGTCGGGTCCGCGGACGTGGCCATCCAGCTCGTCCCGAACTGGGCCGCGAACGTGACCGTCAAGGGATACGTCCAAGATGCGGCTTCGAATGCGTCCCTGACCTTCGTGCTCGTTCGGGCTTCAGGGTTCGGTTCCTTCGCGCCCGCTGACTACACGGACGGCACGGGATTCTATCAGATCTCGACGGTCACCTATCCCCAGACCGTCCGCGTGACGGCCTACGGATACGCGGCGGGGGTCGCGTCGATCAACCCCTCGGCGGGAGCGACGATCTGGCTGAACTTCAGTCTCGTGCGGGACACGGTCGCTCCGCTCATCCTCAACTTCACCGCGACGCCCTCCACCAACATCGGGCCCTCGAACCCGAGCTCCCTCGTCGGACAGGTGAACGAGAGCAACTTCGACCACGCGAGCCTCTCCATCCTCATGCTGCGCTCCACGGCCGCCGGAATCGGGA
>JBGPGA010000170.1:0-4966 GCA_041483635.1 Thermoplasmata archaeon
AGCTCCAGGTCTTGGTCGTTCAGGTACTGGACGAGGCCCCGCGCGATGGCCGTGCGGATCGCGTCCGCCTGCCCCATCACGCCGCCTCCCTGGACGTTCACATCGATGTCGACCGTCTCGGCCTTCTTGCCCGCGAGTTTGAGGGGTTCGAGGATCTTCATCCGGGCGAGCTCGTGCGGGAAGATCTCGACGGGGACGCTGTTGACGCGCACGATGCCCCGGCCTTTCGTCACGCTGGCCCGGGCCACGGCCGTCTTCCTCTTCCCGCTCGCCACGATCGTCTTCGCCATCTTGCCACCTAGAACTTGGAGCCGAGCATCCGGGAGATCTCCCCCAGGCTCATGACGGGTCCCTGCGGCGGACGCTTCGCCGTCGGGATGACTTCGAACGGTCCCTCCTTGTAGGCGGCGGGCACATCCATGTAGACCCGGAGGCGTTTGAGCGCCTCGCGGCCGCGGGCCTGCTGGTGGGGCACCATCCGGCTGATCGTCCTGCGGAGGATCATGTCGGGGCGTCGCGGGTAGAACGGACCGATGCCGCGCATGCGGCTCGCGGTGCTCCCGAGCTCCCTCTTGTGCTTGTAGACGTTGAAGACCCGGCTCCGCCGGCCCGTGATGATCGTCTTCTCCGCGTTGACGATGACGATCTCCTCCCCGCGCAGGATCCGCTTCGCGACCTCGGAGGACAGACGTCCCAGGACATGACCCGTTCCGTCAATGATGACTGCCATGGTTACCCCAGGATCCGGATGCCGCTCCCCTTCGGGTTCTGGACGGCAAGCTCGAGGAGGCTCAGGGACCGCCCGCCGGCGGCCTCGACCTTCTTCCGGGCGGCCGCGGACGCGCGAAATGCGGCGACCGTGACGGGCACGCTCAGGTCCCCCGTCGCGAGCAGGACGCCCGGGACGACGACCTGTTCTCCCCTGGCCGCGTACCGGCTCACGCGAGAGAGGTTGACCTCGGACCAGTTCCTGCGCGAGCGCTCGAGGCGGTCCGCCACGTCCCGCCAGATCGCGACCCCGTTCTCGCGGGAAAGCTCCCGCAGTTCGTGGACGACCCGGGTGAGTTGAGAGTTCGTCTTGGGGGTCCTGGCCATGAGAAGGGCCTCGCGAAGCGGCGTTAAACCCGTGCTCGATATAAAGGTTTGGGCGCCCTCCCCTGGAGAACGCGACGCGCGGCGCACCGCCGAAAGGTTCTCGTGCTCGCGCGCCCTGCGGGCCGGAGAGGCGTGGGGCGATGCGCTTGTTTCGGGGTCCGTGTTTCTCGCGTTCCGTCTGTTTCCGCAAAAGTACTAATATCATCCGACGCAGAATAATAGTCCTTGGCTGAGGGCACATTGTTGGTGCCGAAATGATACGATTTGGCCCCTCGGGCATCCCCTTGTCCTGCAAGGGCCGCACCCTCCGAGACGGAATCGAGGATATCCACAACCTCGGGCTGACCGCGATGGAGGTCCAGCTCGTTCGCGTGAACCTCAACGAGCGATACGCCAGCGACGAGGACATCGGGCTCACGCCCCGGGAGATCCCGGGTGAGCTCGTTGTCCAGGTGGGCCGCAAGGAGGAGCGCAAGGAGGTCCTGCTCTCGACCCTCCACGAGAAGATCCAGAAGGGCGACGTGCTCTACAGCCTCGCCTCGGGCGTCGCCCGCGACTACCTCGAGCTCGAATACCTCGGCGTGCTCGCGCGAGAGCTCGACATCGAGCTCTCCCTGCACACCCCGTACTACATGGACCTCGCCGACGCGGACGGACTCGCGACGAAGAGCATGCAGAGCGTCATGTGGGCGGGGATGCTCGCGGAGGCGATGGGGGCCCGGATGGTCATCACGCACCTCGGGATGTTCGGCGAGGTCGAGCCCAAGGTCGCGCTGGACGCGATTCAGAAGAACCTCCGCACCCTGCGGGACTGGTACAAGAAGGCCAAGATCCACGCGCGCCTCGGCATTGAGGCGAGCGGGCGCCGGGAGGTCGTCGGCAGCCTCGATGAGATCCTCAAGCTCGCGAAGAACGTGAAGGGCATCGCTCCCGTCCTCAACTTCGCGCACGTCCACGCGCGTGGGTTCGGGCTGTTCAAACGCCCGGAGGACTTCGATGACGTCCTCGGGAAGGTTGAGAAGGTCGCCGAGGACGGACATCTCCATACCCACTTCTCGGGCGTCGAGCACGCGGACGGCAACGAACTGCGGTACACGCCGATCAAGAAGGGCGACCTCCGTTTCGAGCCCCTGGCCGAATGCCTGCTCGATGAGGACTATGACCTGACGATCGTCTCGTCCTCCCCGCTCCTCGAGCACGACGCGATGTACATGAAGGTCATCCTGGAGCGTGTCCTTGCAAAGCGCCTAATCCGCCCCACGAAGCCCGAGGCGGAGGAGAAGGCCGAGAAGCCGGAGAAGGAGGTCCGAAGGCGGTGAGCGCGGTCGCCCCGACGAAAGGAGCCGCCGCGGACGCGTATGCGTTCCTCATCGACAACTTGGCCAAGGCCCTCAGTGTGGATCGCACGCGGGAGATCGACGAGACCGTGGAGACCGTCGTGTCGGCCAAGAATGTCTTCGTGTACGGGGTCGGCCGCAGCGGCCTTGCCGCCCGCGCCTTCGCGATGCGCCTCGTCCAACTCGGGATCGACTGCTACTTCATCGGCGAGACAATCACCCCCGTCGTGCGCGACGGCGATGCGGTCCTCATCGTCTCGAATACGGGCGCCACGATGAGCGCGAACCAGGTCGCGAACATCGCGCGCCGGGTCGGAGCGAAGGTCATCGCCGTGACGGGGGTGCGTGGCTCGAAGCTCTCCCATGCGAGCAACATCGTCCTCCTCCTTCAGGCGAACGGCGGGGCAGACCAGTCGCGTCTCGCGCCCCTGGGCACCTTGTTCGAGGACGCGTGCCTGATCCTCCTGGACGGGATCGTGGCTCAGGTCATGGAACGCCTCCGGCAGACGGAGGCGGACATGCGGGGCCGCCATGCAATCATGGTGTGAACGTCCCCGGCCAATCCTTAAGCGCAGGCATGGGATGATGGGAATCCGATGGCCCGGGGCGTGGCCGACTTCGCGAAGACGTACGTCGCGATTTGCCTGGTCTTCTTGATCTTCGCGGTCATCGTCGCGGTCTTCGCTCGCCTCCCGTTCCTGTATGTGACGATGCTGGTCTATCTCTGGGGCGGGTTCGCATACATCCTGGCCTCGCTCCTCGCGTGGACCGGGTTCTCGAACCTGTACCGGTACTCGCCCACCCTGTTCGTGGGCTCCCGCAGTTACCGCCGGCAGGTCGTTCGAGGCGATCTGTGGAAGGAAGGCCGCGACGACGAGTCGCTGGTCATCGGGATTGCGTTCGGGGCGGCTCTCATGGCGCTCGGCGCCGTCCTCTGGAATCCCCTGTTCATCCTGGTCGACGGCGCGGCGGTAGCCCTCGTGGCGCTGTTCCTCCACGCACGGCGTTCGTGGATATCCGCGAAGTCCTGACCCTCGCAGATGGAATGCATTTATCTACGAGCCCCGGATACTCAGCGCAAATGCCCGAGGATTTCGTGGTCACGCCCTGGGAGGTCAAGGGCTCGATCGACTACGATCGCCTGATCACCCAGTTTGGGACGGAGCGCATCACGCCGGAGATCCTCGAGCGGATCCGACGGCGCACGGGCGACCTCCACTTCATGCTCCGCCGCGGGATTTTCTACAGCCACCGTGATTTGAACTGGATCCTCGACGAGTCGGAGGAGGGACATCCTTTCGCCCTGTACACGGGGCGCGGACCGTCAAGCGGGATCCACATCGGCCACATGCTCCCCTGGTTCTTCACGCGCTGGCTTCAGGAGAAGTTTAAGGCAACCCTCTACTTCCAAATCACGGACGACGAGAAGTTTCTCTTCAAGGACTTCGAGGACCTCGAGCAGGCCACGAAAGTCGGGTACGAGAACATCCTGGATATCATCGCGATGGGCTTCGACCCGAAGCTGACGCGAATCATCGTGGACACGGAATACATCCACCACCTCTACCCGATCGCCGTCGAGGCGGCGAAACGGATCACGTTCTCGACCACGCAGGCGGTGTTCGGGTTCACGAACTCGAACAACATCGGGGAGATTTTCTACACGAGCATCCAGGCGGCTCCCGCGTTCCTCCCGAGCGTCCTGGAGAAGAAACCCGTGCCCGTGCTGATCCCGTGCGGGATCGACCAGGATCCCCATTTTCGCGTCGCCCGGGACGTCGCCCCGAGGCTGGGCTTCCCGAAGCCGGCCCTGATCCACAACAAGCTCGTCATGAGCCTGCAGGGCCCCGATGCGAAGATGTCTGCGTCGATCCCGGAGTCAAGCATCTTCACCACGGACACGGAGAAGGCCGCCGAGAAGAAGATCCAGAACGCGTTTACCGGAGGCCGAGCCACCGTCGAGGAGCAGCGCCGCCTCGGAGCGAATCCGGTTGTCTGTCCCATCTTCAACTTCTACGAGTACATCTTCGACCTGGACGACGCGCACCTGGCTGAGGTCGAGCGGACATGCCGATCCGGGGAGCGCCTCTGCGGCGAATGCAAACAAGAGCTCTGGGGGCTCGTGAAGCCCTTCCTCAAGAAGCACCATGAGGGCCGCGAGAAGGCGAAGGACCGCATCGAGGACTTCGTCGTCCGCGACTGAGCGGCCTCACGCCATGATCCGGGTGACCTTGAATCCGTTGTCGAACACGAGCGCGTGGTAGTCCGTGTCGTGACGCGTCCCGCGCATCTTGACGATGCGAAGCTGCCGCTGCATGCCGAACTCGCCCTGCCGCGCAAGCCGGAGGTGCACGACACCATCCGCGAGGTACTCCTCCTTGTGCTTCGCGAAGATCTGGCGCGCGCTTCCCCCGTCATCGCTGGGCAGCTCGCCCAGGAGGAACGCGGTGCAGTCCAGCCCCCTGAGCCAGCGGATCAACGCGAACAGCTCCCGCCGCACATCTTGAAACTTCGCGAGGATCTCGAGCGCATCG
>JBGPGA010000171.1:0-4928 GCA_041483635.1 Thermoplasmata archaeon
AGGGTCGGCGCGTCGGGGAAGGTGAACTCCGGGGCGCTGAACGGGATCCGGATCACGATGCAGGGGAAGCCCGTCCCGGGGAGGAGCTGATTGTTCTGGTACAGCCCCTTCCAGACCGCCGTGGCCCCGTCCCAGAGCTTGAAGTCCGCGATCTTGACGGGGGTGCCGTCCTTGTCGTTCCACCACTGCGGGGTCGGGAACTTCGTGTAGTAAAGGCCCTCTCGCACCTCGCCGCTGACCTGGATCGGAGGAGGCAGGAGCTGTCCGTTGAGGAGGCCGCCGAGGCCACCAAGGGCCCCGACCGTGCCAAGGGTCATGCTCATCTTGACCCACTCACGCCGGGTCCACCGCTTCTCTTTCTCCCCCTTCTCCCAGCTCATCGGACACCTCAGCGGAACATGCGGGGCGGCACGAGCTTGGGCCGCCGGATCTTATGGATGAGCTCGTCCGGCATGAACTCTCTGCGATAGATGTCCACGGCCACGGTCGCGCACACGAAGACCATACCGAGGAAGAGGGCCATGTAGACGTTCACGTCGTTCGGGTAAACCCCGCTCGCTGCCTGGAGGGCGAGAAAGACGCTCAGGGCGCTGAACCAGAGGCCGCCGATCACGAGGCCCGCGATCGCGACGGCCGCCATCGCGCTCCGTCGGGGGGCGTCGCTCCGGATCAGCGTGGTCACGGGAGACCCTTCCTCACATGGTCGCGGTTGTCCTTGAAGCGGGGCGTTGAGCTCTTGATGATGTAGTAGCTGATGCCGATCCAGACGAGCATCGCGGCGATCCCGATCAGGCCGATCCAGTAGGCTCGGAGGAAGATCCCGTTCTGCTCCGGCCCCGCCGTCGTGGGGGCGCCCGCCAGGGTCAGCTCCCCGACCATGTTCGGGAGATGGTATACGCAGTAGAACCGGATCCCCCCGGTCGGGCCGACGGCCGGCGTGAAGGACGTGCCATTCCACGTGATGTTCGTCATCGAGTTCACGCGAATATCGAACGTCACGTTCTCCTGGGCGAGCAAGTCGTAGCTGATGATGTTCTTGGCACTCGCGCTGTCGATCGAGAATGTGTGGCGGACCGTGCTGTTCGCCGACTGATTGTTGATGAAGGTGATGTTCAGGAGGATTGGGACTTGGGGGAGGAGAACTCGACTTGGGGCGAACTGGTACGATGTCCCGTTTTGTTCGCCGAGGATGGTGATCTTGAGCTCGGGAATGGCCGAAGCGGCGGAGGCGGGGGTACCGGCCGCGGGAAGCGCGGAAACGGTCAGCATCACTGCCGCTACGAGCAGAACAAAGGTCCTCATCCCACGACCCTCTTGGCCCCGGTTCGCCGTGGAGCGCCTCCGGGTGATTGCGACAAAGAAGGATTGGACTTAAACCTTGTGATGAGGGAGCGCGTATCGGGCCGGCCACGGCGCGCTCCCGCTCGGCATTTCGGCATCCCTCAAACCCGATTCGCCGACGCGTACACGGATGATTGAGTGGCCCGGCCCAAGCGCCTCGCCAGTCTCTTCGGTCTCGGCGGTCGCGGCCCGGGCGAGCCATCGCACGGACCGTCGGATTTCCATTTCAAACGCTACATAAAAATAGCTCACAACGGGTCGTTTGGCTGGCCTCAATCGCACTCGGTGCGGCTTCCATTGGACACCTACCAAACGCTTATAACGTGCCCGGGTTTACGGCGGCTTGGACTCCATGCAGAAGGAGGAAACTCTCCATAGAATCAAGGAGACGGAGGAGGAAGTCCGTCGCGAGAAAGCGGCAGCCCTCGAGGAGAGGGAACGCATCCTCCGCGAAGCCCGCCGAAAGGGGTTCGAGCTCCGCGAATCGCTCCGGAAGACCGCGGAGCAGAAGCAGGAGGAGATCCTCCGTCGAATCGATGCGTCCACCGCAGGTGAGCGCGAACGCATCTTGGCCGCCGGGCGGAAGGCAGCCGAAGCCCTTCGGAAGGAAGCGGAGGCGAACATCGAGCGGGCGGTCGACCGGCTCCTAGAGAAGTTCAAGGGTGCGGTGAATGCTTAGACCCGCCCCGATGGCCCGCGTCCTCATCGTGGGCCCGCGAGATGGCCTCGAAGGGACCGTGACCGTCCTCTACGATCTCAAGCTGCTCCACATCGTCGACCATGTCGCGGGCCAAGAGGACCTGGAGATCGGCAAGCCGCTGCCCACAGCCACAGAGGCTTCCGAGATCCTCGTGAAGCTTCGTTCCATCGCGAACGTCCTTCAGGTCGAGGAGCCGAAGACGTCCATGCCCCTTGAGCCCCTCAGCGGGGACGTGCGTCAGAAGATCCTCTCGCTGGAACTGAACATCTCTGAGGAGGACGCGGCGCGGAAGAAGGTTCAAGGCCTCCTCCAGGAGCTCGCTCACAATATCGAGGAACTCACTCCGTTCGCGCAGCTTCCCCTCGACTTCGAGGACTATCGCGGATACGACACGCTCGAGGTCCTCGTGGGGAAGGCGCCGCGCGAGATCGCTGGCTTGGAGAAAGTCACGCCGGAGTACGAGATGTTCACCGTCCCCGGGTTCGCGGCCGTGTTCGTCCCCAAGACGAGCGTCGCCGCCGTGCGGGACGTCTTGGGCCAACAGGGCTTCACGAGCGTGCCGATTCCGGAAGGCCATGGCCATCCGCGGGAGTCGCTCGCCGAATCCCTCGCGGAGAAGGAGCGCTGGGAGAAACGCCACCTCGAGATCGACGAGCGTTTGGGCACCCTTCGCGAGCGGTACGCGTCCTTCCTGGCCACCGCGAAGGTCCACCTGGAGGTCGAGGTGGAGAAGGCGGAGGCCCCGCTGCGGTTCGCCGTCACGGAGCACACGTTCATCGTGGAGGGCTGGGTCCCCGCGGAGACGTTTCCCCGGATGAAAGGGGAGCTCGAGAAGGTCCCGGACACGTTCGTCTCCGAACTCGAGGAAATCGGCGAGAATGGGTCGGAGAAGCACGCGGAGCCGAAGCCGGAACCCCCGGTGCTCTTGAAGAACCCGAAGCCCGTGAAGCCCTTCGAGATGCTCGTGAACATGTTCGGCACCCCGAGCTACCACGAGATCGATCCGACCCTCGTGTTCTCCCTCGCGTTCCCCATGATGTTTGGCATCATGGTCGGAGATGCGGGGTACGGGATCATCTGGATGGCGTACGGCATCTGGCTCCTGCGTCGCTGGAAGGACCGGCCGTGGGACTTCTGGAAGAACCTCCTCGTCGCGTTCGTCTGGGGCGGCTTCTGGGCGACGATCTTCGGGACCTTCCTCTTCGCTGAGGCGTTCGGCATCCCGTTCCACTCCCCCATCAATCCCACCTCCGCGGCGGAGGCGTTCAACTGGTCCGACAACATCCTCCACCTCAATCTCCCGATCGTCCCGATCATCGAGAAGCTCCACCAGGTTCCCGATTTCATCATCATGTCCGTGTCGGTGGCTTTCCTCCACCTGGGCACGGGGTTCATCATCGGCGTCTTCGACGACATTCGACACAGCGTCAAGCACGCGCTGGGCAAGTTCGGCTGGTTCCTCATCCTGTTCGGCCTGTACATCACCTTGATCGTCCGCGCGGCACGCTGGCCCGGGACGTGGGGCTACCTCATCTGGAACGGACCCCTCGGGTGGGTCCCCCGCGCCGGGATCGCGATGGACAGCATGGGGTTCACCGCCGCGAATCAGATCCCGAACCTCGCAATCGGCCTCCTCGTGGGCGGCATCGGTCTCGTCCTAGCGACGGAGGGCGGACTTCACATCATGGAGGTCTTCGGCCTCCTCGCGAACGTGATCTCCTACGCGCGTCTCGCGGGCATCGGCGTCGCGGAAGAGGCCGTCATCTTCGCGCTCAATGGAATCGCCCTGGCCTACTTCATCATCCCAGGCTCCGTGGTGGGCATCATCATCGGCATCGTCCTGATGGCCCTGTCCAATCTCCTCATCTTCCTCCTGAGTACGATATCGGGCACGATCCAATCCATCCGTCTCAATTATGTGGAGTTCTTCCTCAAGTTCTACAAGGGCAGCGGGACGTTGTTCCGCCCCTTTGGTGAGCGAACGAAATCGGAGGTGTAAAACAACATGCCGGTAACACCGGGACAAGAAGGACTCGTAGCGATCGCGGCCGCCTTGACCGTTCTCGGAACGGGCATCGCGACGGCGTGGGCCGAGAAAGTGATCGGAGCGGCGTCCGTGGGTGCCATCGCGGAGAAACCCGAGCTGTTTGGCCGGGTCCTGCCGCTGGTCGTCATCCCCGAGACCATCGTCGTCTTCGGTCTGGTCATCGCCTTCCTGTTGCTGGGCAAGCTGTCTTGACACAGAAGGCTTTCGCGTGAGTCTGGACAATTTCGTCCAGGTCATCCTTGACAAGGGGAAGGCCGAAGCAGCTGAGATCCGTGCCCGGGCGCAGGCAGAGGCCGAGCGGGTCCTTTCGGAGATCCGCGCGGAGGGAGAGCGCTCCCTGAGCGAAGCGGCTCAGAGGGCCCAGGAGGTTGCTCAGCGGAAGAAGGTGCAGGACCTTGCCCGGGCCGAGCTGGAAGCCAGGAAGAGCGTTCTGACGGCCCAGAAGGAAGCCCTCGACGAAGTGTACCAGCGGGCCCTCGCTCGGCTGGCGGGGGTGCAGGAGAACGCGGACTTCCTTCGAGCCCTCCTCCGGGGCAACGAAACCGAGTGGAAATCCGGGGGCCGCGTCTACTGCGCAGCGAAGGACCAATCGCTCGTGAAGGAGATGACGGGGCGGAGCTTCGCCGGGACGATTGACTGCACGGGAGGCGTGGTGATTGAGAGCGCAGACGGCACAAGGCGCGTGGACCTGCGGTACGAGTCCATTCTCCGTGACGTCTGGAACGATTCCGTGCGAGAGGTCGCGGAGGTCCTATGGCCCTCGAGGGCGTCCAAGACGTAACGCAGGACCTTCGGGAGCGAGCCCTCCGGCGGTACCGCTGGATTCGCGACCGACTCCCC
>JBGPGA010000172.1:0-4876 GCA_041483635.1 Thermoplasmata archaeon
AAGAAGAAGACCGTGCGCGGGAACACGATCTCCCCGGACATCCTTCAGCTCAACCTGAAGATCGTTCAGCGCGGCCCGAAGTCGATCGAGGACGCGTGGAAGGAGCAGGCGCGATGAAGGTCCCGGGCCAGCCCGAGGTCAACATCGGCGTCGTGGGCCATGTGGACCATGGCAAGTCGACGCTCACCGAACGGCTGACCGGGGAGCGAACGGACCGGCACTCCGAGGAGATCAAACGCGGGATCTCGATCCGCCTCGGCTACGCGGACATGGCGATCTACAAGTGCCCGCAGTGCGAGGAGCCCGCCTGCTACTCGACCTCGGAGACGTGCAAGATTCACAACGTGAAGGGCCAGCTCCTCCGCATCGTGTCCTTCGTCGACTCGCCGGGCCACGAGACCCTCATGGCGACGATGCTGAGCGGCGCCGCGCTCATGGACGGCGCGCTCCTCGTAATCGCCGCGAACGAAAAGTGCCCGCAGCCGCAGACGAAGGAGCACCTCATGGCCCTGGGGATCATCGGCGTGGACAAGATCATCATCGTCCAGAACAAGATCGACATCGTCGACCCGAAGCAGGCGGAGGAGAACTACCGCCAGATCGAGGCCTTCGTGAAGGGGACCGTCGCGGAGCACGCGCCGATCCTCCCGGTCAGCGCGCACCACGAGGTCAACCTGGACGTCCTCCTCATGCTCTTGTTCCAGACGATCCCGCCGCGGCCCCACGACGAGACGAAGCCCCTGAAGATGTACGTCGCCCGTTCCTTCGACATCAACCAGCCCGGGATCCCCCCGGAGAAGATCGTGGGCGGCGTCCTCGGCGGCAGCCTCATGAAAGGCCGTCTCCGGGTCGGGGACGAGATCGAAATCTCCCCTGGGCGGCAGGTGACCCTCGGCAACAAGACGGAATGGAAGAACATCACGACCGTGGTGCGGAGCCTGCACTCCGGCGGCGCCCCCCGGAAGGAGGTCCGCCCGGGCGGCCTCATCGCGATCGGCACGGATCTGGACCCCGTCCTGACCAAAGCGGACGGACTCGTCGGGCGGGTCGTCGGGAAGCCGGGCACCCTCCCCGAGATCCTGGCCAAGATGTCCGTCGAGGTCCATCTGCTTGAGCGCGTCGTCGGCACAGAGGAGGAGCTGAGCGTGGAGGGTATCAAGACCTCCGAGCCGCTCATGATCTCCGTCGGCACGGCCACGACGGTGGGCGTCGTGACGTCCGCGAGGGAGAGCCACGCGGACATGAGCCTCAAGATTCCCGTCGTCGCGGAGCCGGGCCAGCGCGTGGCCGTCTCCCGCCGAATCGGGGGCAAGTGGCGGCTTATCGGCTACGGCGTGATCCGGTAGTATCGGATTCGAATACCACCCGTGATAGGCACATCCGCTCCCTTAAGAGCGCCCGTGCCCACGCTCCTTTCGAAGGCGGGTAGAGATAAGTCGGCTCTCCGTGGCAGACGCATCGTCGTCCTGCTCTGGAATCAGACCCGGGAGGCCGCTCTCGCCAGGAACACCCGGAAGGGATTGCCTGCCCGCCTTCAGAACTCCTCTCGCCCGCGGACCCCATTCGGCCGCTCCCGTTTGACTTCGTTAACATGTTAACCGGTGGCCGTGGCCCGTCCTTCGAGGAGCCGGACGGCCTCCCAGAAGCGGGTCGCGCGTGCGTCCACGACGAGGTGCATCTCCTCCCCTCGAACGATGCGGGCTCGGACATCCTGGTAGGTTCCGAAAGACCGGGCCCCCATCAGGATCAGTTCGGCGACCGAAGCGGGACTGTCTGCAAGCAGGGGCAGGCTCCGCCGGTCCCACCAGAAGAAGAGGAGGAAGAATCCTACGATCCACCCGAAGCCCGCGAGCAGGAGGGTGGCCCATCCCGCAAGCCACGGCGAGGTGAGTTCCGTCGTCAAGAGCACGAACAAGATGCCTGCGTAGGAGAACCAGATGAAGAACAGGACAATGGAGCCGACCCACTTCAGCCCGCGCGCTGCGGCCGAGGGGGTCACGAGCTTGGCGTGGCCCCGTGTGATTTCGAGCACGTCCCGGTACTCGTTGACCTTGCGATCCGCGGAGAACAGGTAGCGATCCCTCACGGGGAGCCTCATGCCAGTCGGTCAGGAAATAACTTGCGTCAGCGTGCCCGGACGGGACGGCCCCGGCCGGTTCCGCCTGCCCGGTTCACTAGGTGAGGGGGACTGAGGGGTCCCTCTCCGGTCGATATCGAGAAATAAGGACCGCCCCCTTGGCCCGCCGCCCATGCGCGTCCTCCATCGGGACCCGCGGACCGGAGAGATTAGGCTCCGCGTCGAGAACGCGGACGATCTTTGGCACCTGAGCAACCTCGTCCAGCCGGGGGACCAGGTGCGCGCCTCGACGTACCGCCGCGAGGAGTCGAAGACGGACAAGATCCGCCCCGAGAAGGCGGAGAAGGTCCGCGTCACGCTCACCCTGCGCGTCGAGAAGACGGAGTTCCAGGCCTTCACGGACCGCCTGCGAATCAGCGGGGTGATCGTCGACGCGCCCCAGGACCTCGGGCGGCATCACACGCTGAACGTCGCGGTCGACGACGTCCTCTCGGTCATCAAGACCTGGAAGGGGCACGAGCTCCAGCGCATCGAGGAGGCTGTTGCGGCGACCCGCAAGCCGTTCGTGACGTTCCTGAGCCTCGACGATGAAGACGCTCTCGTAGCCCAGCTCCGCCAGTACGGCGTCCAGGAGCTCGCGACGATCCACGCGCCGGGCCACGGAAAGATGTTCGACACGGGGGACGCGGTCACGGTCTACTTCGACGACATCCTCACGAAGCTCCGAACCTCGTCCCTCGGGGAGGCGCTCGTCGTCGTCGGACCGGGCTTCACCCGTGAGGCGTTCCAGAAGTATCTCCAGGATCACGACCCCGCCCTCGCCGCGAAGGTTCACAGCCAGGGTACGTCCCAGCCTGGCATGCGGGGGATCCAGGAGGCGCTGCGAGCTGGCATGGGGACCAAACTCTTCGCGGACAGCCGGGTGGCGCTCGAGACGCAGCTCGTCGAGAAGGTCCTCGAGGCGATCGCGACGAATCGCCCGTGTGCGTACGGCCGCAAGGAGGTCGACGAGGCGATCGAGGCGGGCGCGGTCGAGACCCTCCTCGTGAGCGACTCTGTCGTCCGCGACCTCCGGATCGAGCGGATGATGCACGATGCGGAATCTGCCCGCGGGAGCGTCGTCCTTGTCAGCCCGCATCACGAGGCTGGTGCGAAGCTCGAGGGACTCGGAGGCATCGCGGCCCTTCTGCGCTTCCCGATCAAATGAGCCCTCGAACAAGAAGGCTCGCAACTCCCACTCCTCCTCCTGCCTTCCGCCGCGAGCGGGCGACGGGGCGGGGACACCGTCCGTCGTCGCGGTTCCGCGGGTTCGCCGCCCCCTCCCACCGTCCCTCCCCCCGGACGTCGTGCTCGATTGACTGTCTAGGCCGTCTGAACGAATTATATATTGCGGCTTGGATTTTAACGCGGCTGTCCACCCTGATGAAATTATCTCGTGGCACAGAGTAGCACGAGTTAACTTCGACAGGGTAGACACGTTAACATGTTAACGACGGTCACGCGCGTCCATGGGATTCGCCCTTCACGGTCGCGGCCGCGACGAGGTGGGCGACCCGCAAGGGCTCCGGCAGGGCGCCCCGGACCGTCGTCAGGGCGAGCGCTTCCACGATCTCGGCTCGAGTCGCCCCGACGTACGTCACGCGCAGGGGCGTGTGGCGCGTGGTGACCTCCTCGATCCGGTGATCCTTGATGAGGGCCCACCGCACCTCCCAGTCGTCGAACTTCCGCCGCAGAGCCGCCCGGATCGCATCGAGGTCCGGTGCGCGGCGCGTCACGGTCACGACGGGCACCCTGAGCTCTCCGTAGAGCGCCTCAAGGTCGATCACGTTGAACCCGCCCACCGCGATCCCGTTGAGAAAGACCATCCGCAACCCCTCCCGGTACCGCGAGCCGCGGATCATCCCGAGGATCCGCTCCGTCGCGTCCCGCCCGTCCACGTGGGCGCGGGTCATCAGGACTCCTTCGATGTAGGCGGGGGCCTGCACCGCGACCCCGACGAGAGGCACCTCGTCGTCGCCGAAGTGGAACGGCCCGTCGTCGATCCCGAGGAACCGGGATTTGGATTTCATGGCTCACACGAGCTTGAGATGGCCCGTGACCTGGTCCACGAGCTCGTTCGGCCCGGGCCCGACGGCGAGGCACGTGACCGTCCCGGGCGGGAGCTCCGTCAGGCCCGCGTCCTCGACGAGGGCCGTCGTTAGTCCGACGGAGCGCGCCTTGTTCTGAAGCTGATGGAGCTCGGCGAGGTCCGCCGCCTTGACGACGACCTTCTTCTGGCCTTCGTCGTACCAGTCCGAGAACATCTTGCGGTGCCGCGCCTTCGCGTCGAGGGCCGCCATGACGGCCGCGTGGGCGACCTGGACGGCGAGCTTCCCTCGGGACAGCTCGAGGTCCGCCCGGACCGCCACGACGAGCTTGTGCTTCATCTCGCTCATCCGCCGTACAGCTCCGTCGCGCGCTCCTCCTCCAGCTTCCGCAGCTCCGTCTCGACGCGCTTGAGGTCCGCCCTCGCCTCGTCCCGCTTCTGCTCGTAGTGGGAGCGGGCGCCCGCGGACTGGAGCTGCATCCGGCGCTCGAAGTCCTTGATCGTGCGGCGTATGCGTTCGCGCTCCGCCGCGAGGGACTCGAGCTTCATCCGGATCCGGTGGTCCTTCTCGTCGTCCGTCAGGAGGGATTCGGGTCCCGCCTTCGGCATGCGCGTCAACGAAGGATGGAGCCGGGCCATCCACGGATACGCACCGCGCCACCAGCCGACGCCGAAGAAGAGGAGGCTGAGCCCGATGAGGCCCGCAGCGATGT
>JBGPGA010000173.1:0-4833 GCA_041483635.1 Thermoplasmata archaeon
GCCCCGCTGATCGGGGTCCCGGCCGTGCTCGTTACCGTACCCCGGATGCTCCCCGGATTCGGCGGCGGGACGGTGACGTTCACGAGGATCTGGTTCGAACTCACCACCGGCGCGTTGTGTCCGTCCGAGACGCTCACGTAGACCGTGTAGTCGCCCGGCCAGGTCCAGATGTGGCCGTACGTGTTCGACGTGGCCGTCGTGTTGCCCGTCGTGGTCGAGTTTCCATCGCCCCAGGTCCACGTCCAGTTCAGATCGTCGGCCGGGATGTCCGCATCTGAGGTCGACGCCGAGAAGGACAGGTTCACGCCGGTGCGGGTACTGATTGGGCTCGATCCGGTGATCACGGGGGGCGTGGGCGGCACATTCACGGGGGCCACGCTACATGTAACGCAGTTCAGGTCGAACCACAACGGATTCGCGCCCCAGTACGCGTTCATCTGGCGGTACGGGTGCGCGGTCCAGTCGCCCCAGCCCGTCCACTGCTGCCCGCGCGGCACGACGTCCGTTCGCATGGCCCAGTTCCCGTTCGGATAGATGTAGATGATGTACACGGCTGAGTCATAGAACAGCTTCTGCGCCGCCTTGACGTCGGCCTGCCTCGTCGCCAAGTTCGTGGCCGACAGCTGGCTCAGGTAGAGTGCGTTGTACGTCGCGTTGTTCCAGTAGTTGTCGTTCCAGCCGTCGAGCGTCCACGAGGACTCCATGGAAAGGATGTAGTTCGGATCGGGGTCCGCGGACCAGTACCAGATGTACAGCTCCGTGTAGCCGTTGTAGACGTCCGTACTCAGGGCGTCCTCCGTCGTTTCCACCTTCACGTTGATCTTGATTCCGATCTGCTTGTACTGCTGGACCAGATAGCTTGCCGTACTCACCTCTTCGGGCCACCCGCTCTGGGGCCGGGTGGCCAGGGTGAACGTCAGGTGGGTGCCCGCAGGGATTGTCTTCGTCGTGTTCCCCGTAATGACGCATGGCGGGTAGCAAGCGGTCTGGTAGCTCACCGTGATCGGATTCGGGTTCGACCGATAGGTGCCAGTTGAGTCGGACCATGAGCCGGTCCAGCCGTGGGAGTCGAGGATGGCGTTTGCCGCGGCAATGTTGAAGGTCAGGTTGTCTCCGCCCGTGACCGGGTCGTACCACCAGGAAGGCGTGATGGGAGAGACGAGGGTGTCGCCGCGGCGGCCCGCACCGAGGTAGAATGTCTGCAGGATGTAGTCCTTGTTCGTCGCCTTGGCCATCGCCTGACGCACGTTCACATCGAAGCGTGCGGGATTCAGCCGCCCGTTCGCGGCTGACGTGTCAATCTGCGAGACGCCGATCTCGTCCCATTCCTGGATCGCCTGGAGCGTGCTCTGGGTCAGGATTCCCGGGAGGCCTTGGACCGTCAGGAGCCCGGCCGTGGTCATCTGCGCCAGCTGGATATCGCCGTTCTCCAGCGCGAGGGCGAGAGACGAGGGGTCCTGGTAGATCCGAAGGTAGATGTCACTGATGTTGACCGGGCCCACGTGGGATCCGACCGGATGGTACCGCGCGTTCTTGTAGAGGTGGAACGGAACCTGCCCGTTCTGGAGATACTGCTGGTAGATGTTCGCATCCGCGATGAACGGCCCCGTGCCGATCGGGTTCGCGTTCGCGTAGCTCGTTTCGGCCTGCGTGGGGTTCACGGGGCCCCACTGCGCCTGCTGGACGATCGGCGCGAACAGATCCTTTCCGGCTGCGAAGGGCCGCTGGAAGTAGAGGGTCACGTTCCACGCGCCGGAGACGACGGCGCCACAGGCCGGCCGCGTCTTGGGGGAGCAAATGACGACCTGGTTGAAGTAGGGCTCGTACGCCCACAGGTGGAAGAGGTTCTGGCTGTCGTAGTTCCAGGTGAAGGCCACGTCGTTCACCGTGAGAGTGGTCCCGTCCGACCAGTAGACCCCTTGCCTCACGGTGTAGTTCCACACCGAACAGTCCGCGACCGCGCAATTCGCGCTCGTCACGATGTTCGGGATGAAGTTGCCATCTTGGTCGAAGGCGTATGGGTAGTCATAAATCAAGCCGTATAACAGGTACGACGCGTCGTTGATTCCGATATACGGGTTCAGGCTGTCGATCGTCTGCAGGAACCCGATGTAGAGGCTCGCCGAGGCCGCGGCTCGGGCTTGCCTCTCCACGGTGACCGGGTAACCTCCCAGTCCAACCTGCAGAACGAGAACAGCGATCACTAGTCCACAAATCAAGGCGACATGTCCGGACTTCGTCCGAAACCCTCCCGTCTCGCTAGCGCTTGCGGCGCCAGTGTATGATAGAGATGGTCCGACCCCCATAAAAGGGTACTGTCACGACCCTACCCTTAACGGGAGGGATGACGCGTTGCGGCCGCTGTTCTCCGTATCGATAGTACGCTTTCGTGCGACAGGAACTACCCCTTGGGCGCGGGTCGCGGTGGGATGCGTGGGCCAGGATTCGAACCTGGGAACCCCTTTGGGAAGGGATCTTGAGTCCCTCGCCTTTGACCAGGCTTGGCTACCCACGCACCGGGTGCGGAGCGTGGCATCCTCCTATAACCTTTCCCGCACTCCGACCCCGCCCCGAAGTGTTTTTGTCGTTGCGTCGCCATCGCCCGCGGGGTCAGAGCTTGGTCGCTTATTTCTCCAAAGAATTCTTCGACGCCCTGGCGATCGCGATGAACGCGGACGCCGAATGGATGAAGAAGGCGTCGAACTCGACGTTCAAAGCGGTCATCACCCTCACCGACCGCGCGAAGTCGTACCTGCTCGACGTCGTGAACGGCAAGGTGGCCGTGAGCGAGGCCGCGCCGGATGTGCCCGCCGACTTCAAGTTCGAGGGGCCGTACGACGCCTGGGTCATCTTGGGCAAAGGCGAGAAGGACTTCCAGTCGCTCGTGATGGGGGGCAAGATCAAGTTCCGCGGCTCGATGCCGAAGGTCATGGGGATGATGAGTCAGTGGAACCGGCTCATCAAGTTGGCCCAGGAGCTTCCGAAGGAGTTCTGACCTGGCTGCGGATCGCATCGAGAAACCCTCTGCGTCCCACTCCGCGACGAGTCGGCTGAGGCCCTCCGCGACGGCCTGCTCAAACGATTAAATAGCGAGGGCTGCATGTGCAGGTTGCACCGGGGTGGCCGGGGGAGACCATGGTCGATTTTGAGCTGACCGAAGAGCAGAAGCTCATGCAGAAGACGGCGCACGAGTTCGCCGAGAAGGAGATGCGGCCGATCGCGCTCGAGTACGACAAGAAGGGCGTCATGCCGTGGGAGATCGTCCGGCAGGCCCACTCGCTGGGTCTGGACACGGCCTTCATTCCCGAGGAGTACGGCGGTGGCGGCATCGCATCGACCCTCACGCACTGCATCGTCATGGAGGAACTCAACTGGGGATGCGCAGGGATCGCGACGGGACTGCTCGGTGCCGGTCTCGCGTACCTCCCGATCATCCATATGGGGACGGAGGAGCAGAAGAAGCGCTTCCTCGTTCGCTTCACGGGACCGGAGCCGCGCCTGGGTGCCCTGTGCCTGACGGAGCCCGACGCGGGTTCGGACAACCAGAACATCTCGACGACCGCGGTGAAAGAGGGGAACGAGTGGGTCCTGAACGGCGTGAAGCGGTTCATCACGAACGGTGGCATCGCCGACGTCCACGTCGTCTTCGCGACGATCGACAAGAGCTTGCGGTTCTTGGGCGTCCGGGGGTTCGTCGTCGAGCACGACACGCCTGGGCTCAAAGAAGGCAAGGTGGAGGACAAGATGGGGGTGCGGGCGAGCCACACCTCGGAGGTCCTCCTCGACAACTGCCGGATCCCGGCTGACAACATGCTTGGTTCCGAGGACAGCTCGGCCTTCTACGGCGCCATGAAGACGCTGGAATCGTCCCGGCCTCTCGTCGCGGCGGGTGCCGTTGGGATCGCCCGGGCCGCGTACGAGTACGCCCTCGACTACTCGCGGAAGCGCAAACAGTTCGGCGGGCCGATCGCAAAGAAACAGGCGATCGCCTTCATGCTCGCGGACATGAAGACCAAGGTCGACGCCGCCCGGCTGCTCGTCTACCGCGCGGCGTGGATGCTCGACCAGGGGATGCCAATGAACAAGGAGGCGAGCGAGGCAAAGCTCTTCGCGGCGGATATCGCGATGGACGTGACCACGGACGCCGTTCAGATCATGGGCGGAGCGGGCTACATGAAAGATGAGCCCGTCGAGAAGTGGATGCGCGACGCGAAGGTCTTCCAGATCTGGGAGGGCACCTCGCAGATCCAGCGGCTCATCATCTCCCGGGATGAGATCGGAGAACTCTGATCCTCCGCTATCCTTAAGGCGCCTTCGCGCCGATGCGGGCCGCATGGCCTCGCCTGCGACCGTTCCTGCACCCCTCCCGGAGCCCCTTCGACTGCCGCGAGGAAGCGTCCGGGGGCTGCTCGCTCTCGTCCTGATGGGCACCTTCGCGTATCTGCTGACGCGGGATCCCACGACCCCGCAGGTCCTCGTGAACGCCGTGGTCGTCTGCCTCGCGTTCTACTTCGGGACGCACGCTGCGATGTCGGCGCCGGCCGGGACGCCTGGGATGCCCGCGGCGTCCTCGAGACGTCCGCGGATCGTTCGCGGTCTCTTGGTCCTTGGATTCGCAGGGCTCGCGGCTTGGTTCTTCCGGGCGGGGATTCCCACGACCCCGCTCCCACCCGCGCTCGTCCAAATCTGGGAGGTCTTGGGGGGGGGGGGGGGTACCAAAGAGGCACGACTATCAAGTGGAGCGTGCACCGACGCGTGCACGAGAAACCACTGCGCAGGCGACACGCCCACGTTTTCCCCGATCACAACGCCGCGGGAGCCCGCGCCCTCACC
>JBGPGA010000174.1:0-4697 GCA_041483635.1 Thermoplasmata archaeon
ACCTGGGCCTGGATCTGCCAGGTGCCGGCGCGATCGAGCACGGTCGAGTCCACCCAGTAGTGGTTGTCGTGCGGACCGTTGAGGGACCGGGTGACCCCGCTGCCATTGCCCCCTTCGAGTAGGAAGGTCATCGTCCCGTTCCCGCCCCCGAAGAAGGGAGTGCCGTTGCCCACGTAGTACAGCTCGAGATCGATGAAGTAGTCCCCCGGAGTGGCGGGGCCGGGATTCATGTGGAAGAGGGCGAAGAGCCCGCCGCCCGTCGCCTCCAGGACGAAGTTCGGGTTCGCGGGCTGGGGGGCCGCAGCGGGGCTGATCGTCACGAGGAGGCCCGCGAGGACGAGGACAACGGCCCCGAGCACGGCCTCCGCCCGGACATTCCGGGCGAGGCGTTCAAGGGCCTCGGGCTCGGGCCGGTCCTCCGTGGCCTCCCTTTGGAGCGTCCGGCGATTCCATGCCCCGATGGCCACGATCGGGATCAGGAGGGACCCCTTCGCCAGGACGACCCAGCCGTAGGCGGTCCCAAGGAGACCGTTCAGGGTGCCGACGAGGATCACGGCGAGGAGGATCCCCGCCGAGACGACGAGCAGGGCGCCGAGGAAGGCGAACCGCGAGAACATCGCCAAGAGCTCCCGTGAGAACGCGGGAGGCGTGGGGGCGCGGAGCCAGCGTCGCGCGCGGAGGATCGTCAGGAGTCCGCCGACCCATAGCGCCGCGCCGTAGAGGTGGACCGCGTTTGCAGCAGGCGCGAGGGGCCACCAGCCTTGCGCGGTCATGCTGTGGCTGGTCGCGACCTCGAGCAGGATGACGACGAAGCCGAGGAAGAGGAGCGGCAAGAACTCCCAGGGACGGTCCTGGAAGGCGGCGGCCGGTTTCGTCCGGGCCAGGATCCGCGTGAACAGTACGGCCATGGCGACACCGAGGGCGACCTGCAAGGCCCGTGCAAGGAGGAAGGTCGATCCGACGGTCCCCGCGCCACTCGCGGGTGGCTGCAGGATGAGGTTTTCGATCCAGAGGCCCGCCACCCCCCCGAGGAAGAGGACGGCGCCCCATCGTGAGAACCGGAGGAGGGCCCGGAGCCCCTCCGCCGGACCCTGCTGCTCCGAGGGCTCGAGGGACGACCCCAGGGGCGCCCAGAGGAAGGCGACCAGGATCGTACCGCCGAACGCGACGGAGAAACCCACGAAGTTGGCGGCCTGGAGGGCGACGTCGACGGGCGAAATCGGCTGGCGGATGTCCAACGCCCCGGTCTGAGGGAATTGGCCCGGCAGGGTGCCGTCGCGATACGAGACCATGAAGTAATACGTGCCCGCCGTGAAGTGCCCGTCGTCCGCCGAGACGACCGCCCAGGTGACCGTATAGACGCTCGGTCCGAGGCCGCTGTGCAGGCCGACGCTGAAGGTCGCAGGGTCCGTCTGCGAGATCCGCGTCTGGCCGGCGTCGACGCGCGCCCCGGTAAGGTTCGTGATTACGATTGCCGCGGAGCCGGGTTGGATCGCCTCGGAGACCGTGACGCTCACCGATGCGGGCACCGTGTTCCAGATGTCGTAGGGCCCGGGGCTCGCCGAGATGAACTCCGCATGCGCGGCGGCGGGGGGCAGAACGGCGAGGACCCCCAACATCATCAGCGCGAGCAAGGCGAGCAGCCTGCTGGTCGCCAGTCGGGGAGGCCGCATATCCGGCTGGACCTTATTCGCCTCCGCTAGAAGTACTGTTCCCCGGGTCTCCCCGTCCCGGGCGCCGGTCAGAAGGCATAAGTGCCTCGAGGGCGATGCATCCGCCAATGGTCCTCTACGCCAAGGACATCGTCGAGAAGAACATCCTTTCCGTGCCCGCGGGGACATCCGTGCTTGAGGCCGCGAAGGCGATGCGAGAGGGAGGCCACGGCTTCGTGATCGTGGCGACCGCGGACGGCAAACCCGAGGGAATCGCCACGGAGTGGGACTTCCTCGCCCGCGTGGTCGCGGAGGACCGCGATCCGGAGGCCGTCCGCCTCGAGGAGATCATGAGCCGCAACCTCGTCTCCGTGGATGCGGGCGTGGGGATCGACAAGGTCGCCCAGATCATGGTCGGCCAAGGCACGCGGCGCGTCCTCGTCGTCAAGGATGGCAAGATCTTGGGCGTCATCGAGGCCAAGACGATCCTCGCCCGGATGAAGGAGTACGTCGACCGCGTGAGCGCTCAGATCGCGCGGACCCAGACGCCCATGTTCTGACGCCTAGGCCCTGGCCCGGTACCGGTCCGGATCGTCGAAGAAGTCGATGACTCGGGCCCCCGCCCTGAGGACGGCTGAGTGCGGCGTGCCGGCAGGGATGTAATACTCATCCCCTCGCCGGCACGTACGGGCCTCCGAGCCGATCGTGAGGCGCAGCTCGCCCTCCAGCACGACGCCCCACTGTCCGCCGTGTCGGTGCTCCGGGACCGTCGTGTCCTGCGTAGCCTCACAGAAGATCGCGGAGGCGGTCGGCCCGCGCAGCAGACGGACGGCCACGCCGGGGATTGGCAGATCGGCTTCGGGGAGGGTTCGGAAGAGTTCGGGGAAGGGAGCCATGCCCCCTCCATGTTCCACCGCCACAAGAACCTGCACGTTCGCGGGGATGGCACGACAGCGTTTTGTGGCTGAGTTGATTAGCCACCAGCATGAAGATCGGCTCCATCGTTATCGACGTCAAGGATTTCGAGAGGATGATGGCGTTCTGGTAGGAAGCGCTGCACTACGTTCCGGGAAGGCCGCCGACCCCCGCAGACCCGTTTGTGATCCTGAAGGATCCCGCGGGAGGTGGGCCGAACGTATCCATCGACGGGATGGAGCCCGAACGGGGCCGCCTGCATCTCGACCTGTACACGGACGACCCGGAGGGAGAAGTCAACCGCTTGCTTCACCTCGGCGCGACCCGCTACCGGCTCCGGGAGTCCGGAGAAGACTTCGAGGTCCTCGCTGACCCCGAGGGCAACCTCTTCTGCGTGGTCGATACGAGGACGCCCTGAAGGGAGACGTCCCGAGCAACCGGCCCACGGTTTTCGTGTCGCTCCCCTTCTGGCCGCGTAGTGGCGGAGGTCCGAGCAGCGCGTGCGGCCGACGATGACCGGGAACCCACACGGCCTTGATTGACCGCGTTTCCGATGGAGAGGAGTCCCGCCTCCCGGATTTGAACCGGGGGCCTGATGATGCCAGCGGGCACCGCGGACGCCGTGTCCGCGGGAGCACTCTACAGTCACCCGCTCTGACCAGGCTGAGCTAAGGCGGGACGAGCGACGAACGATTCACCCGATAAAAAGGTTGTCGAGCACCCGCGCCGGGAAAGGAGTGCCGCGGGCCGGGCTCGAACCGGCGACTTCGAGAACTCTGCCGTCCCCAAGAGACGAGACGACTTCAGTCTCGCACTCTCCCAAACTGAGTTACCGCGGCGCGGCCCAACCCAACGCTCGGCGGGAGAAATAGTTTTTGGGCCGGTTGGGCCTCCCTACCGAGCAACTAGCCATAACGTTGTCTTGCCGCGTGCCCGCCCTCCTAAGCGCGAACCCGCACACCAGGGCACTAGCCGAGGGGGTCCCCTCTGTCCAGTTCCCTTCAGGTATTCGTCTCATCTGCCAGGGGGATCCTATCTTCTTATGGGGGACTTGTAGGCACGCAGGAAGTGGTCTTGCAGAACGAAGTACAACCTTCGTCGAGAAACGCCTCAGCCAGACCACCTGCCCCCACCCATGGCGGAGCTCATTGCTATGGGCTCACCACCGACATGCCCCCGTCGTTCTGGACAAGTCGCACGAACGCATCCTCAAGGCTAGCGCTGCGCAGGATATCATTATAGGACCGCTTGGAAATTCCTGGGTGATGGTCAAAAAGCGTTACGAGAGCCCGCTCTTCACCGTGGGACTGTTCGTCCTCCTTGGACTTGGCTTACTGGCGTCAGCATTGGACCCTACCAACTTAGCGGCCGGCAGTGGCGGTGTCATTAAGTTCGAGTCGCTCCCGGGCATCAACCTGGCGCTGTTGTCGGTCGGCCTGGGCATGATCCTGCTGGGCACGGTCATCAGGTTTGTGGCCATCGCCACATTGAGGAAGAACTTCTCCGGCCGCCTGCGCATCAGGGAGGACCATACCCTGGTCAAGAGTGGCATCTACCAGTGGGTCCGCCACCCCGCGTACCTCGGGGCCCTCTTGCTCTTCCTGGGAATCCCGGTGATGGCGTCCAGCGTGCTCGGCTTCCTGGTGATGCTCCTGCTCGTGCCATACCTCCTGCACCGGATTAAGCTCGAGGAGAGGATGCTCATCGGACGGTTCGGGTTCGAGTATGAGGAGTACATGAGGCGCAGTAAGCGGCTCATTCCCTTTGTGTACTGACGTGGGAGCCCGAGTCTACGACCCTGATGCAAGTGCTGGCCGGGATCATCGCCATGCCACCCCTTTCCCCTTTTTTCGTTCAACGCTGGCCTGGGACCGCTTGAGGGCACGCCTCAAGTAGCCGTCCAAATGAACTAGTACACACCTTGGCCACTGACTCGGCCTTCTTACCCAAGCCGGTGGCTTCCTTTCTTCTGGTCAGTCAAGGGTCTTCTGAGTTCCAAGTTACAGATGTTGAGGCAGTCCCGAGCCGTATGAGCCCCAACGGTCGGCTTTCCCGTTGGAAGAAGTAGTTTGCCGTACCCGCCTTCCACCGCCTCGTCCCGGAGAGGCCGACCTGCAGCCTTATCGTCTC
>JBGPGA010000175.1:0-4689 GCA_041483635.1 Thermoplasmata archaeon
CAGACGGTCCCGGAAGGCGAGGACGCCCGCACCCTGAGCTGCGCCTCGTGCGGGGGCAGCCTCCGGAGCCTGGATACGGGGAAGCGCTACCTGCTCGTCGCGAGCAACCCCGCGATCGCCTTCCACTGGCTCGCGGACCTCTCGAAGGGAGGGAAGCCCGCTCTCGTCCTGACGCCGGCGGCCCCGGACCGCCTGCGGCTCGAGTTCGGTCTCAAGGACGTGCAGTTCGTCCAGGTCGCCTCCCAGGGGACCGGGGCGATCGATCCGAAGAAGCTCGACCCCGCGGGCCTCAAGGCGATCCTCCCGCTGGCCCGCGCCGGCAAGGGCGGCGTCCTCCTCTACGACGGCCTCGACCAGATGGTCGCCGCCTCCTCCATGGGGGACATGATCCGCTTCCTGAGGAAGGCGAACGACATGGCGTTCGTCCACCAGATCACGGTCATCGCGCGGGTGGGTCCCGGCATCCTCGCGGAGGCCGAGATCGAGCGCCTCAGGGCCGAGTTCGACGAACTCCTCGACCTCTCCGCGCGACTATGAGTCATCCTCGGGCGGGCCGGACCATCGCGGCCCCAGGTCGTGCGGGACGCCGAGGTGGTCCAGGATGCGGGCGACGATGAAGTCGACGAGGTCGTGGAGGCCCTTCGGCTTGCCATAGAAGCCGGGCGACGCCGGCAGGACCACGGCTCCCAGGCGCGCCAGCTTGAGGAGGTTCTCCAGAGCGATCGCGCTGAGGGGAGTCTCCCTGAGGACGAGGATCAGGGTGCGACGCTCCTTGAGCGCCACGGCCGCGGCGCGCGTGACGAGGTTGTCCGCGATCCCGGAGGCGATCTTGGCCACGGTCGTCCCGCTGCACGGCACGACCACGAGGGCGGCGAAGGGGTGGCTCCCCGATGCGGGCGCCGCCGAGAGGTCGTCGCCTCGGTAGACCCGACCCGTGCCGGCGGTGAACTCCTTCGGCCCCATGCCCGTCTCGAACTTGACAACGGCCTCGGCATCCTTCGAGAGGATGACCTCCGCGCGGTCGCCCAGGAACTCGATGAGCCGGCGTGCGTAGGCGGCCCCCGAGGCACCCGTGACCGCGATGAGAATGGGTCGGCGCACCGCCATCCCCGGGAGGACGCGGACCCCCCTAGATGAAGGTTCCGAGGCGCGGGGTCGCCGGACGCGGGCCAAAACTATGTGGCCCGTTCAGGGGTCGCAGACCCGTGGCCCGCGTGCGCCTCGCGACGCTCGGAGACCTCGACGTCCTCGCCCGACACCGGAGGAAGATGTTCGAGGCCATGTCCGTGGGGACCTCGGCCGAGCTCGATGGGATGGATCGGCGGTACCGGCGCTGGGCGCGGGACCGGCTCCGGTCCGGCCGGCTGGTCGCGTTCGTCGTCGAGGGTCCGCGCGGCCGTATCGCCGCGAGCGCGGGCCTGTGGCTCATGCCCCTGCCGCCCCGCCCGTGGACGCCGGGCGACGTGGCTCCGTACCTCATGTCCATGTACACGGAGCGGGAGGACCGCGGCAACGGCTACGCGACGAGGCTCGTCCGAGCTGCGATCCGGTGGGCGAAGGCGCACGGCCACTCGATTGTCCTCCTCCACGCCTCGGGGCAGGGCCGGCGGATCTACGAAGACCTCGGATTCACCCCGAACTCCGAGATGCGCCTGCGAATGGATGTCTCCAAGCGGACGGCGGGATCAGGGTCGCGGCCTGCGCGCAGGGCATCGCGACACGGTGCGTGAGTTCCTCCGGGTGGCGACCTTTCCGGAGCACGCAAGCCTTCATATACGACCTTGATTTATGAAGGCGCACTTCGCGCGAGTGTTCGCCATGACCACCGTGTATGACGTACCCCCGGGGCTCCTCATCGAGCGGCTCAAGGACCAGCTCGAGAAGGAAGCCAAGATCAAGCCGCCGGAATGGGCCCGGTTCGCCCGCACGGGCGTCCACACGGAGAAGGCCCCGGTCCAGAAGGACTGGTGGTACCGCCGCGTCGCCGCAGTCATGCGAAAGGTCTACCTGAAAGGCCCCGTCGGCTCGACTCGCCTGGCGGCCGAGTTCGGCGGCCGGCACGCCCGCGGGAGCGCTCCCGCCCATCCGCGCCGCGGATCGCGCTCGATTGCGCGCGAAGCGATGCAGCAGCTCGAGTCCCTGGGCTACCTGTCCAAGGCGGAGAAGAAGGGTCGCACGATCACCCCCGCAGGACGGAAGCTCCTGGACCACCTCGCCCACGAAATCCTCCTCGAGATGGCCAAGTCCAATCCCGAGCTCACGAAGTATGCCGGAGGTCCGTAGAGCCATGGCGATGGACGACGAGGAGCTGGACGCGATCCGTCGCCGCAAGTTCATGGAGCTCCAGCAGGCGCAGGACCAGGCCGTGGCCCAGCAGCAGATGCGCGAGAGCCAACAGGCCCAGCGCCAGCAGGTCCTCCGCCAGATCCTCACCCCCGAGGCGCGCGAGCGGCTCGGCCGGATTGAGCTCGCCTACCCGGACCTCGCGGACAACATCGAGAACCAGCTCATCGCGCTCGCCCAGAGCGGCCGCGTGCAGCGTGCGATCGACGACGCGACCCTGAAGCAGATCCTCGAGCGCGTCATGCCCAAGAAGCGCGACATCAAGATCGAGAGGCGTTGACCATGGCAAGGAACAAGCCCTTTGCGAAGAAGCTGCGGCTCATGCGGGCGATCAAGTCGAACCGGCGCGTGCCCGCCTGGGTCATGCAGCGGACGAAGCGAGAGTTCACGCGGCATCCCAAGAAGCGCAGCTGGCGCCGCAACAAGCTGAAGATGTGAGGCCATGGCCGGAGAGGAAGAAGAGCGAATCCTGGTGATCCCGCTTCGGGCGGCTTGGGCGGCCTCCCGGACGGACCGCGCGCCCCGGGCGATCAAGGCGATCCGCGAGTACGTCAAGCAGCACCTCAAGCCAGACCGGATCTTCATCGACGACGTCCTGAACGAGTACATCTGGTCCCGCGGCCGACAGCACCCGCCCCGCTCCGTGCGCGTCAAGGCGATCAAGTTCGAGGACGGGTCCGCCGTCGTCTCCCTGCCGGAGGACTGAGGGACCCGATTGCTGCGCCGCCTCGAGGTCAACGGCAACCCGTACATCGGCGTCTTCTGCGCGGCGAATGAAGAACTCGTTCTCCTCGACCGGGCCGTCCCGAAGGGCGCGGTGCGGTTCATCGGAGAGGCCCTCGAGGTGAGGGCGATCCAGACCACGGTCGCCCACTCTTCCGTGGTTGGCAGCCTCGTCGCGATGAACTCGAACGGAATCCTCACGTCGCCCTTCGTCGAAGAGAGCGAGGTCGAGGCCATCGGCGGGCCCATCTACCCCCTCCCACACCGGCTCAGCGCGGTGGGCAACAACGTCCTGTGCAACGATCGGGGCGCGGTGGTCCACCCGGGCTACGACGACGACGCGGTCCAGCTCATCTCCGAGGTCCTAGGCGTCCGCGTGGCCCGAGGCACCGTCGCGGGCGTCAAGACGGTCGGCGCGGTCGCCGTCGCGACGAACAAAGGCGTCCTGTGCCACCCTCATGCCCGCCCCGCGGAGATGGAGATGCTCAAGGAGGCGCTGGGCGTGCCCGTTGCGATTACGACCGCCAATTACGGGTCCGCCCTCGTCGGCGCGTGCATGGTGGCGAACTCGAAAGGCGCCGTCGTCGGATCCAAGACGACCCCCATCGAGCTGGGGCGGATCGAAGAGGGCCTGGGGTACTACTGAGCGGCGGGTCGTCTTATGATCACTAATCATCACAGAAGTTTGAAATATCATCGGGCGGCATGGGTACCCGTCCCATGAAGACCTTAGTCTTGTGCGTGGACCGGGACGACGATATCGGGGTCAAGACCGGGATCAAGGGCCCGATCGTCGGCCGGGAGGATAACCTCTCGACCGCGATGAAGCTCGGACTCGTCGACCCCGAGGACTCCGACGTCAATGCGATGCTCTCCGCGGTCAACATGTACGACGGCCTCGTCAAGGAAGGGGCCGACGTCGAGGTCACGACAATCTGCGGAGACGTCCGCGTCGGCGCCGCCTCGGACATCATCCTAACGCAGCAGCTCGACCGGGTGCTCGAGGAGGTCCGCCCGGATCGCGTGTTCCTCGTCTCGGACGGGGCGGAGGACGAGGCCTTCGCACCGATTCTGAGCTCGCGCATCCGGATCGACCATGTCCGTCGCGTCTACGTCCGGCAGACGCCCGGGGCGGAATCCCTGTACTACGTGTTCGCGAAGCAGATGCGCAACCCGAAGGTCCGCCGCAAGGTCATCGCCCCCCTCGGCCTCGTCCTGTTCCTCTTCGGGCTCATCGATTTCTTCGTCCCCTATGCGGCCCCCGCCCTCGTCCTGATCTTCGCGGGCGTCTACCTCATCCTGATTTCCCTCCCGTTCAACAGCCTGCGCGACGTGACCCGGGCGATCGGCGACTACTACGAGGGCATCCGGAGCAACGTGGCCTCGGGCGACCTCTCCATCTTCTTCACGGTGGGCGCGGGCTTCCTGATCATCGTCGGCATCGCGTCCGGCCTGGACCTCGTGCGGCAGACGGCCCCGGAGTTCCTGCTCCAGGCCCTCTCGTTCATCCTCGGAGCCCTGTGGTGGTGCATCCTCGCGGTCCTCGTGTTCGAAGGGGGCAAGACCCTCACGGCCTACTTCAAGCACGGCCGGGTGCCGCGGCACGTGATCGCTGTCGCGGGG
>JBGPGA010000176.1:0-4687 GCA_041483635.1 Thermoplasmata archaeon
CTGCCACTCCCCCTCCCCGTCCTCCTGTTCGTTTCGCAAGACAAGGCCCCCTTCGTCGCGTACTTCGCATTCATCGTCGCGGCCATCCTCGCCTCGGGGGCATGGTACACGTGGCGGGACCGGAAGCTCACGATGCAGGCGTTCACGGCACCTCTAAACGCGGTCGGCTCGCGGCTCCGCAGCCTGTCGGGCTGGGTGGCCGTCGCCCAGGTCTGGCTGGCCACGACGTTCTTCCAGTATGCACTCATCCTGGCTCTCGCGGCCGCGGGAGCCCCTCCCTCGTCGCCCTTCACCCCGACCGCCACGAACGCCTGGGTCCTGCTCTTCGACTACTCGGCCGCCTCCGTCTTCGAGGAGATCGCCTTCCGCGCGTTCCTGATCGGCGTCCCGATGGCCTTCGCCGCGTTGATCCTGCGGTGGGGGGCACCGCGCGTCTCCGCCCCCGGCGGGCCGGGCGCCTCGCGGAGGAACGTCCTCGGCGCGTTGCGGTATCTGTGGGGAGGCCAGCTTCGGAAGGAGTCGCCACGGGAGGCCCTGCTCCTCGCCTGGGTCTTCGTCTTCGTGAGCGCGCTCCTCTTCGGCCTCGCTCACGCTCCCGGCTGGGGATGGTGGAAGGTCGTTCCCGCGTTCGTGGTCGGCCTCGGCTTTGGCTACGTGTTCGTCCGCCATGGCCTCGGCGCCGCGATGCTGCTCCATTTCGCCACGGACGGATCCCTCGCCCTGACCCTGGAGGGGGTGGGCGGGTTCGGACTCAGCCTGGTTTCCGACCTCTTGTTCCTGGGCCTCGCCATCGCAGGCTCCGGCTTCTTCGCGTGGTACGTCCTCTACGGCTGGGAGGAATTCCAGGCGCTCCGGGCGCGGTTCGGAACCCGACTCGTGCGACAGCCCCTCGGCGCGGGCCTCGGTCCCGGAGTCCCGCCATCGGGCTGGTCGTATCCTCCAGGAGGGACGGGCGTCCCCTACTCCGTCCCGCCGTACCCGCCCGTGCCGCCGCCCGGCCCTCCGCCGCCGGGTGGCTACGCGCCGCCCGCCCAAGGTTGGCCGACACCGCAGGTTCTCGCACCCGCGCCGCGGAATCCGAACCAGCTCCCGCGAGGGTACGCACCGACCTATCATCCCGCCCCGTATGGATACCCGCCGGTCCGGTTCCAATGCCCGTACTGCGGATGGGTCGAGGCGAAGTACGAGGGGCGCCGCTTCACGTGCCTCCGCTGCGGCCGGACGGCGTGACTCGCGGGCGGACCGTGCTCTCTGCGACGTCGTCGAGGGTCGCGGTCAGATCGTCCGATTCGATCTCGACCTCGATGTCTCCGAGGGGAGAGCCGGCGGAGAAGTTCACGACGCCCATGAACGCCGCCTGCTTGCTGAAGGCGACCCGCGTGCGGTCCCCGGAGCGGCCTGCGAGGAATTGGCCGCGGGCCGCGTCCCGAATCCTCTGGTTGCGGATCAGATCCCGCAACGTCGCCAGGGAGGCGGTCGTGCCGACGACGCGGTCGTCCTCGCGCTCGAAGGTCAGGTCGGGGAAGAGCCGGAGGAGCGCGAGCTTCACCTTCGCGAGACTTTCCGTCGGGTGGCACGGAGCCTCGACGCGGACGCGCAACACGCATCCGCATTCGCCGCAACGGCTATAATTTTCGTGACGGGTGAGCGCATCGCGACGAACGTTATTTATCCGAGCCGACGCAATCGGCGGGCGGATGCGGGAAGACCTTTTGGCGCTCGTGAGCAAGCGAGGCACGTTGCTCGAGCCCGCCGCGGTGGACTACCTCCTCACCCAGGAGGACCCGATGGGACCGCTGGACCGCTTCCTCGCCACCTGCCGGGAGGTCCCGTTCGTGGTCACCCTGCGGGACGTCGTCCAGGCGGCCGAAATTGGGCGCGTCGCCGCGGCCCATGCCCGATCCGTCGCGCCCGTCCGCATGGCCGTACCCGCCGCTCGAGCCCTTCCCGCGGCGATTGAGTTCCGGGCCTTCCCCCCGGCCTCCTTCCGACGGGAGGGCGACGCGGGCGCGGACCACGCACCGGACGTGTCGATCCTTCGGGACATCACCGGACGCTCGACGTGTGAGGGCACCCTGGAGGACTTCACCCGCTACTTCCGCAACCGCTTCGAAACGTTGTCCCGCATGCTCCGGAATCGGCGGGAGCTCGGAGGCGCCCAGGACATCTCCCGGGCCCGTCGATCGACGAGGGAGGTCCGTTTCATCGGGATGATTTCGGACATCCGGCCGACGAAGAACGGCCACCGCATCCTCGAGCTCGAAGACGCGACGGACCGGATCACGGTGCTCGTCCTCTCGAGCTCTCCGCCCGCGTCCGAGACCTTCGTCATGGACGAGGTCGTCGGGATCGTGGGCAAGGTGAACGACCGCGGCCTCGTAATCGCGGACTCCATCGTCCGCCCCGATGTGCCCGTCGCGAAGCCGTTCCCCGGGATCAAGGAGCACCTCCGCGCCGCCTTCGTCTCGGACATCCACGTGGGGAGCACCACGTTCCTCGACGAGAAGTGGTCCAAGCTCACGAGCTGGATGTCGAGCGACGATGAGATCGCACGCTCCCTGCGGTACCTCGTGGTGAGCGGGGACGTCGTGGACGGGATCGGCGTGTACCCGCGCCAGGATGAGGAACTGGCCATCGACGACATCTACATGCAGTACGAGGCTCTCGCGACGATGATGACCCAGCTGCCGGACCATGTGACCGTTGTCATGATCCCGGGAAACCACGACGCGGTTCGGCCCGCGGAGCCCCAGCCCGCCCTGCCCGCGCCGATCCAGAAGCTGTTCGACTCAAACCTCATCTTCGCGGGGAACCCGAGCCTGATCGGCCTCCATGGCGTGAAGGTCCTGGCGTACCATGGGCGCTCCATGGACGATTTCGTGTCGGCGATCCCTGGGATGAACTACCACCGCCCCCTCGACGCGATGAAGGAGATGCTCAAGATGCGCCACGTCGCCCCCATCTACGGGGGGAAGACGCCCATCGCCCCCGAGGCGGAGGACCATCTCATCATCGACCCCGTTCCGGACATCTTCGTGACGGGGCACGTCCACAGCGTCGGGGTCGACGCATACCGCGGAGTCGTGCTCGTAAACTCATCCACCTGGCAGGCCCAGACGCCCTACCAGAAAATGCGGAACATCGAGCCGCTGCCCGCCCGGCTCCCGATCGTCGACCTCGCCACGGGCCAAGCTGTCATCAAGGAATTCTGAGGCGCGGGAAGGTTCATCGCCTCTGGCGCCATCCGACGCGCCGATGCGTCTCGCCGCGGTCGGCGACATCCATGGCCATGAGAACCTGGAAGCGCTGCGCCACGATCTGGATCGGCTCGGACCCATCGACCTCCTCCTCCTGGCCGGGGATACGACGGAGAGGAACGACATGGATGCGTTCGGCGAGGTCCTCGAGGCCATCCGGGCCCGCGTCGCGGTGCCGATCTGGGCCGTCTTCGGCAACAACGAGTATGACCATGACCTCGCGACCTATGGCAGCCGGTTCGCGTCCGCGCACGGGGTGCGGTTCCTCCAGGACGAGTCCGCGATCTTCGCATCGGGGGGAACCGAGGTCCGGATCGTCGGGAGCCGGGGCAGCCTCGACCGGCCCACGTACTGGCAGCGGAAGAACATGCCCCACCTCGAGGCGGAGTACCGGCGGCGGGTGGAGACCCTGGACCGCCTGCTCGCCGGAGAGGATGTCCGGATCCTCCTGACCCACTACCCCCCGACCTACGTCACGATGGGCGGGGAGAAGGAGGCGTGGCGGCCCGAGCTCGGCTGCAAGGCGCTCGAGCCCGTGCTGCTCAAGCGACGCCCCTCGCTCGTCATCCATGGTCACATCCACAAGGGAATCCCGTACGCGGAGCTGCATCCGCCGCGGCGGACCCTCGACGCCTACGCCGAGTCCTCCGGTTCCATTCCCGTCCACAACGTCGCGTACCCGGTCCGGAGATCCGTCTCCATCTTCGACTTCTAGCGGCGTCCCACGCGACCTTTATACGAGGGAGGGCGTTGGGGCGCGCACCCATGCCCAAAGACCCCCCGTCCTCCAAGAAATCGCGTGACCGACGCACGCGGGAGAAGGACGAGGAGAAGGACGGCTGGAAGTCCTGGCTGCGGGACATCGGGATCGCCGTCCTGATCATGGTCGTCGTCCTCGCAGGGATCTACGCGTACACGCAGGTGTGGCCGCCCCTCGTGGTCGTCGAGAGTTCCTCGATGCAGCACAGCAGCTCGACCTCCTACATCGGGGTGATCGACACAGGGGACCTCGTCTTTGTGCAGGCCGCGCCGAACCGCGCGGATGTCGTTACGTACCTGCAAGGTCGGGCGAGCGGCTACTCGACCTACGGCGACTATGGAGACGTAATCATCTTCCGTCTCTTCTACCAGCCCGGGGAGACGCCGATCATCCATCGGGCGATCATGTACGTGATCCCGAACGGGACGAACGCAGACGTCCCGGACCTGAGCCTCCTCCCGGTCCGGGACTGGGCCGGGACAAACGCGGTAGGACAGCCCACTCACGTGCCCTACGGCCTCCGGTCCGTGTGGATCAGCGAGATGGGCTCCGACCACAACCTGAACATCACCTTCGACTTCGACAACCTCCGGAGCTACCTGGGGCGAGGACCCGGCTACCTCACGATGGGCGACCACAACGCGCCCAGCTACGACACGACCTGGTTCCC
>JBGPGA010000177.1:0-4638 GCA_041483635.1 Thermoplasmata archaeon
ACCGCCTACCGGGGTGACGCTTGGCGTTACGAGTTCAACGCGAATACATGGGTCCCCGTGGTGAAGTCGGTGATGCCAACGGACCGCGCTGACGGCCGCATGACGTACGATCCGTCCACGCGTGGTTTCTATCTCTTCGGCGGAAACGACTACTCGGGTCCGAACTTCACGTTCCACCACCTGAACGACACGTGGCGGTTCGTTGTGCAGGGGCACACCTGGACCCAGCTCGCCACGAGCGTCTCGCCGGGGGCCAGGGATTACGCCGTCTTCGCCGCCGACACCGGCTCCGGCCAGCTACTCTCCCTCGGCGGGTTCGGGAACGGCACGGTGCTCGGGGAACTCTGGGCGTTCAATACGACCGAGCTCGACTGGCGGAATCTGACTGCACCGGGCGGCCCTTCGCCCCGCATGGCAGCCGTGGGGGGATACACTCCCATCGAGAACCTTTACGTCATTTTCTCGGGCGGCGACAAGGTGTCCGCAAAGGACGACACCTGGTTCTACCGCTTCCCCGGCCCGCTAACGGCGAGCATCACGGCATCGTCTGTTACGCCGAACGTGGATACCCTCGTGACCTTCCATGCCAAGGTCCTCGGAGGATCTGGCGTGTATGGGGTACTCCAGTGGAGCTTTGGAGACGGCGGCAATGGCACGGGGCCAGACCCGTCCCACCCCTTCACCCAGCCCGGCGTGTACACAATCCGGTTCCGTGCGGCAGATGACATGAACGACGTCGCGAACGTCACGATGCAAATCACTGTGGGGGGCGGGATTCCCGTCGCGCTCGATCTGGCAATCCTAGTCCCCCCTACTGCACTCATCATCGCCGCCGTCTACTGGGTCGCCCGGCGCCGTCGGGACCCACCAGAAAAGCCCGCCTAATCCGGTGGACGTTCCGTGGCTTATGGCCACCCGACGAGACCCGTTCCGGAATAGTGCCCGAAGGAGGTCAAGTCGAGTTTCGGGGCACTAATTCGCCGCCAGATTCCTAGCATGTTCCAGAGGCGAATGTCGTCGAGCACGAGCAGCGGCGGTAACCGGAAGGAGAGCTTCTGCAGGTTGTTAAGGAGCCTCTGTTCCGTAATTCCATCCTTCGGCCCGTCGATGAACACCATTCCGGCTTGGGCGATCGCGTCCGCGTGCAAGGCAAACACATTCGGGGAACTGAGATCACCAAGCCGCTGTTCCAGGATGCCATCCTCGAAGTCAGCCTGGAGCACGTTGAACGGGCGACCCGCTCTCCAGTCGATAATGTCGAACGTGACAAGCTTCGACGCAGGAGGAAGATGCGCTTTCATCGCCAACGCCGAAAGGCCGCCTCCGGTGCCGACCTCCACGATGACACCTGGTTTCAGAGCGAGTGTCAGTCCGGCCAGCAGGCGGTAGTGCTCTCCGGGCCAACAGCTTGGTCGGACGTACGGTTCACCAAGTCTCGCTGCCTCGGTTCGGGACCATCGTTCGTCGAGATCCCCGAGCGGCACGGTCCTTGCGTAACGCACAGCATCAAGGGCCAGGGAAAGGAGCGAATCCGACGCCTCTGAAAAGTCGTCTTCGGCGGAGAACACCAACGACGGCTCCGCATAGTGAACCCGCACAGAGTTGGGCAACATCCGTGGCAGTATCTTCGACAGGAGGTTTTGGAGCCTCTCCTTCATCTGATCATCCAATCGAGCTCGTTGCAGCGAGCCGTCGCACTCGCACGATGGCCCTGCGGGCAATGTCCAGGGGCCTGCAGTGACGACGGACCGGGCCACACAGTACGAACGATCGTCATGCCTGTCGACTCGCGAGACGCATTCCGCTCAGGTAACCGGTGAGGAGACTCCGACATGAAGCTCGCCCGCGCGCGCCACCACGAAGGAGGTACGTGGCGCCGTTCGGGAGAAGGAACCCCAGCGCGTGGAACGTCGCGCGAATCGAGAATAGACGTTCCCCCGTGTGGATGGAACGCATGAGGAGGAACCAATCCCGGACTTCGTAGAACACGCGTTCGGGATCCGCAGAGCCGTGCTGAGCCCAATAGCCGAATTCTCCAGGAGGGTCCACATCGTGGAAGATGAACGAGCCCGTGTGTGCGAAGACCCTCCAGCCCGCGCGTTTCAAACGCAACGCGGCATCCGCGGAGCTGTTCACCACGAGGTCTTCCGAGAAACCACCGATCTGCTCGAACGCCGCCTTCCGCACCAGGGACGCGTTGGGAAGCGCGTCGGTGGCCATCAGCCGGCCCTCCAGGTCAAGCGCTCGAGGCAGGTTCCTTCCCACGAGGGTGTGGCCCCATCCTCCCGCCGCCAACGGTGTCGCGTACACCCAAACGAGGTCGGGTCGCCTGCGATAGAGGACCGCGGGCACGACAGCCCCGAGGGAAGGGTCTTCCGCCATCGCGGACACGGGCTCGTGGAAGGTCTCGCCGCTGACGACGTTGTCGTCGTCGATGAAGTAGATCAGGTCGGAGGTCGCCCTCCTCCAACCCAGGTTCTTGGCCCGAGAGATGAACACTCGCTCCGGAAGGACCACGTGGTCTAGAGGTAGACCCGGGAATCGGGCACGGAGGTCGACTGGGCTTCCAGAATCGTCGACCACTATGACAGCCTGAAGTCCCTCAATCTCGGTGGCGGCCAGGCTCGCGAGGAGGGCGATGATCCGCTCGGGCCTGTCGTGCGTTGGGACCACGATACTCAAAGATAGGGCAGGCCGGGCAGTCCGAAGCATTTCCCCTCCTCGATGCTCAGGCGTCATGGAACGACTCCATCGGCTGCCCGTGTTCGTGTCGGTATGCGAGGAGCTTCTGAAGGACGTCGAGCCCGCTCTGGTCCCACCTGTTCGTCGCCGTCAGCTTTTCCAGGTAACTCGGATTGAAGAGGTGGAGGTACTCGAGGAGGCCTCCCGCATGCTGGACATCCTGGGCAATCTGGAGGATCCGCTGTTGTCGTTCCGGTGGGAGGTCCCGAAGAGACCGCCACTTGCGGACGGAGTACATGTGGTTGAACCCAGCCGCGGGCAACCCTTTCCCGAGTAATAGGTCCCGCAGAAACTCCCACTCGATGACGAGACGGATCATCGGACCCGAGAGTGCGACATCGGCCGGGGTCGTGATCCAGTCAACACCGGGCAACTTGAGTCCACGGGCCCCGAGCCGCAAGGTCAACGCATCGCGGAGATAGGCTCGAAGGAACGGCCGCTCGACGTTCTCGACCGCGAAATACCGCTCCCCTCGGTGGCGGTCCCCGAGATATCGACTGTACTCGACTTCGTGGAGAATGCAGTGTGCGCGGTCCAGATGCCCCACGCGGCCATTCACGGAGGGGAAGTCGTAGCTCCGCCCACGGAACTGGACCGAGCCGCGGCGGAACAGTCTGAGATGATAGGTGAAGGAGCCCAGTCCGATTTCAAACCGAGGGACGACGTAGGCATCCTGATCCCGCAACGAACGCAGGGCCGCACGGAGAGGTGAAGAGACGCGCTCGTCAGCATCGAGGCAAAGGACCCAATCGGACCGGGTCTGAGCCACTCCAAAGGAGCGGACGGAGTCTCCGAATCCCAACGGAATCACCGGAACGACGCGACCTCCGAAGGGGGCAAGATCCCGCGTCAAATGGTCTGGGATATCGGGAGACGACGAATCGACCACCACAATCTCGTCGACGATCCCCGACAGGTCCTGCGCATTCCGCAGGATTCCCCCGTTGTCATCCAGGTTGAACATGAGGAGCCCGAGATCGGTCACGTCGATGTACCTCCGAGGATCCGAGAGTGCATGCCAGCATCCCCGCTTCACTTCGATCGGCGCTCAACGGGGGACGCGATCTCGTCGCCCGGGACCCCTCCTTGAGACATGGTGGTCCCCCACACGAGGTCACCCTTCGTCGTCGCGCAAGTCATGCACATGGATGCCGCGATGCTAACGTTCACTGAAAAGGAGAAGGCACCGAACATGTCATTCGACCCGGCAACCCGTGTATTCAGGGCCGTCAGGTTCCAATTCGCCTCGATGAATCGGAGGGTCGACGTGTGATCCATCACATCATGATCGATGAATCCGCGGCGCGCATACGGCGAGATCACAATCGCCGGGACGCGGAAGCCGAGGCCGTACGGGTCGACCTGCGGCGGCGGAACGTGATCGTAGAAGCCGCCCGACTCATCCCAGGTCAGCAGGATCGCCGAGGTGGCCCAGACGGGCTGGCTCATGATCGCGTGGATGATCCCCAAGGTCCATGCCTCGCCCACGGTCACGTCCTCGGCAGGATGCTCCGAGATAGCCGGGTCGTCCTCCGGGTCGATGTAGGTCACCTGCGCGAAGTGGCCGGAAGCGAGGTCGGGGAGGAGCTGACCCATCGCGACGACGTTGGACATCATCGATGAGTTGGAGTAGATCGACCTGAAGTAGCTCGGCAGGGAACCGTGGAAGAGGCTCGGCGTGTAGTAGTATCGCCAGGAGATCCCGCGGGCCGCGAGCTGATCAAAGATCGTGGGGACCGTGAAGCTCTGTCCGAAGAGGAGGTTGTCGAGCCGGCCCGCGTTCGTCCCCGCGATCGAGTAGAGGCGGTTCGGGACGGTCGGGCCGAGGACGGATTGAAAGTAGCGGTCCGCGAGGGTGTAGTTCTGCGCGAGGGACCAGTACCCGCCGATCTCCCG
>JBGPGA010000178.1:0-4579 GCA_041483635.1 Thermoplasmata archaeon
ACATCATCGCGGCGGTGGAGAAGGCCGTTGCGGACGGCATGGACGTGATCAACCTGAGCATCGGCGGCAACGTCCAGGGACCCCACGACACGCTCGCGGAGTCCATCAACACAGCCGTCGACGCGGGAACGGTTGCGGCCATCGCGGCGGGCAACTCCGGACCGGGAATCCTGACCGTCGAGTCGCCCGGGAACGCGGCGAACGCGATCACCGCCGCGGCGTCCTCGGACCCGCACTACGCGGGCATCCCCGTGGACTTCGGGAGCCACCACATCACCGCGCTCGAGGGCGAGTTCAAGGGCTTCGACCCCGCGGTCACTGCCTTGACCTCCGCGGCCTCCCCGACCAACGGCTGCACGGCGATCTCCGGAGACCTCACGGGCAAGATTGCGGTGATCGACCGTGGCGCGTGCACGTTCGGGACGAAGATCAGCAATGCCCAGGCCGCGGGCGCGGTCGGCGTCCTGAACGTGAACAACGCCGTGGGCGACCCGATCGTGATGGGCTCAGACGGCGTCAACTTCCCGACGATCCCCGCGGCCATGGTCTCCCTCGCGGACGGCACGGTCCTTAAGGCGAACCTCGGCATCAGCACGAAGGTCGACGGAACCCAGTTCGAGGACGTCGTCACGGCGAACGCGGACATCCTCGCGAGCTTCTCGAGCCGCGGGCCCACCCCCTATGACTTCCGGCTCAAGCCGGACGTCACGGCGCCGGGCGTCAACGTGCTGTCGAGCGTGTTCAGCCTCAACCCAGACGGGACGAGGACGGAGGTCTGGGACTTCTTCCAGGGCACCTCGATGGCGACGCCCCACACCACGGGCGCGGTCGTGCTCCTGAAGGCCGTTCATCCGGACTGGTCTCCCGCGGAGATCAAGTCGGCACTCGTGAACAACGCGGACCGCACGGTCACGGGAACGGGCGGCCTGGGGCCGATCGCACGAGGCGGCGGGCGAATCAACATCGAGCGCGCGGCCCACGCGGGCGTGACACTCAATCCGGCCTCCGTGAGCTTCGGCGGGTTCACCGGCAGCGCGCCGGTCATGTCCTCCGTCGGCGTCACGTTCATGGAGGAGACGGGGGCGGCCCAGGCATGCTCCCTGAGCCTCACGGGCACCCCGGCGGGTGCGACGATCACCCTTTCTGCGAGCTCGGTCTCCCTTGCCGCGGGCGGCACCGCGATGGTGACGATCACCTTGAACGGCGGCCGAACCCTCGGCACGGGCGTGTTCTGGGGCGACCTCGTCGTGACCTGCGGCGGATCGACGTATCTGGCCCCATGGTGGGCCGGGATCCAGCGGTCGAACGGCGCCCTCAACGGGAACCAGCACTCGCCTGCGGGAGCCTTCGGTCTCGACCCGTCCGTCTACGCGAACACGGCGGAGATGTCCGCGGTCACCTGGACACAGTGAGCCGGCGAACGTGGCCCCTTCGCGGGGCCACTCTTTCTCTTTTCACGCGTTGAGTCTGTCAGCCGCCACCCAGATCTTTGGGTCCGCCCGCGTCGTTAGACGCCGGCGGCGTTGTCGGCGACTCGGGAGTCTTCTTCGCAGCGGCTTCGAGAGCGGTCCTCTCCTCCTCGTCCTCTTTGCGGCGGCGCCAGAGGAATAGCAGGAAGAGGAGGAGCGCGAGAATCAGGCCGATCAAGGCGAACAGGGGGATCCCGTCGTACGGGCCCGTGAGGCTGAAGGGGTTGCGGTCCACGCTGAAGGAGACCGTCCCGGTCGCCACGTTCCCGGCGCGGTCGACCGCTTGCACATGGAAGGTGTGGGCTCCCTCCGGGATAGCGGGGATGGTGATTTCCGACTCCGTGATGGTGAACTTGGTCCCGTCGTCGAGCCAGGCGACGTAGTGGTCAATGCCTGTCGTGTTGTCGTACGCGGTCCAGACGAACCTATACCCGGCGGTGTGGAGGTAGACCCCGCCGGTCGGGTCCGTCAGGGTCAGGACGGGTGCTTCCGTGTCGACCGTGAAACCGATGCTCGCGTTCGCGACGTTCCCCGCCTGATCTGCGGCCTGCACGGTCACCCGATGCGGACCCTCTGTCAAGCCGGTGAAGGTCGCGGAGCCGCCACCCGCCGTCGGAACGAACGCGCCACCGTCCAAGCTCGTCGCAGTGGTGGCCAGGCCCGAGAGGGCGTCCGTCGCCTGCCAGGTCACCGTCACGCTTGAGGAGTTGAGGAGCGCACCCGCGACGGGATCGTTAATCGCGAGGCTCGGCGGCGTCGTGTCGATCGTGATGTTCGCGTCGGGCCCGGTGGGTGTCGGCTCGACATTCCCTGCGCGGTCCACCGCGACCGTGTAGAACTCATAATGGTCGTCCCCCGCCGCGGCGCGGGCGTCAAAGGGAATCGTCGGGCTCGCCCATTGGCCGAGTGGGTTCTGGATCGTCGTGTACGCCGTGAACGGCCCCGTGGTCCCCGTGCGGTACCAGAGCTGCACGTACGCCACTCCACTGGCATTCGCGTTGTCCTGCGCGGCATACAGGATTGCGTAGGGATCCTGGTTCGTGTACGCGGGCAGAGCTGAAACAGCCGAGGTGGGCGCGACGTCCTCGAAGCCCGTGAGGATGATGTCGTCGACGTAGGCGCCCTCGAACCCGTGGTTCGCCGTGTCGCTATGGAATCGGAAGAGGAGATGGTCGATGTTCACGGGCACGGACAGGTTCGCGGGCTGCCAGGCGTTTCCGGAAGAGCCGCCGTGCTGGAAGATGATCGTGGTCACGCCGCCGGCCGTGTACGCTGCTTGCAGCCAGTCGCCCCCGCCATTCTCCGTTCGGACGTAGTAGTAGAAGGAGAGGAACAGACTGGTGTACCCGTCCACGGAGAGGTTCAAGGAGAGGTCGGCCTGCATGTTGTCGTCGTACTCGTGGGCCGCGGAGTTGTTCTGGCCGATGAACGGTCCCGCGGACTGGTTCCCCACCTGGGCGCACCACACGCTGTAGTTCCCGCTGTGCGGGCGGGAGCCCGAGACGCCCCACTCGTCGATTCCGGACGCTGCGTTCGAGTCATTCACGGTCCACTGAGGACCCAGTATGCCGCTCTCGAATCCGTCGCTTCGGACGATCGCGGCGCCGGCACGTACGCGCGGCACGAATGCGAGCAGTGCGCCGATCACGAGCGTGCATACGATGACGGCCACGACGGACGCGTGGAAGCGGGGCGAGAATCCCAACGGAACGACCTCGGGCCCGGATGACCCGGATTCCCCCTGAAAGACCTTCCCGGACAGGTATCACGGTTGATTGCGTATTCCTTGACCGAACGGAAGCGCGCCACCAGGCGCGGGCGTTTCAGCACTCATGGACAGGGGCGTGGAATGATAGCACCGGGCGAGCACAAACGTACGCCCCCTTCTGTTCGCCCTGCGTCGTCGTAGCCCTCGTTCCCCACCCATGCCGAGCCAATCCGCGCCCGGTCCTTTACCGTTCACCGGGGGCCTGCTCGCGTCTCTCGCCCCCGCGCTGGCGGTAGTCGTGTTCCTAACGGCGCTGGCGCGGGGCGCCTACGACGTGGAGGCGGCGGTGGGCCTGCTGTCGGGGGCGGCGTTTTGGGGGTGGGTGTTGATGGAGGGGAAGGCCACCGCGCACCTCGAGGGTCGGTAACCACCTCGTTACGTGGGAACGGCCGCGACGACACGACCTCCCGAAAAGCATTCTCGCGAAGAGCACGGGGCAGCCGAGTGCGGACCCTTGCTCCTCAAGAAGCTGTAAGAACGGAATCCTCAGGCGGGCTCTTGCCGACCCGGTTGAACTATTCCGCCGGGCGGGGAGCGACAGCGGCCCACCTACGGTCACGAGGGAAATTGAATGCCCACGCTCGACACGAGCGTGACCTGTCAGGCCAAGTCTTTTTAGGGCCTCCTCCAATCCGTCCCCATGATTCTGCGGCTGACGCAGCGGTTTCGAGCGCCGCTCGCGGAGGTCTACGCCTGGTCCACGGACTTCCAAGACAGCGACCCCGCGCTCAGCCGGGCCCGCTTGCGCACGCGGCGGGTGCTGCGCCGGGAGGGAGGTGTCGTCGAAATGGAGGAAACGGGGGTCATGGGGTTCCCGTTCGCGGCGCGCTTCCACGTCGACCTGGAGCCGCCGCACGGGTGGAAAGCCGACGGGCGGTCGAACATGGGGCGCACGCTCAACACGTATCGGCTGTGGCCGGAACCGGACGGCACGCGGCTTGAGATCACATTCGATCTTCAGCTCTCCGGACCCTATCGACTGATGGCCCCGTTCGCGCGGGGCTTCATCCTGCGGCGCCTGTCGAAGGAATGGGAAGATTACGCACGCGCGATGGAGTCGGGCCGTCTCGAGCGGATGGGCGACGGCGTGCCCCCATCCGAGCCCCCTTGGGGCCCTGAAGGAGAGGGGCGCGTACCAACGGCGCCGCCCGCGCTGCCGCCCTCCGCGTCGCTTGATCCTTCCCGCTCCTCGCCACCTGGATCCTCCTCGACAAGCCCGATCGACGTATACGGTGACGGGTGAGCCATGGGGGCATGCGCTGAGTGTGGAGCGGAAACACAGTTCGAGTGGGTCCGGCCGGATGTAACGAAGCAGAAGATTGAACAGGTCGGACCCGAGGAC
>JBGPGA010000179.1:0-4551 GCA_041483635.1 Thermoplasmata archaeon
AGCGATCGTCGGTTCCGCCTCGCGCTGTCCCAGGCGCCGATGATCGCCTGGACCACGGATGTCGATCTGAGGTTCACCTGGGGCGTCGGAGCCGCTCTCGGGTCCGTCCACCTCGACGCGAAGATATTCGCGAACCGGGGCGTCGCGGAGCTCTTCCCGGGCGAGGGGCCTTCCTCGCCCCTCGAGCACCATCGCCTCGCCCTGGCCGGTAGGTCGGTCCGGTACGAGTTCGAGTGGATGGGTCGCTGGTTCGACGTGCGTCTCGAGCCGCTGCGGGGGGCTGACGGCGCGATCGTGGGCGTCATTGGCGTGGCGCTCGACCTCACCGAGCGGAGGAAGGCGGAGGCGGACCTCCGGCTGAGCGAGGACCGCTTCGTTCTCCTTGGCCGCGCGACGAGCGACATGGCCTGGGACTGGGACCTGGAGACGGACAGCATCTGGAGGAACGAGAACATCCAGACGATCTTCGGCTACTCCGCGGAAGACATGGAACCGGCGGGGAGCTGGTGGGAGCTGCGGATCCATCCCGAGGATCGCGACCGCGTCGTGAAGAGCCTCCGGAACGCGATTGGCGGCGAGGCCTCGTTCTGGAGCCAGGAGTACCGCTGGCAGCGGAGGGACGGGAGCTACGCAATGATCCTGGATCGAGGCTATGTGATCCGGGACGAGCACGGCAAGCCGCTCCGGATGGTCGGATCCACGATGGACATCACGAAGCTCCGGCGCGAGGAGAAGATCCGCGATGCGATCTACAAGATCGCCGAGGCCGGGGCGACCGCGAAGGGTCTACCCGCGTTCTACTCGGAGGTCCACAAGATCGTGGGCCGGCTCATGCCCGCCCAGAACTTCTACATCGCGCTCTACGATCCGAAGACCGAGTTCCTAAGCTTCCCCTACTTCGTGGACGAGGGAGAGGAAACCCCCGAGCCGTACAAGGCGGGGAGGGGCCTCACGGAATATGTCCTGCGTTCGGGCAAGCCGTTCTACGCCTCGACGGAGGGCTACGAGCGCCTCGTGGCCCAGGGCGAGGTCGTCCGGATCGGTCCCATGTCGATCGACTGGGTGGGCGTCCCCCTGGTCGCAGAGGGAACGATCCTCGGCGTCCTCGTGATCCAGACATACACGGAAGGCGTTCGGTACGGCGAGGAGGAGCGGGACGTCCTCAGCTTCGTGTCCGAGCAGATCGCGATGGCGATCGAGCGCAAGCGGGTCGAGGAAGTGCTGCGTGAGGGGGAGAGCCGCTACCGGCTCTTGTTCGAGTCGAACCCGACCCCGATGTGGGTTTATGACTTGGAGGACCTTCGGTTCCTCGCCGTAAACGACATGGCCGTCGAGCAATACGGCTACTCCCGCGAGGAGTTCCTCTCCATGACGATCAAGGACATCCGCCTTCCTGAGGACGTCGAATCCCTCGTGGCCTCGGTCCGGGCACCCCGGCAGATGATCGAGCACTCCGGCGTGTGGAGGCACCGCGCGAAGGACGGCCGCATCCTCTACGTCGAGATCACGTCGCACAGCCTCGAGTTCTCGGGTCGGCCCGCCGTCCTCGTCATGGCGAGCGACATCACGAAGCGCAGACAGGACCAGGAGGCCCTCATTGCCGCCGAGGCGAAATACCGCGGCCTCGTCGAGCAATCCCTCGTCGGCACGTACATCATCCAGCGCGATCGCTTTGCCTATGTCAATCCCAAGCTCGCGGAGATCTTCGGGTACACGCCCGAGGAGATCGTCCGTTCGAAACGCGTCTCCGACCTCGTCGCTCCGGAGGATCAGGACAAGGTCCGCGAAAACATCCGGCAGCGGCTCGAAGGGGAGATACAGAGTCTCCAATACCAGTTCCACGGACTGCGGAAGGACGGGTGTCGGATCGCCGTGGAGGTCCACGGGAGCGAGATGGAGTTCAACGGGGCCCCCGCGATCATCGGGTCGCTCCTGGATGTCACGAAGCGGGAGGAGGCCGAGGACCAACTGCGCCGGTCCGAGACCCGGTTCCGGACCCTGTTCGAGGCCGCCGCGGACGCGATCCTTCTCGTCAACTCGCAGGGGACGATCCTCGACGCGAATCCCGCAGCGGGAACGATCGTGGAGAGGGATCGGCAGGCTCTCATCGGATTGAGCTTGGAGGCGTTCCTCACACAGGGGGATCTCGAGCGCGCGCGGGCCTATCTCCGTGGATGCTTCAAGGGCGGCGCGCCCCCCGAGCCGTTCGAGGTCGTCATCCCGGTCCCGACGGGACTCAGGAAGATCCTGGCGGTCCGCTCCCGACTCGTCTCCGAATCGGGTTCCGACCCGTACGTCGAGATGCTCATCCGCGACGTCACGGAACAGCGGGAGATGCAGAGGCGCCTTCTGGCTAGCGAGCGGCTCGCGTCGGTCGGCCAGATGGCCGCCTACATCGCGCACGAGATCAACACGCCGCTCGCGAACATCTCGCTCCTGGCGGCCGCGAGCAAGCGCCGCACTCAGGACGCTGAGGTGCGCGAGCGTCTCGAGAAGATCGATGTCCAGCGGCGGCAGGCCGCCTCGATCATCTCGGACCTCCTGAACTTCTCGAAGCATCGCGACATTGAGCCCGTCGAGGTCGATCTCCGGACGATCCTCGTGGCCGCCGCTGACCTGATCGAGCCCTACCGCTCCCCCGATGTCCTCCTGGTCCAGGAGTACGGCGAGATCCCCGTCCCGGCCTACGTCGACCCGCTTCAGATCCAGGAGGTGTTCGTGAACCTGCTGCGGAACGCCTTCGAGGCCACGACGCACGGATCGATCACGGTCCGTCTCGAATGCCGGTCCGGGTATCGCGTCGTGACCATCGCGGACACGGGACCCGGGATCCCCGAGGACGTCCAGGCGCGACTCTTCCAGCCCTTCGTCACGACGAAGCGACACCGGGGCGGCACGGGCCTCGGCCTCGCGGTCTGCCGGAACATCCTTGCCGCCCACGGGGGCGAGATCCACTTCACCACGACACCGGGTAAGGGGACCACCTTCACGGTGGTCTTGCCGCAGGATGAAGGGCGATGAAGATCCTGATCGCCGACGACGACCCGACCCTCCGCTCCGAGCTCGCGGAGCTCCTCCGCGCGGACGGTCACGACGTGACCATGGCAGCCGACGGGGGCGAGGCGCTCGAGCGGCTCGAGGCCGACTCGTTCGAGATTGCCCTTCTCGACCTCGTGATGCCGCGGGCGACGGGTCTTGAGATCCTCCACCGTCTCCAGGTCGTTCGCCCCGACACGGCGGTCGTCATGATCACGGGCCACGGCTCGGTCGACGTCGCGGTCGAGGCCATGAAGGGGGGCGCGGTCGACTTCGTCGTCAAGCCGTTCGAGATCGAATCCCTCCAGCGGATCCTGCAATCCATCGCGGACGAGCGTCAGGCGCGCGAGATGCTCACCCAGCCTGCCCAGGGCCCCGAGGCGGTCCAGTCCGTCCTCCAGGACGCCGTTCGGCGAAAGGCTCTGCTGGCGGTCCTGGGTCCGGAGGCGGCCGCCCCCAAGGGGGCCGTGCGTGTCCTGCGACTCGACGAGGAGGCCAAGCCTCCGAACGTGTTCACCCCGTCCCAGCTCTACCTGCTCAACGCCGCCATCGAGGACCACGTGTCCAAGACGGACGCCCCGGTCGTCTTCGCCGCCGACTTGGGCCTCCTCGAGGAACTCCATGGCCGCGCGGACCTCGAGGCCTGGGTGCGCCACGTGAGCGCGCGATGCGAGACCCGCGGCGGCACCCTCGTGGTCCGCAACCTGTCCCACGAGATCGTCTCCGACCTCGAGGCGGGCTCCGGCATGGCTCACGCCGAGTCCGGCCTGCAGGGAATGCTCGAGTCCCTGGCGAACCCGATCCGCAGGGCGATTGTCTCCTTCGTGTTCTCCTCAGGCCCCGTCTCGTATTCGGCCATCCTCAAGATGAACTTCGTCGACTCCTCCTCGAAGCTCTCGTTCCATCTTCAGAAACTCCAGACGGACAGCCTTCTGACCAAGGCGGAAGCCGGCGCCTACGTCCTGACGGAGGAGGGCCGACAGGCCTGGCGAGTCGTCCGCGCCCTGGGAGACGAGAGGCGTCGTCCGCCCATCCTGTTCGACTCCCGGTGACCGGACGGAACGCCTGTCAAACACTCTCAACCAAGCCCTATAAAAGCCCCCCGGCGCATCGAAGTTCCCCGTGCAGGATGTGATGTCTCTGCCCTTGGAGGGTAAGGTCCCGAAGAGCCGGCTCCTGATCGTCGATGACGACGAAGGGATGCGGGAGAACCTGGCGGAACTCTTCGAGTCCCTCGGCTACGCGGTCCGGACCGCCGCGAACACCCCCGAGGCCCTCGAGGCCCTCGCGGCGGCCGACGTGGACCTTCTCCTGACCGACTACAAGATGCCCGGTCCAACCGGGGTCGAGCTGATCGAAGCGGCTCGAAGGCTTCGGCCGGGGCTGCGCGCGGTCCTCATGACCGCATTCGGAGACAGCTTCACGGAACTGGAAAGCGCCCGCCGGGGCGCCATTGGATATCTGAACAAGCCGTTCGAGGCGGACGAGGTCGTTGCTTTCGTCGAGAAGATCCTG
>JBGPGA010000180.1:0-4489 GCA_041483635.1 Thermoplasmata archaeon
CAGCTCCGGGGGGAGATCCTCGTCGCTGTTCGCCGCGGCGAAGACCCTCGTGTGGCGCTGGACCCTCTCGTGCCGCTGGTAGAGCGTCTCCGTGACGATCCCGCTCTCCATCAACGACAGCAGGACCGCGTAGTCCTTCGACGTACGGACCTTGTCCATCTCGTCGATGAGCAGGATCCGCGGCTCCAGGTCGATGAGGAGCTGTCGCAGCCCTGCGCGGCTCGAGGACGACCCCACGGCGTAGTAGGCGCCGGGAAGCCGTTCCAGCTCCATGAGGAAGAGCGACTTCGCCGACGCGGGCGGCCCCACGAAGAGGAAGTGGACGGGCTGCGCGGAAAGGAGCCCGCGCCGCAGCAGCCACTTCACGTCCTCGTAGCCCACGACCGGGGCGAAGAGGTCCTCCGGCAGCTCGGCGGGCGGCGGGCGCTCAAGCCGAATCTCCGGACCGGATACGGCCCCCGTCTCCTTGCGCTTGGCCATGAGGATGCCCACGACGGTGTTGACCGCCATGACGCACTCGCACTCCTTGCACACGAGGCGCGGTCCGTTCCCGGTCTGCTTGAGGACGTGGTCCCACATCCCGTGGGGGCACGTCGGCATCGGACAGAGCTCCTGCCAGATCCATTGGTTGTCGGAAATCACGCTCAGGGGTACCACCCGAAAAAGCAGGCCCAAGGGCCTATGAGGCCGACTCCCCGAGCTGCGTGACTCCATCCTTTCCGAGGAGGTCCCAGGCCTTGTCCCAGGCCTCGTCGTTGCCGACGAGGTCCGTGAGCTCGAAGCCCTGGTCGGTCATCCGGACGATCCCCACCTTCACGAACGCGGAGATGACTTTCGGGAAGTCCTGGTTGATTTTCCAGGTCGGCCAGTCCCACTCATGAAGCATCTTCTTGAGGTCCTCGATGAAGTCGTCGACGGGCGTTGTCGTTCCCTCTGGGCTTTCCACCCGAAAAGGGTGCCCTCACGGGCTTTCGTCACGAGCTGTCGTGTTCGCCCGAAAAATCAGGCCGCCATCGGTGCGGCCAATTGCATCTCCGTCTCGACCTCGATGAGGCGCTGCTCGTACGCCTGCTTGAGCTCGTGGAGCTCGGGTAGCTCGTCGCGGAACTCCTCGGCGAGGCGGATCTCGTACTCGATGGCCGACAGCTTGCTCTTCAGGTCGGAGTAGGTCATCGAGGGGTCCTGTGGGTCGGGGTACGCCATGCGTTCACCCGAAAAAGGAGGCCTACACGACCGTGGACAGCTGCTTCAGCATGACCTGGTAGACGTTCAGGTACGTGTCCACGGTCGAGAGGGCCTCGGCGTGTTTGTCACGCTCATCCTTGAAACGGTCGAAGTCGACGAGGAACCCCTTGAGCTTCGCGGCCGAGACCTTTCCGTTCTTGCTCAGCTCCACGAGGCTGCTGACGTACTCCTGGAGCTGCTCGTACCACGGGCCGATGGGCGCGATTTCCCGGTATGCGGCCGCGCCCTTGGTCACCATGAGCCGCTCGGCCTGGTGGGTATGCTTGCACTCCCTCGCGATCTCCTCGCCCTTGTGCGCGGTGTTGAAGACCCACGACGGACAGTCGCAGTACCAGAGGGACCCGTCGAACTGCACCTTGTACTTCTTGCCCGGTCGGGACTCGCTCGGAATCTCGAAGACCCGGACGGCGTGTACGCGGGGCATGGTCACCCGAGAGAGGGCGGCCCGGCCTGAAGGAGCGTGTGGATCAATGCCTTTCGGCGATCAACCGTCTTGCCAGCCGGCTCCTGCCCGAACGTGGTGCCGGGCTCCCCGCTTGTTGGGCGTTGACAGGAATGTCCGGATTCACCACCCGAAAAAGGGCCTACTTGTGGAGAGGCAATCCATGGACGTGCGGCATCCGCAGGGCGTTCGTGGGCTCCTCGTCGAGGTAGCGGACGGTGATGCGCTGGATCTTCCCCGCCTTGATGCCCTGGACGTACCGCGGGTTGTTCACCGCGACCTTCTGCTCGTACCCCTTGTTGGAGATCCACACGACGAAGCCGCCCGCGTCGGTATCCTCGTAGCGGAGAATGTCGTAGTCGGCCTCATGCCACGCCTTCTTCTTCTGCCAGGCGTAGCCGCGACTCTCAGCGTAGGGCGCGTCGAGGTCTTTCACGAGGATGCCCTCGCAATGCTGGTCCCGCATGAGCTGCAGGTAGTCGTCCACCTTATCCGGCGGGCAGCCCCAGTACCCGGCCACGAAGACGTGGTCGTTCGTGAGCCCCGCCTTCTCGAGGTTCTGGAGCAACTCCCGCCTCTTGCTGAGCGGGTCCTTGCTGAAGTCCTGCCCCTTCACCTCGAGGACGTCGAAGGCCACGAGGGTCGCGGGCATCAGCTTGGAGCGGATGGCGATCTCCTTCGGGTTGTCCGTGTTGCGCTTGGCCATCATGTGGAACTGGCTTACGCCGTCCTTGAGGATGACGAGCTCCCCGACCAAGACGACCGTCGGGTCGAGCTGGATCTCGGGGAATTGAGGCGTCACGTCCCGGAGCCGACGGTTGATCATCCGTCCGTTCTCCACGAGCACCATCATGCCGTCGTACTTGATTTCCGCGATGGCGTTCTGCGGGTGTCGCTTGGGGTCGTAGTCGTGCGCCAGTTGGAATCCGTACTTTGGCGTGTTTTCACCCGAAAAAGGTGCCCGTGCGGGCCTACTGCGGGATGAGGGTCGTCTCGCCGATCCCCGGGATCAGGGACTTCTCGGCGAGCTTCTTTTGCACGAGGTCGAAGATCGGGTCCGGCTCCTGCTCGAAGACGGGGTCGTCCGATTCGACCGACTGGATCGTCATCGCGGCCTGCATCTTCGTCTTCTTGTCCGCCGGGGCGGTCGGGACGGGGTACGGCAGCGGCCTCTTCTCGACGATGGGGTACGCCAGGATGACGCCATCCTCGTCCGCGATGAGGGCGTAGTGCCGCACCTTCTCCCGCGGAGCGAACTTGACCAGGACGGCCTTCCCCGTCTCCTTGATCGTCTCGTACACCGCGCGGTACGCCGCCCTGGTCGTCTCGTTCGCCTTCTCGGGCGGCATGACCCGGTACGGCTGGTCGAAGCCGTAGCGGGCCCCGACCTTCAGGAAGTCGACGGCCTTCTCGACCTTCATCGAGTCGACCTTCGGACGCTGGGCCTTGGCCTCGGCGATCTCCTCCGGCGTCAGGATGATGTACTCGTTCTCGGCCCACTTGTACCCGCGTTCGGGCACCTTGTTCCAAGAGCGGTACTCTTCCCCGCCTTCGTCGCACTTGATCGTCATCTTCGGCGGCTTGCCATGGCACAACGAACTCAGGCTGAGCTCGTCGTCCTGGCAGGCCGGGAAGATGGCGACCGGGACCTGGACGAATCCGAAGTCCAGGGCCGTGTCCTTCAGCTTGGATGCCACGTGTTCACCCGAGAAGATGGTGCTGGTGGTGCCGGGACGTGGCGGAGCGGCAGTCCCTTCCGCTCACTTAGGGTTAGGATAAAGAGGTCATTTCGCGCAGTCCACTTCCGTGCGCACTACGAAGTGGGGCCACACGTCGCTTAGCGCTCACACTTACGCAGGATGCGACCACGTCCCCGGCTTCACCACCCGAAAAAGGTCCCTCACACACCAGGGACGAGCCACGTCTTCGCTTTCGTCATCGTCTGCTCAAGGTCCATGCGCACGGCCGTCTCGCCCCAGCGGTTCGTGATGATGTAGCCACCGTCCACGAGCTGGATGATGACGCCGGGGCTCTGAAGGTCCTTCCAGATCAGTTCGTCCCTCATCTGGCCCATCTTCGCCGCCACGGCCTCCGCGAGCTCCTTCGTGCTCGGCGTCACCGCAACCGCCGGAGGCGGCGTCGGTGCGGCCGGAGTCGGAACCGGAGGCGGGGTCGCGAGCTTGCAGATCTCTCCGCACTGCTGGCAGAGGAGGTTGCCGTTCACGTCCCTGTGCCCCTTCTCCACGACGATCGTCTTCGTCAGGTCGTTCGGGTCGGGCGCTGAGATTGGTTCGATGCTGTGCGCGCATCCGCTGCATTCCGTCATCGTTAGCATCACCCGAAAAAGGTACGAGAGCTCAAACGCTCTCGAATAGCTTGCCCGCGGCCTCGTCGCCGTCCGTGAGGATGTCGTACAGGGACGAGTATGTGTCCGAAACGTGCTCCATGCTCGCGGAGTGGGAGCCGATGACGACGGTGTGCAGCCGCGTCTTCTTCTCCGCCTTCAGCTCCTCGAGCTTCTTGGCGAACTCGTCCGAGATCTCGCAGTCCCCGTCCGTCACCAGGACGATGTCGGCCTTCTTGAACTGCGACGCCTCCACGTCCGCGAAGGCCGTGGCGAGCGGGGCCTCGAAGTCCGTGCCGCCCCCGTAGAACTCCTCGGCGACCTCGATGAGCGCCTCGATGCGCTTGGCCGGGTCGAGGGTGTGGGAGACGACGTGCTTCGACTGCTCCGAGCGGGACGAGAAGTTGATGAACTCGATGTCCCGCTTGTCCTTCAGGGCGATCTCCGCCATCGCGAGC
>JBGPGA010000181.1:0-4461 GCA_041483635.1 Thermoplasmata archaeon
ACGAGATCGGCGGCCTCCCGGGCGACGTCCGTCCCGGTCTCACCCATCGCCACCCCGATGTCCGCGGCCGCCAGCGCGGGCGCATCGTTGATCCCGTCCCCCGTGACGGCCACGCGCTCGCCGTTCGCATGGAGCGCCCTCACGATCCGCAGCTTGTGCTCCGGGGTCGTCCGGGCGAAGATCGACACGTCGCGGACCGTTCCCTGGAGCTCCGAGTCCGTCAGGCCGTCCAGCTGCGATCCGGTGACAACCCGATCGGCTGCGAGTCCGATCTGGGCCGCGATCGCCTGGGCCGTGAGCGGATGGTCCCCCGTGACCATGATCGGACGTACGCCGGCCTCACGGCACGCCTCGATGGAGGGGCGCGCCTCGGGCCGCGGCGGATCGGCGAGGCCGATGAGCCCGAGGAACGTGAGGTCCGATTCGACCTGCGCCTCGGCGAGGGGACCCATCGGCACGCGCTTCTCCCCGAGTCCGAGCACCCGCTGCCCCGACCCCGCGAGGGCCGAGGCCGAGGTCAGGATTAGGAGGCGGTCCGCATCGGTCAACGTCCGGGCGCCCCCCGCGTCCCAGCGACGGGTGCAGGCTGCGAGGAGTGACTCGGGTGCGCCCTTGACCACGACTCGGAGGCCGCCGCCCTCGGACACGACCACGGACATGCGCTTGCGATCGTTATCGAAGGAGTATTCGTCGCGGACCGGATGGGCCCTCCGGAATGCGGAGACATCCATCCCGTCCGAGGCTGCGGCGCGGAGGAGGGCGACCTCGAGCGGGTCCCCCAGGCCCGCGCCGCCGTCGAGCACGGCATCGTTGCAGAGCACGCCCGCCTCGAGGAGCGCGCGCTTCGCCTGATCCGGGAAGTACTGGCTCGCCTCCATGCGGTTCTCCGTGAGGGTGCCCGTCTTGTCCGTCGCGATAACCGTGACGCCCCCGAGCGTCTCCACAGCCCTCAGACGCTTCGCAATCGCGTGGCGGCGAGAGAGGCGGAAGGCGCCGAGGGCGAGGACCATCGTGATGAGGATCGGGAGCTCCTCGGGGATCGTGACGAAGGCGAGGGAGAGACCGGTCAGGACCATCCGGCGGGGATCCTCGCCCGCGAGGAGCCATCCGAGGACCGGGACCAGGATGCTGAAACCCACGGCCACGAAGACGAGGTACTTCGTGAGCTCCGCCATCGCGACCTGGAGCGGGGTCTTGGGCTCTTCGACCTCCTGCGCAAGCTTCGCGATCCGGCCGAGCTCGGTGCCCATCCCCGTGGCGACGAGGATCGCGGTTCCCCTCCCGCGGACGACGTTCGTCCCCGCGAAGACGAGGTTGCGGCGCTCCGCGAGGGGCGCATCGGCAGGCAGGACGATGGCCGCTTCCTTGTCCACGGGGACGGATTCCCCGGTGAGGGAGGCCTCGGACACCCCGAGGCGGTTCGACTCGACGAGCCGGGCATCTGCCGCGATCCGGCGTCCGGCCTCGAGCACGAGGAGGTCTCCGGAGACGAGCGCCTCGGCCGGGACCTCCTGGCGTCGACCGTCGCGGATGACCGCCGCGGTCGGCTCGGCGAGTTCGCGGAGCGCGTCGATGGCCTTGCCCGCGCGTTGTTCGTTGACGACCTCGAGGGCGACGAGCGTGAAGATGATCGCGAAGATCGTGATTGCGTCCGCGAGGGTTCCCAGGATCGAATAGAGGACGCCGGTGACCAGGAGGAGCAGGATCATCGGCTCCGTCAACTCCTCGAGATACTCCCCGAAGAACGACTCGCGTTTGACCGGACGCAGGCGATTCGGGCCATACCGGTTCAGGCGCGACCGGGTCTCGGACTGAGACAGACCGTCGGCCGCATTCGTCTGGAGCGAAGCGATTGCATCTGAAACGGGTCGAGCATGCCAGTCGACCGCGGAAGGGCCCGAGGAGACCATGAGGACCCGCTTCGAAAGCTCGCCCGGGTCTTAGGCTTTTGGCGGGGCCTCGAAGGCACGAGGTTTAACTCCCGGCATCCCTTCGGGTAGAGGCACGAGGGGAGGCTCAACCGCGATGAAGATCGATTCACTCAGCAATGTGGGCGTGTTCGTCCGCGACCACAAGAAGGCGAAGGAGTTCTACACGAAGAAGCTCGGACTCAAGGTCCGCAGCTCGATCCCGAAATGGCAGTACCTGGAGGTCGGCGCCACGAAGGGCGGAGAGGACGCGAGCCTCAACCTCTGGAAACCGACCCGCGAGATGTGGGGCGACGCCTATGACGAGGCCAAGAAGTCGATCGGCGTCGTGACCGGGATTGGGTTCCTGACCACGAACATCGAGGCGACGATTGCGCCGCTCCGGCGGAAGAACGTGAAGGTAGAAGGCCCCGGACCGGCGGGGAGAGCCCAAATTGCCTCGGTCTACGATCCGGACGGGAATTCCCTCTTTGTGCTCGAACCTCCGAAACCGAAGGTCCGCAGGCAGGGCCTTCTTGCCTTGCAGTGGGTGACGGTCGCAAGTCGGGATGCGGCTCGCACGGGCGAGTTCTTTACGAAGGCCCTCGGCATGAAGGGAGGCGTGAGCGACGACGAGGGCATGCACTTTTACAGCCTGAGTCGCCGTGGCACCGCCTTAATGCCCTTCACCCCGAACAAGGAAATGTACGACGACCCGAAGGACTACGAGGACGACCTCTCCCACATCGGCGAGAACACGTCCGTGATGTTCACCACGAAGAACATCCACCGGCTCCAGGATGAATTGCTCGCGCGCGGCGTGCGCTTCTCGCAGAAGGCGGAGAAGGCCGCCTGGGGAGGGATCGAGGCGGAATTCCTCGACCCGGATGGCAACCGGTACGCGCTCATCCAGGGGATGTCCTGAGCCGCCGGTCTTCGTGGGAAGGCGCAGGACGGGATTGCCCCGTCCGCGTGATCCGGGTACAGAGCGTTCGCTATCATCGACCCAAGAAAAAGGGGGTGGATTAGACGTTCGCAATCGGGGGCCGAGGCCCTCTCTACCTTGCCAAGGCCTCCTTGAGATAGCTTAGGAGGTGATCCATCTGCAGGTTCCCCTACAGATACCTTGTTCACGTGCTCCCCATGTCGCCATGGGGCGTGGACTGTATCATCATCCGACGCGTCTCGTCGGAGCCCGGCGTGCAGTCTCTGAGGGTTCCGATCTTTCGATCGGCCTTCCCTGCGGATTGTCCGCACCTTCGCATTTTTACTTCCGCGTCGCACGCGGCAGTATCGAAGGATCCTCGGAGTTCCCCGCATATAGCCAGGTTTGTTCCGGTTCCTTACGGATCCGGAGTCGCAACACATTTACGACTTAGCCCTCCTTGCTGAACCTAGGTTCTAGCGCCGCAAGAACGGCACCATCACCCAGGCTCAACTCGGGTGGCTTGACGGGCGGTGTGTGCAAGGAGCAGGGGCATATTCACCGCGTGATGTTGACACGCGATTACTACGGAATCCATCTTCGTGAGGGCGGGTTACAGCCCTCAGTCCGAACTACGAACGGGTTTCGGGATTGCCCTCCCCTTTCGGGGTCGGAGCCCATTGTCCCGTCCTTTGTAGCGCGCGTGTTGCCCGGGGGATTCGGGGCATACGGACCTACCGTTGACCTCTCCTTCCTCTGATTTAGCACCAGCGGTCCCCCTAGTGTGCGCCCCTCCCGGAGGAGGAACTAGCAACTAAGGGCGAGGGTCTCGTTCGTTATCTGACTTGACAGAACGCCTTACGGTACGAACTGACGACGGCCATGCACCACCTCTCCCAAAATCGGGCAAGGTCATCAGCCTGGCCTTCATGTAAGGGTCGCCCCCGGTGAGTTTTCCAGCGTTGAATCTAATTGAACCGCACGCTCCTCCCGTTGCGGTGCTCCCCCGCCAATTCCTTTAAGTTTCAGTCTTGCGACCGTACTCCCCAAGTAGCAGGCTTAACACCTTCGCTCCGGCACCGGGCGCCCCCGTAGGACCCCCGACACCAAGCCTGCAGCGTTTACACCCAGGACTACCGGGGTATCTAATCCCGTTTGCGCCCCTGGGCTTCGTCCCTGACCGTCGGATCCGTTCTAGCGCGACGCCTTCGCCACTGGTGGTCCTCCCAGGATTACAGGATTTTACCCCTACCCCAGGAGTACCTCGCGCCTCTCCCGGTCCCTAGTCAGGCGGTCTCCCCGGAATTCCAACCGTTAAGCGGTTGGATTTACCCAGAAATCTACCTGACCGGCTACGGACGTTTTAGACTCAATAATAATGAGCACCACTCGGGCCGCGGGTATTACCGCGGCGGCTGGCACCCGTCTTACCCGGCCCTTACTTCTCGTGCTTTTTAGGCACGAGAACAGCGTACACAAAGTGCACGCACTGGGAGTTCCCCCGTCGTGGTTTCCCACATTGCGGAGTTTTCGCGACTGCTGCGCCCCGTAGGGCCTGGATTCGTGTCTCAGAATCCATCTCCGGGCGACTACTCCCATAGCCCGTACCCGTCGAAGCCTAGGGGGTCT
>JBGPGA010000182.1:0-4446 GCA_041483635.1 Thermoplasmata archaeon
AGAGGGCCTGATCAAGCCGTCCCCGGAAGGCGCCGTGACGACGGACAAGCTCGAGGAGTTCCTCGACTATCTCAAAGGGGTCCTCGACTCCATGTCCACGACCGTCGTCGAGCTCCGGAAGACCCTGGAGTGACGGAGCGGAGATTCGCGGAATAAACTATTTGAGGGACGCGCCGGTATGGCCGCGCGGGCCGTCGTAGCTCAGTCCGGTAGAGCCCCCGACTGTTAATCGGGTGGTCTGCGGTTCGAATCCGCACGACGGCGCTCTATATCTTAGGATTCCGAATCAATGGACACCGAGTTTTTAGGTGCCACCTTAACAAGCCTGTTCAGAACGCCGCGCACCTCTTCCATGGCGTCGTCAGGGCGCATGCGGGCGTAGTAGCGCTCCGTCGTTACCGTCGTTTTATGGCGCATGCAGCGGCTCACGGCCTGAACGCTCGCCCCGCTGTCGATGGCCCTCTGCCCGAAGGTCGCGCGGAACTCCTGTAGACTCACGTGGACCCCCGAGGCTTTGCTCAGGTCTGACATGAGCTTACGGAGCGACGACTCGGGCCACGTGGTCACCGCGCCCCCGAAGTTCCGATAGGGGATGAGGAGGTTGCTCGTCTCCCCGTCCAAGAACGTCGCCCGTTCGGGCAGGAAGTCTGCCAGTGCCCGTTCGGCGGTTGCATCGATGACAAAGGGGGCGGTATGTGCCGCAGCATACTTGCCTTCGCCCTTCGGATGGCACACGATGCCCGCGTTCCTCCTCGTGTCGATGCAGGCCAGTTCCTGCAACCGTACCTCCTTCGGGCGCAGGGCGGTTCCAGAGCAGAAGTCCACGAGGAACCTAGCCACGGTCCCGCGCCAGCTCGGAATCGTGTCTGCGGCGGCCCGTAGGCGTTGCTGGTCATCTTCCGATCGCGTGTTAATAGGCTTGTCGAGCGTGTGTGGCACTTCGACGTGCGGCAGGGTCTTGAGTTGCCCCACGGCCCCGTTGCCGACGTATTCGAGCAAGCCCTTCAGGGCTCGCCAGAGATGCGTCTGGCTCGTTGGGTCCAGCGTGCCGCCCGTGAACTTCGCATTCGGTCCGCGCTTCGGGCGGACCCGCCAGTAGCCGATGATGGCCGCGATGTCGTTCACGCTCATGCCCTTCGGGTTGACGGTGGTCAGCCTCCCAGCGTCGAGCAGGTCCATCACGTCGAGCGAGATGGTGCGTAGGTCCCTGCGTAGCTGGACGAGTGTGGTCTTGGCGCGGTGGTCTGCCAGAGCATCAAGGTACTTGTTCATCAACGCGGCGAACGGGAAGCGTCCGAACGTTCGGGGCACCTTCCGATGCGGGCCGCGACGGCGAGTCCTTCCGCGCCTACCGATGTCCGTCCCATGGGTGTTTCCAGAAGCCGCACGGATTCTGGCATGGGGTTCCTCAAAGCGGTGAGTTGTCCCTTCCTCACCGCCGGACCCGAGGTGGGCGGGTCTAGATTTGAATCTTGTGTCTACAAGCTGTCTAGTCGGCACACGCGCCATCCTCGGGCGTCGCCTCCTCGGTCGGTGTGCCCTTTGCCCTTGATGCCCGACCTAATTGGCACAGCCGGCGAGCCGTTGTTCGACCGACCCGCAGGGCCTGGGCCGTCTTGGTCCACGAAAGCCCCTCCTCGCGCAACTGTAGGGCTTTGAGAGGCAACGCCGGATCCCGCCGCAAGGGGGAGACGAGGCCCCTGCCCCAGACGAACGGTTCCCCCTTCCTCGCAGCTTCCCTCTTCCTGGCTTGGATCCCGGCCGACACCCTCTCCGAGATTGCCTTGGACTCGAACTCGGCCGCCCACGCCAGTACGGCGAGGATCAAGTCGGCCGTTGGCGCGCTCGGGTTCCACCACAACTCGGTCGTGCTGAAAACCTGCACGCCGGAGTCCTGCACCGTCTTCAGGACGCGGAACATTTCGGGGATGCCCGCACGCGTCAGCCGGTCCAGCCGAAACACCACGAGAACCTGAAACTTGTGCATCGCGGCGTCGTGAAGGAGACGACGAAGCACCGGCCGGTCCCGTCGCCGCCCAGAGCCCTCCTCCTGATAGACCTTGACCTCGCGGATTGGGATGCCGAGGCGATCGAGGAACGCCCGACAGGTGTCGATCTGAGTGACCAGACCATGTGCCTGCTCCTCTTTGCCCGTGGAGATCCGTCCGTAGATCGCCGCGGACCGGGGAGAGATCTTGGCTCGGCGATCGCCCTGTTCTACCTGCGGCTCTCCAAGCATGGCACGTGACCCCAGATGGAAAAGGTCTGCTTGACGGCGGCGGCCGCCTTAGCGTCCTCCTCGGACTTCATGTCGAAGTTCATCGGCTTGCCGCAGACCTTGCAGGGAGTGGCGAAGCGGCCGTAACCCGCCTTGAACCCGCGATCGTAGGCCTCGTCGACTTCCTTCTTCCGGATCTCGAGAACCCGGCGCACCATCTCGCCGAGGGAGAGGCCGCTCTTCTTCCGCATCCCTTGGAGCTTGGCGTACTCGGCTTTCGCCACCCTGAAGGAAACCGTGGGATGGCTCGCTTCATACCGGGCACGGGCAGGAGGCTTCTTGGCCATCGTTCGCCCGAAAGGCGTATGAATTGATTTTCCATTGTGGCAACGGGGTTGCCACAGTGGTAAGCGTCGAGCGTTGGATCGTCGACTACCTCAGGCTGCATGAGGACTCCACCCAACGGGCCCTGCTTGAGGCGGCGAAGGCGGCTCAGGTGGGATCGGACCGGACCGTCCGGGGACACCTCGGGCGGCTGGACGGGGTCATGATCAAGCGGGTGCGGGAGGGACGGGAAGTCCGCCTCGAGTCCATCGAATACTGGAGGCGACGCGAGCACCAGACGTTCGATCTCCGTGTGCCGCACACGGTCAAGCTCAAGACGGTGCTGGATCAGTTCCGCAGCCAGCTCCCGGTCGTCCAGGAGCTCCCGCTGCAAGCGGTACCCCCCTTCCAATACCGTCCGGACGTTCAACTCGAAGCTGAGGGACACGCACTCTTCGACGATCTCCTGTTTCACCTCGGACTCCTGAAGCTCAGCACTGATCCCTCCCCCGCTTGGTCGGAGTTCAAGAAGCAGGCGTCGCGGTTCAGACTGGCCCGCGATGCCCTTTGGAAACGTTGCGCCGAGACGGCATCGGAGGCGTTGGGCTTGCCGTTGGGAACCAGTTGGACCGGCCGATTGATTTCGGAGCATTGCGTGGCCCTTTTCTACAATCGCGCTTTAGCAGCCGCCGGGAACGAGAAGGAAAGGGAAGATCCCTTCCAAGACGCGAATGTCGTCCTGTTGGGCGACGCGATGGAGTACTGGCTCGGCGGACGGGGAATCCTTCGCCGTCGCCGAAAACGGCCAATCGAGCCCAAGGAAGTGACCAAGGAAGTGACGCGGGAGCTCAAGCATGCGCTAAATCTCACGAAGCGCTCGGATTTCCGCAGCCTCGCCGAACCCGTCGTGGATTCCGTGAAGCAGCTTCGTGCAATCCGCGAGGGATTGCATTCTGCCCTAGTGGAGGCGAGCTTCTACGAGGTGTTTCCGGGCATGTGCCGGTTCACGGGGGCGACATGATACGTCGCTCCCCCCTTGGGACCGCCAATGCCAACTGCCACCATCGAATGGGGCTTCGTCGCCATGCGGGCGTGATACCCGGGCCCTGGCCTGTTAACACCCACTCGAAGGTTCGTATGGCCCCTCATGGACGTAGGGAAGACCGACGGCCCGGAGGGCGAGTTCCTCGCTTACCCGCTCGAGGTCGTCAACGAGGGGCTCGGCCCGAGCCTGTCAACGCCGCCACCCACCACCCTCCCGCGGGCCCACCACCGGTGAGCCACATCGCCGAAGGCGGACGTGACCCCAACACGGGCGCCATCCCGACCGAATAAGAAACCCTCGAATCGAAGGCCGACCCGGAACCTAGCTCGGACCTGCCTCTCCTCGGGCAGGCCCTCGACGTTGGCCCACCACCATTCCAGCCACCACCGTCCACCAGCGTGCCCACCACCAGCCTACGCGCGCGCGCGTAGATGGTGGTGGTGGGGGTGGTGGTAATCCCATATGGCAATCGGCGACGCAATCCCTGTGGCAATCCACACCGCAATCCATATCGTAACCCCAAAGCAAATCCCCGTTACACTGATTCCCGGAATCCATCGCAAGCCGACGCGTGGCCTACGGCCATCCAAGAGGATCCACGCGGCACGAGTAATGTTACTCGGCTCGGCGCACTGGCTACACCTTCACGCGTTCCCCTGATGCCGCGGACCTCTCGATGGCCGCGATGACCTCGTGGCGCCGGACGGCGTCAGCGAAGTCCGGAACGGTGTGAGTCCCGTTCTCGATGTCTGCCGCGAACGCGGCGTAGGCACGCCCGACGTTCCAGGCTGGCGTTCCTTCCAGGCTGGTGAGCGAGGGCCATTTCTGCGTCAGCGCCGCCGGGGCGGCAAGCTCGGCG
>JBGPGA010000183.1:0-4416 GCA_041483635.1 Thermoplasmata archaeon
GTACCGCTCGAGGACCGCGCGCACCTCCGGAGAGGTCGACGCCTTCACCTCACGAAGGCGTCGGTTGATGTCCGCGCCGCTCGGCCCTGCTCCTGCGATGATGAGCCGCCGCACGGACGCGGGATACCGGAGGACGTACTCCTGGGCGAGCATCCCGCCGAACGAGAAGCCGAGGACGTTCACCGGGCCGAGATCGAGACCCGTGCGGAGGTCCTCGACATCGTCCGTGAGGGCGGCCATGTCATACCGACCGTCGCGAGGCTTCGAGGATTTGCCACAGCCGCGTTGGTCGAAGAACACGACGCGGCCTGCGTCCTGTAGCGGGAGGAGGCCTGGATAAAGATACTCATGGGACAACGCCGGCCCGCCATGGAGGACGAGCACGGGCTCGCCCGTACCGGCACTACGCCAGTACAGTCTCACCTGAGCGAGATCGACGAACCCCTCGGCCATGCTACGACTCGTCGAGGGAACCCGTCGGGTCCGTAATAACGGCTCGCCCAACCAGCCCGCGGACCGTCAGAGGGGAAAGGCGAGGAGTGCGACGGGCGGGATTCGAACCCGCGCTATGAGCTTGGCAAGCTCATGTCCTGGCCAGCTAGACTACCGCCGCGCGGGGGGGACGAACGCGGGGTGGTTTGAAAAGGTTGCGGCCGAGCGTCGACCCGAGGGAGACGCCTCGCGGGAGGGCCGCACCCGGTTTCGGTCATTCTCAAACTGCGCTCTCGAATGCGGAACCTTCATCTCCCCCCAGCGACGGTGGACCCCGAGCGATCCAGGCGGGATGCCCAGGGGCTCCCCGATGAAGCCCATCTCTCGACCCGATGCACAAGGCGTGTCCCCGGTGGTTGCAGAGATCCTCCTCGTGGCCATCGCGGTCGTCCTCGCAGCCGTCCTCTACATCATGGCGAGCGGCCTCCTGAGCACGGGTTCGTCCGTCCCGCCCGTCGTGGCGTTCACGGCCGTCCACCCCTTCGCCGCGGGCAGCTACAATGCGACCTTCGCGGTCGCCGGTGCCTCGCGGACATTTTCCGTCGTGAACTACCGGTTCGTCCTCAAGGTCGGGACGACGCTCGGAGTCCGCACGGATTTCGCCGCGAGTGCCGTCCCGGCGGTGGTCACGGTCAACGGGACCGTGTACCGGGTCACTTGGACGGACCTCGATGGCGGCGGGGCGCTCACGCAGGGCGACCTGATCACGGTCTCGGGGAACGGCGTGTCTCTCCCGAGGACCACGTTATTCGACTTCTCGTTGCTCTGGTCCGACGCGTCGCTCCTCACGGACATTTCCTGGGCCACGCCGTGATGAGAGCGGGCGACAGACTTCTGTAGCGCTCCCGCCTTCCGGGTGGCGATGGCGAAGCTCTCCGACATCGGCGAGCACGAGGCGATTAAGCTCCTCACGCGCATCTTCGACCGCGGACAGCCCATCGGCCTGGGGCACGACTGCGGCGTCGTCGAGTGGGGCGACGATTACCTCGTCATCACGACGGACGTCGTGAACCCGAGGACGCACATCCCGGAGGGCTCGCGACCCGAGCAGGTCGGCTGGTACTTCGTCGCGGTGAACCTGAGCGACGTCGCGGCGGCGGGCGCGCGGCCCCTCGGGTTCGTCGCGGCCCTCTCCCTCCCGCCGGGCACGGAGGTCGACTTCCTCAAGGGGCTCGCGCAGGGCATGGAGGCCTGCACGCGCGAGTTCGGGATCGCGGTCCTCGGAGGCGACACGAAGGAGGCCGACGTGATGTCCCTCGCAGGCACGGCGATCGGCCGCGTGCGGAAGGAGCGGATCCTGCTAAGGAAGGGCGCCCGCCCGGGGGACGCGATCGTCGTCACGGGCGACCTGGGCCGCGCCGGCTTCGCGTACGAGCAGATCGCGAACTCCACGACGCGGGCCGAGGGCCTCGAGCAGCTCCTCCATCCCTACCCGCGCGTCCGGGAGGGACAGGCCTTCTCTGAGTCGGGCGTGGTCACGAGCTGCATGGACATCTCGGACGGCCTCGGCCTGAGCCTCGCGCAGATGGCGGCGATGAGCGGGCTCTCCTACGTCGTCGAGTGGGAGAAGGTCCCCCTGTACAAGCCCGTCGAGTCTCTTCCGCCGGTCCGCCAGAGGGAGTACACCCTCTACTCGGGCGGGGACTTCGAGCTCGTCGCGACGGTCAAGCCCGAGGCCGCGACCGACCTCGCGGACCGGCTTAACGAGCCGCACCGCGGAGCCCATCGTGCGCTGACCGTGATCGGGAAAGTGGGCAAACCAGGGCCGAATCTCCTCATGGCCTCCGGGGGACCCGAGCCACTCCAGGGTCGAGGATGGGAGCACTTCCGGGCTTCACACTCGGGCTAGTCTCCACGAAACATGTTTATGGTCGCTCCGGCCTAATCTGGAGTGAGTATGATCCCTCCCGAGGATGTCCTCGACGTACGCCAACCACCCGGGCAGGCGACGGGCAAGGTGGCCGAGCTGTGGAAGCCTGTCGAGGGATCGAACAAGGTCATGTGCACCGCCTGCGCGCGGTACTGCAAGATCGGGGAGGGCCAGGTCGGGCTGTGCGGGATCCGCGGCGTCCACCAGGGGAAGCTGTGGCTCTACGTCTACGGACGCGTGATCACGGGGCACGTGGATCCGATCGAGAAGAAGCCGGTGCAACACTACCGACCCGGCAGCAAGATCTTCAGCATCGCGACGACGGGGTGCAACTGGCTCTGCCACCCAGCGGGCACCAAGATTCTTCTGGCCGACGGGTCGACACGGCTCGTGGAAGACATAGCTCCGGGGGACGCACTCTGGTCCTACGATGTCGAGGGAGGGTACCAGATCATCCCGAGCGTCGTAACCCATGTCGGGCGCAGACTGGACTGGATCTATCGCGTCCGGGTCGGATCCCGTGGCTCGAGTGTACTCAACGCGACAGGCGAGCATCCGGTGTTGACTCAGCGGGGCTGGAGGTTCGCTCGAGATCTCCAACCAGCGGACAACGTCCTCAAGGTCTGGTATCAGAATTCGGCGGCGTGGAAGGCTCACCGACCCGCCTCAATCGCCATGGCCGAATTTTCGTGCGCTGCGTGTGGAGAGGTCGTGGTGGGTTTGACAGCATGGAACCGCCACCGCGGCGCCTGCTACACGAAGGACCTCGAGCTTCCCGAGGAGGAACGCTTACGCCGCTCCGCCCGGATGCGCGAGCACAACCCGATGAGGGATCCCGAAACCGCCAGGCGCGCGCTCGCGCGGAGCAAGGCGAGGTACCGGTCCGATCCGACCCACGGTTGGCACCGCAATATCGACCGACTGAGCGAATGGAGACACCGTCATCCTTCAGTGGGACAGCAACGCCTGTACGAGATCCTAGACCGATTGGACCTGGTCTATGAGAAAGAATTCCGGATTGAGCTCGACAAGAGGCTGAAGGACTCGAAGAAGTTCTATGTCGCGGACGCGGCAATCCCTAGCCAGCGGCTCGACATCGAAATCGATGGCTTCTGGCACATCAAATCCGAAGCGGTCCAAAAATCGGACCGGGTCCGCGACGCCACCCTCGAGGAGAACGGATGGCGAGTCCTCCGGATATGGAGCAGCGACGTATTCAACCATACCGAAGCCGTTCAAGACTTGATCGAGGAGGCGACCGCTCCGGTGATCCGCACGAACAAGAAGATGTGGCTGCCGGTCTTTTCCTCAACGAGGACGGACCGATTTGAGGAGGTGTTCAGTTTCGAGTGCATCTCAAGCCATAACTACGTAGCGGATGGCATCGTTGTACACAATTGTCGGTACTGTCAGAATGCCGACATCTCCCAGCGACGCAAGGTCGAGGGGATCGAGGTCGCGCCCGAAGACGTCGTCCGGATGACCGTGGAGCAGGGCTGCCAGGGCCTCGCGTACACGTACAACCAGCCGACGATCTTCATCGAGTTCGCGCGGGACATCGGCGTCCTGGCGCGGAAGGCGGGCCTCATCAACATCTTCGTGTCGAACGGGTACGACACGCCCGAAACGGTCCACGAGATGGAGAAGTTCCTCGACTGCGTGACGGTCGACTTCAAGGGATCCGGCGAGACGAATTTCGTCCGGAAGTACATCAACATCCCGAACGCGGATCCGATCTTCCAGACGATCCTCGACACGCGGGACACGAAGAAGATCCATATCGAGATCACGGACCTGATCGTCCCTCAGGTCGGCGATGACCTCGGAGCGGCTCGCAAGCTCTCGAAGTGGGTGTACGACAATCTCGGACCGGACACCCCGATCCACTTCCTGCGGTTCCATCCGGACTACAAGATGATGGAGTTCCCGTCGACGCCGGTAGAGACGCTCGAGAAGCACTGCGAGATCGCGAAAGAGGAGGGGTTGAGGTACGTTTACGTGGGGAACGTCCCAGGCCATCCTCTAGAGAGCACCTACTGCGTGGGGTGCGGAAA
>JBGPGA010000184.1:0-4385 GCA_041483635.1 Thermoplasmata archaeon
CTCCGAATCATCCTCGAGCTCTTCGGAAAGGGGAACCTGGTCGTCGTGCGCGGCGACGCGACCGTGGCCTGCCTCACGACGCAATCGTACAGGGACCGCGTCGTCCGCGTGGGCGAACCGTACGCTTTCCCGCCCGCGGGCATTGACCCCCTCGAACTGGACCGCAGCGCTTTCGGCTCGACGATCCGTGGAGCGAAAGGCCAGATCGTGCGCGTCCTCGCAAGCATCCTGAACCTCGGCGGCCAGTACGCGGAGGAACTCTGCCTCCGAGCCGGGCTGGACAAGGACGCGAAGGTCCGCGACCTGACGGAGGCGCAGATCGATTCGCTCTACACGGCCCTCAACAACCTCGTCGTCGCGATCGAGCAGGAGCGGCGACCCGCCCTCATCTCCAGGGAGGGCCGTGCGATCGATGCGACCCCGATCGAGCTCGTTCAGAATGCCCAAGCGGACCGCGAGGAATTCCCGACGTTCAATGCGGCGCTCTCCCGCTACCTGACCGTCGCGGAGCTGGAGGCGGCCGCGCCGGACGAGGTCGCCGCGAAGTTCGAACGTCGGATTGCGCAGCAAGAGGAGACCCTGAAAGCCCTTCGGGAAGAAATCGTCCGCCACGAGGCCCAGGCCCTCTTCCTGTACGGTCACTACCCCCTGTTCGACGAACTCCTGAAGGCGGTCCGCGAGGGGAAGGAGCCGCCGGGACAGGGTCAGGTCAAAGCCGTGGACCGCAAGGCGCACACGGTGACCGTCGCGATCGGGGACTTCGATGCCCTCGAGCTCAATTACGACAAGGACGTGACCGCGAACGCGCAGGCTCTCTACGAGAAGCGGCGGGAGGCGCAACTCAAGGCGCAGCGGGTCGAGGAGGCGATCGACGCGACGCGCAAGGAGCTGGAGGGCGCTCGGAAGAAGGCGGTCAGGGTCGCGAAGAAGCCCAAGGTCAAGGGCACGAAGGCGTTGTGGTTCGAGGCCTACCGCTGGACCCTGTCCACGGAGGGTTTCCTCATCCTGGGCGGCCGGGATGCACGCACGAACGACCAGCTCGTGAAGAAGCATCTGAAGGACGGGGACCGCTACGCCCACGCGGACCTCCATGGCGCTCCGTCGACCGTGGTCAAGGAGGGATCCAAGGCGGGCGAGGCCACCCTCCGCGAGGCGTGCGAGTTCGCGCTTGTCTACAGCAAGGCCTGGTCCGCGGGGATCGCGAGCGGGAGCGCGTACTGGGTATTGCCCGAGCAGGTGTCGAAGCAGGCGGAATCCGGGGAATTCCTGCCTCGCGGCGCGTTCGTGATCCGCGGGAAGCGCAACTATCTCCATGACCTGCCCGTGCGGATGGCCCTCGGAGAGATCGAGGTCGAAGGCCACCGCAAGATCATGGGCGGTCCGGTCTCCGCCGTGACATCGCGGTCCACGAAGTACGTCGTCCTCGTCCCGGGAAAGGAGGGCCGCGAACGTCTCGCGAGGCGTCTTGCCGCGGTCTTCGAGGTTCCCATCGAGGAGGTCGTCCGGATCCTCCCGCCGGGAAGTGCGGAGGTCGCGGAGGCCGTGGGCCTCACGCCGTGAGCGCCCGTTGTTGGGCCCCGTGCCACACTTCTGCCTTGGGAGCCGGGGAAACGATAATGCCGCTTTTCGAGCATACCCGGGACGCGGGCTTCAGCGGGGTGCGAGGATGCGTTCCGAGTCTCTTGTCGTGACCGTGCCGCAGGACGAGCGTCCCACGAAGTGGTACAACATCCAGGCCGACCTGCCCGAGCCGCTCCCTCCGCCCAAGGATCCGGAGGAGGGCCCGTCGAGGCTGAAGATGCTCCCGGAGCTCCTCCTCGGCGAGTGCCTGCGCCAGGAGAACTCGACGCAGCGGTGGATCGACATCCCGCAGGAGATCCAGGACCTGTACGCGCAAGCCGGGCGGCCGCGTCCGCTGGTCCGCGCCCGCCGCCTCGAGCAGAAGCTCGGGACGCCAGCCCACCTGTACTACAAGGCGGAGTTCTACAGCCCCACGGGCAGCCACAAAGTGAACACGGCCCTCGCCCAGGCGTTCTACGCGAGGAAGGAGGGCTACGAGCGCCTGACCACGGAGACCGGCGCGGGCCAGTGGGGGACCGCTCTCGCGTACGCCGCGAGCCTCGCGGGACTCAAGACGACGATCTACTGGGTCCGCGCGGTCCACGATTGGAAGGCACAGCGGCGGGCCTTCATGAAGCTCTACGGCGCGGAGGTCTACGCGTCTCCGAGCGACCACACGGAAACAGGCCGCGAACTTCTGAAGAAGGACCCGAAGCACCCGGGTTCGCTCGGCATCGCGGTCTCGGAAGGGCTCGAGGACGCGCGAAGCGACGACCGGGCGATCTACTGCCTCGGCTCCGTCTTGAACCACGTCCTGCTCCATCAGACCGTGATCGGACTCGAGACGAAGCATCAGTTCGAAGCGTTCGGCGAGTACCCCGACGTCATGGTGTCGTGCCTCGGCGGCGGTTCGAACTTCGGCGGCTTCACCCTCCCCTTCTTCGCGGACGCAATCCATGGCAAGGAAATCAAGTTCATCGCCGCGCAGAGCCAGGCCGCGCCGAACCTCCAGGGCGAGTACCGGTACGACTTCGCGGACCACGCGGAGATCACGCCGCTCCTCAAGATGTACACCCTGGGCCACCGCGCGGAGATGCATCCGATCCGCGGCGACGGTCTGCGGTACCACGGGGCCGCTCCGATCCTCTCCTTCCTCCGCCATCTCGGCTACCTCGACACGGTCGCCTATCCCGCCGACGAGAAGCACGTCTTCGAACGCGCCCGGACGTTCGTCCAGACGGAAGGGTTCCTCCCCGCGCCGGAGAGCGCCTACAGCATCGCGTGCGCGATGGACGAGGCCCTGAAGTGCAAAGAGACGGGCGAGGCGAAGGTCATCGCCTTCAACATCAGCGGCCATGGCTTCATGGACATGGAAGGCTACGCGGACGTCCTCCACCTGTGAACCCTCGGCACGGGAAGCGGCATATGATGTTTGCGGGGGCGTGCCCTGGACCGTTCCGGTAAGTTGATAAGGGACATCTGCGTGAAAAAGGCCCCAACAGTGGTGGGGTGTGGAACCTATGGGAGCCCGCATTCGTCTCCTCGTCCTCTTCGCGACCTTGACTGGAGTCTTCGTCCTCTTCGGCTGGGCCATCGGTGCCTACTTCTTCAACGACCCCGTCTCGAGCATCATCCTGTTCGTGGCCATGGCCGCAGGGATCAACGCCGTGAGCTACTTCCTCTCGGACCGCATGGTCCTCTGGTCCTATCGCGCCAAGACGATCACGGAGGACCAAGCGCCCGACCTCTTCCGAATCGTTCGCGAGGTGTCCCAGAAGGCGGGCCTCCCAATGCCGAAGGTGGCCGTCGTCCCATCCCAGACCCCGAACGCGTTCGCCACGGGTCGTAACCCGAATCATGCCGTCGTTGCGGTCACCCAGGGCATCCTGGGCCTCCTCACCGAGGACGAGCTCCGCGGGGTCATCGCGCACGAGATCTCCCACGTGAAGAACCGCGACATCCTCGTGATGGCCGTGGCCGCCACGATCGCCGGCGCGATCTCGTACCTGGCCCAGATGGCCATGTGGAACACGATGCTCGGCGGAGGCCGCAACCGGAATTCGTCCGAAGGCACGATGATTATCGCGGTCCTCGGAATGATCCTCGCTCCCATCGCGGCGCTCCTCGTTCAGCTCGCCATCTCCCGCAGCCGTGAGACGAAAGCGGACTACAGCGGCGCGAAATCGATCGGCCAGCCGCTGGCCCTGGCTTCGGCGTTGCAGAAGCTCGAGGTCGCGAACAAGCGGCACCCGCTCCGCTTCGGCAGTCCCGCGTCGCAGGGCCTCTTCATCGTGAACCCATTTGCGGCGACCACCCTGACCCGGCTGTTCCGCACGCATCCGCCAATCGAGGAGCGCATCCGTCGCCTGCAGGACCTCGCCCGCGGGGTCGACACATACTGAGCGCGGCTCACCCGAACTCGTGCCCGATGTGCCGTCCTGCGCGCGAGTCCAGGTCGCGGATCCGCTCGCGGACCGCGAGGTTCGGTTCGAGGATCTCCCACTCCTCGAGGTAGTTGCGGTCCTTGCAGACGACCGTCGCGCGGCCGTTCTTGACCGTCCGGATCTGCAGGTTCAGATCCCCGCCGCCCTCCGGGCCCTCATAGAGCGTGTAGAAACCGAGGAAGTGACCGACGATCTCCTCGAAGCCCTCCTGGGGATGGTAGAACCGGAATCGGACGCGGTCCCCCGGGTACAGGTCCATCTGGTCGAGGAGCTTGTCGTCGAGGACCTTCGCTTCCTTCAGGATCTGCCGCTCCTCGCTCACGTCGTCGCGGGGTTCCGCCATGGTGCTCGCGAAGGCCAGAGCGGCCCTTTCTCTTAAAC
>JBGPGA010000185.1:0-4376 GCA_041483635.1 Thermoplasmata archaeon
CCGCCGCAGCCGCGGCGGAGATGCGTTTGAATGCTGATGTGCGTTCGGATCGGCGGAAGGCCTCTTCGACGTTCGAGCCCGACTTCGCGGAGGTCAGGAAGAGGTCCGCGCCGAGCGTCTCGGCGGATTGCACGGCCTCCGCGGTCGTGAACTGCGCCTCCCCGGTCAGGTCGGCCTTGTTTACCGCGACGACGATGGGCACCTTGCCCGTCACTCCCTCGACGGCCTTGATCCAGCTCCTCAGGTCCTCGAGCGTGTCCTTGCGCGTGAGGTCCGCGACGGCGAGCACGCCTTTTGCGTCGAAGAAGTACGCGTCCTTGAGCATCTCGCGGAACCCAGGCTGGCCCATGATGTCCCAGATCATGAGGTCGATGTCCGCGTCGAGGTCCTGCGACGGGTCCGTGACCCGGACGGGCTTCTTGGACACCTTCGTGCCGACCGTGGTCAGGTAGCGGTCGTCGAAGGCGTCCGTCACGTAGCGGCGGACGAGGGACGTCTTCCCCACGGCCGGGTTCCCGACCAGGCAGATCTTCGCCTTGAAGTGCTTCCGGGACCTCATCGCGGACTGTTCTGCGACCGTCGTGCTCATGGCACCAACCTCTTCTCCGTTTCCCCGCGCGTCCAGAGGGATCACTCGCCTCGGGACGCCGCCGGGGACGTCAGCTGCAGGGACATATACACCCACATGAGTTCCTCGCGCTCGAATTCACCGAGACGGGCGTCGCTCAGGTAGGCTTCATAGAGGGGTGTGATGTCATTGTCCGTACGGGCGCTCATGGACATGTTCAGCACGTACTCCGTCAGGAGGTGCACGCTCTCCTGCTTGACTCGGATGCCGCCGGAGACGTCGACCTGTGCGGGCCCGCGCAGGAACCGCATGACCACACCTCGCTTCTAGAGGAGTCGTCACCGGAGGAGCACTTAACGCTTCCTCCGCGGTTCTTCGCCGTGAAAATAGATTCGCCCGTGGCCCGGCGGCATCCCGGGCGCAGGATTAAGGCCGGCGCGCGCCTCCGGTCTCGCGGACCATGTCCCCCGCCATCGCCTCCGCGATCCAGACGGTCCCCGCACCGCGCGAGCCTCCCGGCCCGGTCCGTGTCACGTGGTTCACGGACCCGATCAACGTGTGGTGCTGGGGATGCGAGCCCGGCATCCGCCGCCTCCAGGTCCGCTACGCGGGCGCGGTCGAGGTCGAGGTCGTGATGGGCGGGCTGTTCGAGGACTTCAGTCCGATCCGCGAGTACTGGGCGCGGATGTCGGGGGGCCGCTGGCAGGACTCCGTGCAGGCATTCCTGGACGCCGTGGCATCCCACCACCGTATGCCGATGGACGTGCCGAGGATGATGGCGTCCGTGGCGGACCTCCAATCCACGTGGCCCTCCTGCATCGCGGTGAAGGCGGCGGGGCTCCAGGGGAAGGCGCGCGAACTCCCCTACCTGCGCCGCTTCCGCGAGGCGATGTACATCGAGGGACGCGCGGCGACGAACCGCGAGGTGCAGCTCGAGCTGGCCTCCGAGATCGGGGTCGACGTGGATGCGTTCGCTCGCGCGCTCGACGACGGCAAGGCGGAAGCCGCATTCCACGCAGACCTTGACCTCTGCCGCTCGAAGAGCGTCACAGGCTTCCCGACGTTCGAGCTGCGGCGAGATCCCGCGACGGCGAGGCTCGACGGCTGGCAGCCTTGGGACGCGTTCGACGAGGCGCTGCAGGAGTTCGCTCCCGATCTCCGACCCTCGCCGATCGACGCGACGGCGGAGAGCGTGCGGACCTTGTTGCGTCGCTTCGACCGGTGTGCGACGCTCGAGGTTGCGGCCGTCCTCGGGGTCACGGACGACGAGGCCGAGCTCCTCCTCGAGGACCTGGAGGCCCAGGGAAGCATCGTGCGTCGCGAGGTCGGAGGAGGGCTCTTCTGGGAGGTCGGTCGAGCGGCCCCGAGAGAAACGAGTCTGGATCGACAGCGCGCATCGGAACCCTGACCCACGGATCGCGATCCTCTCCGGAACGATCCGAAAGTCGTCACGGTTAAATACAGCGTTCAAGGCAGCCGCTGAACCCATTTGGAGCTCGTCCGTTGCACAAGTCCCCCGCTGGCGCTGTTGCTTTCCCCGAGTCGGCCGGAGGGGCTTATGCCGCCGGCGAGTCGCCCAAGTTGCCACTAAAACGCTCGCCAAGGTCCCTAGAAAGGCCTAGAATCGTTCCGGACCGAAAAGCCATACCTAGGGGTAGGGTTTGTACCTCCTCAGCACACCCTTGGGAGCAGGGCCTAGCGTTAGTTGGCACCCCGCCGGGAGCACTCGTCTACACATTGCAGAGTACGGATTCGTGCCAGCGTAAGCAGGGCGGTCACAGCCGCAATTCCAGTGTTATCAGAATTGTCCGTCGAATTGGGGACCTCATCTCTGTGAATCCCATGAGAAGCATCGCCTCACACAGGTGCGAATACCGGAGCAGGTCTGCCACGTACCTCTAGGAGTTCGACGTCGAGCGATGGTACAACGAATTAGCGCGCGGTGCGCGGGGCACGGCGGACAAGTGCCTTAGGACCACCGCGTTGGCGCGGACGGAGCCGGCGTGGATCGTTTCGGCAGCGGCGTAGGCCGAGTTGTTCTCAGTCGGCCGTCCCGCAATCCGGGCCGACCGAATCGGAACCACAAGCGACGCGGAATTCGACTCCCGCACACTCGGTTGTGCGCTGATCCGAGGAGCAAGCCGTTTTCGTTTCAGCCCTCGTGCCCTCGTCCCTTCGTCGGTATGTACGAAGCCCTTATGCCCGCTGATCGGGATTCCGCCCGTGGAGGTCGATGCAGTGAATCGCTTCTTTGTGGTTGCACTAGTGCTGGGCGTCGCAGCGACCTTGTTGGAAGTTCCTGTTGCCGCCTTGAGGACTCCGATCGACGGCGAGGCGCCTTTGCCCGCCAACCAAGGCAGGTCGTTCGTCGCGCTTCCCTACTTTGGAGTGAACAATGAAATTGCGAACGAGTCAGCCACCTCATCGTGTTCCTATCCAAACTGGTGTTATGCGTGGTCCTTCTATACCGCCAATGAAGCGGGCGTGCAGGCCAACCTGCTCGTTACCAACCCGACTCCTGTTTCAGGCTCGGTCGTGGCCAACTTCGTGGATATCAACTTCGCCGACGGCACTTGGATCCAGGCCGGGTGGGCAAAGGGGGTGACCAACGGCGGAAACACCGGTTCGAGCGTCCGATTCTACGTTGAGTATTGCACGAATTCGTTCTACTGTGCGCCAGGCCACTCGCAATACTACTTCGCGCTGTTGGGGACGGCCACACCCGGGACCACGCACACGTTCCTTGTGGAGAGAGACATACATACTGCGGCATGGTCGGCTGTCATCGATGGGACGTGGTACACGACCGCGACGTTCAGCTCAATGTGGGGGACCCCGACGGTCCAGGTTGAGTCGCACAATGCCGCAGACTACATGCCCGTTGGCGACTGCTCCAACCTGATGTTCGTGGTGATGGGCATCCGCGGTCCTCGCCTGATTGCATGGGACGGATACGGGAGCACCGGGGCGAATCCCCCATTGACTCGGACCATCCTGTCGACTACCCACTGGACTTATTCGGAGAATTAGAGGCCCACTGTAGAACGAGGGGAGACAAACCCATGGATGATGCCTCATCGGGCAGGACGAAGGGATCGGGAGGGTCTGGCAGGACGAGAGCGCATTCTTGATGCCCGTAGAGGACAGGTGATCATATCGCCGCCAAGTCGGTCGCCGTCGTGGGAGTGCTGGCCCTCGTAGCCGCCGCTCTGGCGCTCGTGGGGCCGGTCTGGACGTTGAGCCTGCAAGGCGCGTCCTTCGAGAACCAGCTGTCCAGCACGACTTCCTTTGGCCTCCTCGGTTGGATGTCCACGGGCATCGTTTCTGGCCCTGGCGGCCCGCTGCCGAACACGACTACGGTCGCGTCCGGCAGCTACGCATCCCTCCCGCTAATGGGGACGGTGGTCACGATCGCCGCACTCCTCACGGGCGGGGCTGCTGTCGCCGATGGGGGGGTGGTCATCCTAGTGATTGATTCGGGGAAACGCCCTGCACTACGGCGGGCTGCCATGGCCCTGGGCCTCGTTGCGTTCGCCCTTCTTCTTGCCTCGGCCATCACTGTTGCGACCCAGCTTCCGGGCGCCGCGAGCCAGGACCCTGTCGGCTGCAGCGTGTACGTGTGCCCGAAGCCTCCTCTGTCGTTCGTGGGTTTCTGGGGCTCCAGCGAATTCCCATTCGCCCATGGAGGCGAAACGGCTACGTGGGGCGCTGGGTGGGGGTGGTACGCAGGTCTAGCGGCGGCCCTCCTGATGTTGGCCGAGTTGGTTCTCCTTCTGGTCCCCTCCCGATGTTCGCCGAGGGCCCTGGA
>JBGPGA010000186.1:0-4286 GCA_041483635.1 Thermoplasmata archaeon
CGGATGATCCCGATGGGCTGGTTCTCCATGATTGCCTTGAGCATCGCGACATGTCGCTGGAGGAGTCGGACCTCGGCCTCGATCTTGCTCGTGAGCGCGCTCCTGCGGACCATGTGCGAACCCTCCCCTGCACGGAGTGCCATGGCGCGTGATAGCGTGGAGTACCTTAAAGAGTTCGCCCTTCGGCGCTCGCGTAGTACGCCATGTCTCGGTCGCACGCCTCGCCCCACCCACGCCTCCCGACCACAATGAGGCCGACCGAAACGTCGCGCGGGAAGAGGGCGAGGCCGCGGTTCGCGGCCGTTTGCGAGGACCGCCCTGAGGCCATCAGGTCGTACACGTGCTTCGAGAGCACGCGCTTCATGATCTCCTCTCCGATGCCCGTGGCGCAGACCGCGCCGTGGGGCCCCGCGTAGATTCCGGCGCCGGGGATCGGCGAGTCGCCGACGCGTCCCGGGAGCATGAAGGCGGTCCCGCCCGTGGACACGCCCGCCGCACAGTGCCCCCATCGGTCGCGCGCGACGGCCCCGACGGTCCCGTGCAGATCCAAGCCCTTGAACTTGCGGTAGTACCGCGGCACGCGGCCCTCCTTGATCTGCCGCAGGGATTCCTCGAGCTTCCGCCGGGACTCGGGGGTCGCCGGATCGTAGACGGCATGGCCACGCGACCGCGCGAACGCCTCCGCATCGGGCCCGGCGAGGAGGATGTGGGGCGTCCGGAGGACGTCCTGGGCGACCCGGACCGGGTTCCGGACGCGCTCGATCGCGGCGACCGCGCCCGCTTCGAGGTTCCAGTCCATGACCGCGGCGTCCATCTGGATCCGCCCGTCCGTCCGCATCCGAGATCCCGTCCCCGCGTTGAGCCGGGGATCGTCCTCGAGCACGACGACCGCCTCGATGACCGCATCGAGCGCGCGACCGCCGCGCCGCAACACGTCGAGGCCCACATGGCCCGCCGCCTCTGCAGCATCCTGAACGGATCGGTCCGAGCTCGCGCCGCAGTGGGTGAGGAGGATCGGCTTCACGGCCCCCGGACACGTGGTCGTCGTTTGAACCTTTCCTCCGAAGGAACGGGCGCGGCTATCCAGATGGCAGGGATTCGATGAGGCGGTCGATCCGGCGCCGCAGTTCGTCTCGGATCCCTCGGAGCCCGTCGGGCGTCTTGCCCGTCGCCCCCGGCAGGGGCCAGTCGTCCCCCTTCCCCTGCGCTCCGGGAGGACACCGATCGAGACACCCGAAAGTGATGACGCGGGCCGCGTCCGAGACCATGGCGGGGGTCACAAGCCGCGGCGTCTTGGGCCCCAGGGCGATGCCGATCTCCTCGAGCAGCCCGACCACCACGGGGTTGATCCGCTCGGCGGCGCTCACGCCCGCGCTCTCGGCCTTCCACCCAGGCGGCGCCCGGGCATTAAACATCGCCTCGGACAGCACGCTGCGGAACGTGTTCTCGACGCAGACGAAGAGGACCGTGGGCATCGCAGCGACCCAAGCGCTGAGGCGATTTGAATCTGGCGGGAGGGGGCAGTGCCTCCGGCGATAATCACGCCGCAATCCTATATAGCGCAGGAGGCCTCGAACCCTTCGTGCCGACCGTCGACGCCGTCCATCTCGTGAAACGATACGGGACCGTCGAGGCGCTGCGGGGGATCGACCTCCGGATCGAGAAGGGCGAGTTCTTCGGCCTCTTCGGTCCGAACGGGGCGGGCAAGACGACGATGCTCCGGGTCCTCACGGGCCAGCTGCGGCCGACCTCGGGAGAGGCCCGGGTCCTCGGCGTGGACGTCGTGCGGGACCCGCTGAAGGTGAAGTCGCTCGTCGGGATCGTCCCGGAAGTCGAGTCGCCGCCCTCCTACCTCACGTCGTACGAGTACCTCGAGTTCGTAGCGCGGGTGCGCAAGCAGGACGCGATCGACGCGCGAGTCGGCAAGTGGCTCGAATTCTATGACCTCCAGGAGGAGCGGGACACGCTCTGCAAGGACCTGTCGAAGGGGACCCGCCAGAAGCTCATGCTCGCCGCCGCGTTCCTGCACGATCCCGAGCTCGTGTTCCTCGACGAGCCCTTCATCAACCTCGACCCGATCTACCAGCGCAAGCTCCGCGAGTTCCTCCAGGACTACGTCGCGGGAGGGGGCACGGTCTTCATGGCGTCCCACCTGCTCGGCATCGCGGAGCGACTCTGCGACCACGTCGCGGTGATCCGGGATGGCGCCCTGATCGCGACGGGGAGCGTGGAGCAGGTGCGCGGCTCGGAGGCGGATCTCGAGTCGGCGTTCCTCCGGCTGGTCGGGGTCCGGACATGAGCTGGCTCCTGTGGCTCATGATGAAGGAGGAGTTCCGGGTCCACGCCTCGTACTCCGGGCGCACGATGTTCCTCTCGTTCCCCTTCATCATCACGATGTTCTCCCTCGCGATCGCGGTCACGAGCCAGCGGCTCCTCTCCCTGACGCCCCTCGCGGACGCGATCCTCCTCCTGCACCTGAGCGTGTTCCTGTACGGGCTCAGCGTCGGGGCCTTCGGGTTCCTCGGCCGACAATATCTCGAACGGACGAACGGGACGCGGAACTACATCGTGACGATGCCGGGAATCCTGCCCATGCGGCTGCGCCAGACCTTCCTCGGCATGTACGTCCGGGATGCCCTGTTCTACGTCGCCCTGCTCCTCGCGCCCGCGACGATCGGCCTCGCGCTCTCCGTCCCCGTGACCCACTTCCGCCTCGGGAGCGTCGCGATCCTGTTCGCGGCGACCCTCCTCGACTTCCTCGTCGGGATGTCGCTCAGCTTCTTCGTCTCCACCCTCTACATGCGCTCCCGCGTCGGCTTCGGCGTCTCCGTGGCGGGCGTCTCGGCCCTATTCGCGATGGCAGGCGCGCTCCGGTGGATCCCGGTCTCCTGGATCCTCCCCGGCCTCGCCGCGCACGAGCAGCTCCCCCCTTTCCTGGGCGACCTGGCGGTCGCGGCCGTCGACGCGGCCCTCGGCCTCGCCCTCGTCGCGTTCCTGGTCGCGGCCTCGGCAGCCCTCGTCCCGGAACGATATGAACCGAAAGCCGTCGTCGCGCGGGAGGAGCTGTCCCGGTACGCGGCCCGCTTCGCGCGCTTCCCGCGGTACGGCACGCTCCTCGCGAAGGAGCTGGTCGACCTGAAGCGGAGCGGGACCTTCGCGAAGATGTTCTTCTCCTTCGTCACCCCGCTCCTGTTCCTCTCCTTCACGGCCTGGTTCGTCCGCTACGGCCTCCAGGTCCCGGTCGGGTTCAACACGGTGTTCTACGCGGGCATGGTCGGTTTCTTCGGCGTCATGCTCTACAACTGGCTCAACAACGTGGACGCGATGGACTACCTGGCCACCATCCCCGTCTCCGTGCCCCAGGTCATCCGTTCGAAGCTCCTGGCCTTCCTCCTCCTGACCACCTGGATCACGGTCGGATTCGTCATCGGCATCGCCTGGCTCAATGGAGACACGCGGCTCCTGTGGCTCGCGATCCCCGTCGCGCTCGTCACCTCGGTCTACATGGTCACGATGACCGCGTACCTGACGGGCCTGCGCACGAACTCGTTCCTGTTCGACCCGGGAGTCCTGGCCAGGTTCACCGTCCTCTCCATGCTCCCGGATCTCGGCCTGACGATCCTCTCCTTTACGATCGACCGGGACCTCGGGTTCGCCGTCGCGGGGATCGGCCTCGTCCTGCTCGTGCTGGGAGGAGCAACGTATTTCTTGCTTCAGGGCATCGAGGCGAAGTGGCGCGGGCACGAGTTCGGAGAGTGAATCCGCGCTGAGCGGGACGACATGGATCGCGGGGCGACTTTCCGGCGTGCGTTCCATATCGCGTCCCCGATTTTCCTGTCCTACTACATTCTCCCCGACCAGATCACGCCGAACATCACGAAGCTGAGCCTGGCGATCCTCTTCATCGGGACCGCGGGATGCATCGAGATCGCGCGGATCGCGCTCGGGATCAAGCTGTTCGGCATGCGGCCCTACGAGGGGCAGCGCGTCTCCGCCTATGCGCAGGGGCTGCTCGGCCTGACGATCGGCATCTTCGTCGTCCAGGACCCACGAATCGTAGTTCCCGTGTTCCTCGGGATGGCGTGGATCGACCCCCTGGCCGCGTACGCGCGGCGACGGGGATGGTCGCTCGCCCTCTCGGCGGCCGCCTACATGCTCCTCTTCCTCGCGACCGAGGCGGCGATGGGGCAGGTTCCCTCTTGGTCGGCCCGCCTCATCTTCGCGGCCCTTGCCACGGTCAGTGCGGTCGCGGTGGAAGGACCCCGGATCCCGCAAATCGATGATGA
>JBGPGA010000187.1:0-4276 GCA_041483635.1 Thermoplasmata archaeon
CGTTGAAGCCGCCGAACATCAGGAGGAAATCGTCCTGTGGGTCGTACGCAACCGCGGCGTCTGAACGGGCGGGCGGGCTCGCAAACGGCTGCCTCGGAACCCACGTCTCGTTGTCAACGTAGAATATCCAGGTGTCTCCCAGGCGCGCATAGACTTCGTCAGCGGGTTCCTGCCAGCCCCCGAAAAGGACGAACGCGTCCGCCTGGGAGTCGTACGCGAACATTCCATCTACCCGGGCGGGTGGCGACACCGCAGGATGAAGGAGGTTCCAGGTCGCCGTCTTCGGATCCAGGGTCCATGTCCCGTTCGTGGGATTGCCGTCGGAGCCACCGAAGAGGACGAAGAGATCCGCTTTCGAATCGTACGCCATCATCCCGCCGCCCACCGCGGGAGGCGAGACGGCGTTCGTGACGTTCGTCCATCCATTGCGCCCCATAGCAGACTCGGACACCTGGACCTGCCCGGCGGGAGGCGAGCTCACGCTTCCGAGGACCAATGCGACGGTCATCAGTGCGGTCCAGGCGGCAGCCGAGACAAGCCGGGTCACTTCACGATGCCCCCCGACCCGTGACCCCCGTACAGCTCCTCGATGATCTCGAGCGTGCGCCGGATGTCATACCCCGCCTTCGCGACGATCCGGTCTTGAGTGCGGATCCTCCGGACGCCAACCAGGGCTCGCGAGAGGAAGAATAGGTACGAGAAGGTCCTCGTGGTAAGGGAGACGAGGAGTCCGTTGGGCTCCGCCAGAACCTTCAGCGTATGATTCTCTGAAATGACCTTCCCGTATCGGGAAACGTCCGCCTCGTTTTGCATCAGAAGGTCCTCCGGTAGGCGTCGCCGAGCTCCTCATACTTCCGGGATTCGTACGCGCAGAAGGACCGTTCCACAACGGTCCGGAATCGCGCCCCCTGACGTCCTTGACGCTTCAGCCGGGCGTTGCGGACGAGGCCCACGAGCCAAAGGTAAGGACCCAGCGCGAGAAACGCGAATTCGTTCGCGAGGAACCAGTGAGCCGCGGGACGGCTCGGCCGGTCGGACGTGTCTGGAGAGGCTCGCAGGGTCGATAGTCGGTACAACTCCGGGAAGTGGTCTCCCATCCAGGGCGATTGGCGAAGCAACTCTAGGTGAAATGCGCCGCCGAGCAGGACCTTGAGACTCAGGGCCTCCCGTGCGAAGAGCGGGTCGCGGGCCTCTCGAAAGGAGCGGGCGCAGTCGTCGATCTCGGTGACGCGGTTGAAGCAGAACACAGGGGCCTCCGGGGAGCGAATCCGGAGGATTCTCGCGCGGCTCATCGCGATCAGCAGCGTGATCCACATTCGGTTCTTGCGCGTGACAAGGAAGAAATCCACGTCGTCCTGCGGTTTTGCTCCTCCGAAGGCCGTGGATCCTGAAATTCCCACCAACTCGAGCCACGGACACTGTCGAGCAAGGTGGCCGACGAATCGTTCCGCGATGAGGAGGCGCGCTGTGGTTAGCTCCCGCTGGGCTCTCCTACGCGTGGCAAGGTCTGGATTCGTCGCGAGGGTGACCTCGCCATCCCGGATTGCGAGGTCGCGGGAGAGCACGCCGTCGGTACGTAGGTACCGCTCGAGGGAGACGAGGTCGGGAAAGACATCAGGCGGAAGGAGGACTCGAAGTTCCTCCAAGGAGATCGTGCTGCCATTCGACATCGCGAACGTCGCAAGACTGAGGATGCGTTCTCGAATCTTCGGCTCAGACGAGCGCCGGTCATGCTCCCCTGCGGAGATGGCTCGTCCCCGGGTCGAAGCGATTCCTCCGACGCTCCCACGGGCTGAACTCGAGGCAACTGCCGTCTCTACCACCACCTGCTTATGGCGCAGGAAGGAGGCTTTCCCTCGCCTGCTGGTATACACGACGGGACGGCCATTTGAGGATTCCTCAGTTGCGTGGGCGATCCGCGATTAGGTCTGCAAGCAGGAGCAATCTCTGTACACGTTCCTGGAGTGGGGGATACCGGCTGAAGACGCCTCGTCCCTTTCCGTAGATGCTGAGTCCCCAGGTGGATTTCGGTGGTGCTTCCGCGTCCGCAAGCTTCAGCAGCGCGGTGGCGAGGGCTGCGGGCTTGCCCGTGGATCGGCCGCTCATCTCGTCCGCGAGATACTCTCTTTCGCGGTGGACGGCCGGATCAAAGAGCTTGCTGAACGGGTCGAAGAAGAGGATACGGCTGAACACGGTGGAGAAGACCTTGAACTCTGCATCGTGGTGCTTGAGATGCATGAGCTCATGAGCGATTGCGGTCTGAACTTCCTCCCGGTCGAGCATCTGCAGGAGGCCCTGCGACAGGAGGATCGTCGCGTTCTTGCCCCCGACTGCCATTGCGATGGGTTCGGCGCGATCGACGACCATCACCGGAACAGGGTCCATTCGCTCGAACTTTGACAACAGACGGACGTATTCACCAATCCAGCCCTCGCGCTCCGTCAGGGGCCGTGGCGCCAATCGTTTCAGGACACGGCGGGCGGCGAACCTCCAGACGAGGAACGACAGCACGGTTGAGACGATGAGGGCAAGCACGACGGCTGCAGCCGCTGCCGTTCGGACGCCGGAGGTGGTGTAGGCAACCATGTTGGAATTAGCGAGGCAGAAGTAGAGACTCGCTGCGATGTAGGCCCACAGGAAAATCGTGATCGCATAGAATCCCATCAGGAGGCTGACTCGAAGCTTCGCATTGCGCCCGTTGGAGAGGAACACATAGAGGAGGGTCCCCATTGCCGTTGCGCACACGGCGAGAATCGAGAGGGTCAGCGGTGAAGACCAGTAGGCACCGAGCGCCTCAAGAATGGACTCAAGTAGCTCAGTCATTGCCCGATTCCCTCTTCCGGTGGCGGACCGCCTTGTCCCGGAGAGATTGGGTCTCGCTCGGACTCAGCCGCTCAGGCTTGTCGAGCAGATAGGATACCGCGGCTCCACCGAATGTGTCGAGGAGGGAATCTACCATGGAGGCCATCGCCTTGCGATACGCGCGTCCATCCTTGATCCGGTAGAAGACGCGCTTTTCGCTCTCCTTCCGGAGTGTGATGAGATCTTTGTCCACGAGCCGATACAGCGTCGTCGTCACTGAGGTGTAGGCGACGTTGCGGGTCTTATGGACCTCCTCGAAGACCTCCCCGGACGAAGCTTCCCCCAGGGTCCGCACTGCGCGTAGCACTGCGAGTTCTAATTCACCAAGTTCCACGAATAACTACAACGATAGTAACTGCCTTAAGCTTTTCCCATACATTTACCCCATTCGGGTGTTTTGGGGACATCGCGAGAGGAACCCCGTGTCGGCGGTGGACCCGGTTGGTGAATCGATGAGAGCGTCCCCAGCCCACGCGAGCGCCGGAGTCACGACGATCAACCGCCTGTATAACGCCCTGGTCCACGCGGGACTCGCGCCCCTTCCCCGTGTGCCGTCGTCCGTTCGATATGGCCTTCGCACCGCGCTCCTGGAATTCCTCATCGACAAATCCGAGCACCTGCCTCCCGTCCGTGCAGATGTCGATCAATACTTGGCGCTGTTCTCAGGCGCGGGTTCCGGCTTCCGAGATACGATTGGAACACGCGCTGGGGAAATCCGCTGGCCCCTGGGCCGGGTTTTCAACGGGCTTTTCGACTGCGTGGATGCTTACCTGTACTACTGCCTCCTTCGCGCGCGTCCGCCTCAGACCGTCGTCGAAATCGGAAGCGGCAATTCTGCCTGGATCGCGAAGGATGCGATCGTGCGAAACGGCCGCGGTCGCCTTTTGGTGATCGACCCATCGCCTCGGATGTCACTCCCCCGGATGGCGCAGTGGCATCGCTCCAAGGTAGAGGACGTCCCCCTCGATCTTTTCCAGGACCTCGCGCCGGGCGACGTCCTCTTCATCGATTCTTCGCATCGGATCGACGAGGTGGCCTTTCACCGCGATCGCGTCCTGCCAGCATTGCATCCGGGAGTCCTGATTCACGTCCACGATTTTTATTTCCCGTACGACAGTGGCTATCGCGCAGATCCGCGCCGCTTCGAGGAGACTGACATGTGGCTCGAGTTACTCTCACGGAAGCCGTCTCACTACCAAGTCCTCACGTGCGCCCCTATCGTCCGATACATCGACCCAAACCTCCTGCGGGAGCTGGTCCCACCTTATGCAAAGACGCCCAACAGGGTCCCTGGGTCTCTGTGGGTGGAGAAGACCGTGCGGTAACGTCACGAGTTCAGCCCAGGTTGTCAGCCTGGGTCGCCAGGTCCCCGAACCGCTCCGACAGGATGTCCAGCGCCTTCGACAACACGTCC
>JBGPGA010000188.1:0-4256 GCA_041483635.1 Thermoplasmata archaeon
AGCCGTCCTTCTCGCACGGTCCCGCGAGGACCGAATCGATCGAGATCCGCTTCCGCGTGAAGACGGCCGTGATCCGCTGCATGACGCCCCAGTCGTCATGGACGAGCAGGGATAGGACTTGCAATCGTCTCACCTCCCTTCCAGATGCATCGGGGCCCCAGGATCACTTCCTTCGCGCTCTTCCCCGGAGGCATGATGGGGAGGATGTCCTCGTTCGGGTCGATCGTCACGTCGATCAGGAAGGGGACCTCGGCGGCCTTCGCCTGCTCAATGGCGTCCGCGATCTCCGAGTTCCGCTCCACGTGGACGGCCTGGCAGGCGTACGCCTCCGCGATCTTCACGAAGTCGGGGATCTTGCCCAGGTTCACGGCGGAGAACCGCTGGCCGTAGAACATCCGCTGCCACTGGAGCACCATCCCCAGTGCGCCGTCGTTCATCACGAGGACCGCGATGTTGATGCCGTTCTCCCGGGCCGTGGCGAACTCCTTCATCGTCATCTGGAGGGAGCCGTCCCCCGCGAGGTCCATGACGAACCGGTCGGGCGCGGCGACCTTCGCGCCGATCGCCGCGGGGAATCCGAAGCCCATCGTGCCGAGCCCGCCCGAGGTCAGATAGGAGCGCTTGCCCCGGACCTCGAAGAAGTGCTCGGCCCACATCTGGTTCCGGCCGACCTCCGTGGTCAGGATCGCGTCGTCGGGGAGGAGGCGGTTCAACTCCCACACGATCTTCTGCGGGAGGATCGGGCTCCCGGAGAAGTTGAAGTCGCACGCGCACTCCTTCTTCATGGCGCGGACCCGCTCCAGCCACGCGGTGTGGTCCTTCCGGACCCGGCGCTCGAGCCCGGCGAGGAGCGCATTCGTCACCGTGAACACGTCACCGACCAGGCCGACAACATTGGAGACGTTCTTCCCGACCTCCGAGGAGTCGATGTCGACGTGGACGATCCGCTGCTGCTTCCCGAACTCGCTCAGCTTGCCCGTCGAGCGGTCCGAGAAGCGCGTGCCGAGCGCGATGATCGTGTCGCAGTTGTTCAGGACGTAGGTGGCCACCATCTTCCCGTGCATGCCGACGGGGCCGAGCACGAGCGGATGGTCTTCCGCGACCGAACCCTTGCCCATCAGGGTCGTGACGACGGGCGCCTGGATCATCTCGGCGAGCCGCAGGATGTCGGAGCCCGCCGAGGACCAGCGCGCGCCTCCGCCCACCATGATGACGGGGGCCTCGGCCTCCTCGATGAACTTGATCGCGTCAAGGAGACGGGAGAGGTCCTTGCGGGGGCCGCGGCGGCGGGGCACGTGCGCGGCCTTGACCGCCGACTCCGGGACCTCCGCGTTCTGGATGTCCACCGGCAGGTCGATGTGGACGGGAGCATAGCGGCCGTGGGACGCGACGTGGAAGGCCTCGCGGAACACGCGGGGCACCTCCTCGGGTTCCTCGATCCGCCAGTTGTGCTTCACGACGGGCATCATGAGCCCGAAGGCGTCGACCTCCTGGAACGCGTCGTTGCCCATGACGGCGGTCGAGACCTGGCCGGTGATCGCGACCAGGGGCGAGGAGTCCATGTACGCGGTCGCGATGCCCGTGATCAGGTTCGTCGCGCCAGGACCCGAGGTCGCGATGCACACGCCCGGCTTCTTGAGGATCCGCGCGTAGCCGTCCGCCATGTGGGCCGCGTTCTGCTCGTGGCGGCAGAGGATGTGCCGCAGACCTGAGGAGTACAGCTCATCGTAGAGGGGAAGGACCGCGCCGCCCGGGTGGCCGAAGACCACGTCGACGCCCTGTTCCTTCAGCATGTCCACGGCGATTCGAGCACCTCTCATGGGACCACACCAACAAAACAGGCCGCCAGAGCCTGTCCTTTTCCAGGCCCTAGCGACCCGGGGCCCGCGGCCTGGGTCGAGGACACACCGGGGCACGGTGCGCCGCGGGCGGTTTGAGCATGACTCGGGACTTGGCGAGCGCTATTTAACATTTGCCGACACCGACTCCGTCATTTGTCGAACATTCCCGACGCCCGCCGAAACGGCCTCCCGTACGGGCGTGAGCCAGGCGCGGTACTGCGAGTTCTCTCCGTGAACCGCAGCGAAGAAGGCCTGTTGGATCTCGAGCGTGACGGGGCCGGCCTGGCCCGCGCCAATCGCATGCCAGTCCACTTCCCGCACCGGCGTGACCTCCGCGGCGGTCCCGGTGAGGAAGAGCTCGTCGGCCGCATAGAGGTCCGAACGGGAGAGCGGCGCCTCCCGCACCTCATATCCGAGGTCCGTCGCGATCCGCATGACCGATTCGCGGGTGATCCCCGGGAGGAGGTCTTCCGAGGCCGGGGGCGTGGAGATCGATCCGCCCGAGACGACGAACACGTTCTCGCCCGTCCCCTCCGCGACGCGGCCTGCGTCGTTGAAGAGGATCGCCTCGTCGAAACCGGCCCGCATCGCCTCCTGGAACGCGAGGCACGCGTTCACGTAGTTCCCCGCGAGCTTCGCGGCACTCGGCACGCTGTTCGCGGGGGTCTTGAGCCAGGAGACCGTCTTCGCGCGGATCCCGCGGCGCATTCCCTCCTCGCCGAGATACGCACCCCAGGGCCACACGGCCACGGCGACGTGGACCGCGTTGTCGCGGAAGGAGAAGTTCATCCCGCCGAGACCGTAGAACGCGACGGGCCGGACGTAGCCGTCTTCCAGGCCGTTCCTCGCGACGACCTCGCGGCACACCACGGCGAGCTCGTCGGCCGCGTAGGGCAGGTCCATGTAGAGGTACGACGCGCTCCGGTAGAACCGCGCGAGATGGTCCTCGAGGCGGAACACCGCGGGTCCGTCCCGGGTGCGATAGCACCGCATCCCCTCGAACAGGCCCGTGCCGTAATGGAGCCCGTGCGACAAGACGTGGACCTTCGCCTCGTCCCAGGGCACGTAGCGCCCGTCCATCCAGATGACGTCCGTCTTGGGAGGCATGCTATCGTTCCGCTCACGCCGTCTCGTCGAGGAGGGGCGCGAAGTAATCCATGTACTCGCGCGTGAACGAGGTCACGACCCCTCGCGGCATCTCGTTCGGCTTGGCTCGGCTCACAGGGCCCGCCTGTTCGCGGGCCGGGACACTCGGGAGAGTCTTCGCTCTGACCACCATCGAACCACAAAACCTGTGCAGGAAGCGGATCGAGGCGGTCGTGCGTCTAGCACAACCGCGTCGTAAGCACAATAACCAGGAGAATCTGGTGGTGCTGCATCCTGCTGGGACGCTGAATGCCGGGGTGGGTATAATTGTCTTTCGTCCAAGGCGATTTATTTCGCGCTACGACGTGACAATCGAAAAGTGCGGACCTCGATTCTTCAACAAGGCCCGGATTGGGAGCGAGTTGTCAACGACCGTAGTGAAGGCCTTGGCGCTCGCTCCGTCCGACGCGAATGCATCCCCCATCGCGTTGGCGGATTGCTGAGCGGCCTGTTTCGTACTAGCAAGGGCGAAGACCGTGGAACCGGATCCGCTGATCGCAAAGCCGGTCGCACCTGCGCCGAGCGCGGCTCTCCTCGCCTTCGCGTATCCGGTGAGCATCGCGGACCGAGGCGGCTCGGCAAATCGGTCCTCCAGGCACCGGCCCGCGAGGATCGCGTCTCCGCGGACGAGCGCGAGAGCCAGGGTCGAGGCTTTGCCGACGTTGGACACCGCGTCCTCCAGGGAAACGTGAGGGGGAAGGACCTGGCGCATGTCCGCCGTCTTCAGGATCAAGTCGGGAACCGCGACGGCGATGTGAATCCGCGGACTCACAGTCTCCCGCGCGAGGACGAACGGATTCACGGAAGCGATCGTGATGAATCCTCCGAGGAGCGCGCCCGCGATGTTGTCATAGTGCCGTCCGGAGACGGCCGCTTCTCCTTCCGCCGCACCGCGCAGGAAGCCTCCGACCCCGATCCGTTTGGATTCACGGGGGAACGCCTTCAGGAAGGCCAGAGCGGCCGCCGCGCAGGACGCGGCAGAACTCCCGAGGCCCCGGCCAGGAGGGATGCCCTTCCGCACGCGGACCGCGAGACGGCTCCGGATGCCTGCCGCCTGGCGCAGCGCTTGGAGAACGATGCCCGCCGTGTTCTCGGAGAACCCCTCGGGAACGGTGTCCGCCTCCGGACCCTCGACGGTGAGGGAGTCCTCGACTGCCTCCCGGATCGACACGTGGTCGCTCGGGCCGCGGATCGCGAGGCAGAACACGTCGAACCCGGGGCCGACGTTCGCAATCGTCGCGGGGGCGCGAGCCATCGTCCAGGCGGATG
>JBGPGA010000189.1:0-4218 GCA_041483635.1 Thermoplasmata archaeon
GCCACGTCGATTTCGCCGGTCTGGATCGCGAGCTTCAGGTCGACCGCGGTCGTGTAGCGGACCATGGTCACGTGGGACGTCTTCGGCGGGGTTCCGTAGTAGTTCGAATTCGCCAAGAAGTCGTACCGCTGGTGAGGGATGTACCCGCTCAGCCGATAAGGCCCGCTCGCCACGACGACGTTCGGATAGAACTTGTCGTTCGTGAACGAGTTGGGACTCACGGGTGTGGTGATGGAGAACGCCAGCAGGGAGTTGAAGGGCGACCACTTCGCGCGGAGGTGGACGGTCACCGTGGTTGCGTCCACGATCTGGACGCCCTGGCTCTGGTATGCCGTCCAGTTCGCGCCCTCGTCCGTGTGTCCGATCGCGTTCCAGTACTCCTGAGTCTTGACGATGTAGCCCAGAAGGAACGCGGGCTCGCCGTTTCGCTTCACGACGCGGTCCAGCGAGTACTTCAGGGTGGTCGAGTTGATCGGAGTGCCGTCCTCGAACTTCAGGTTCGGCCGAAGGTGGAGCGTGTAGGTGAGGCCGTCCGAGCTAATGCCCCCGTTCGACAGGCTGGGAACGGTCGTGAGCAGGTCGGGTGTAAGATTCGTCGTTCCCGGGACGTACGTCAGGAGCATCCCCATCGTGTTCTGGATGATGTTGATGGAGAAGTAGTCATAAGCGTCGGCCGGATCGAACGTGATCTCGTCATCCGTCGTCCCCACCACGAGCACTTTCGTGGCGGGCGCCGGGGCCGTGAGCAGCACATACGCCGACACGGAACCGATCACGAGCAAAGCCACAATCACTGCCACCAACGCGTAGAGCATCTTCTTCTGCACGGTCTCCCTCCCCTGGCACCCGCTGACCGACGAGGATGCTGGGCCGGACGGGGAACCGACGATAGGAAGCTTAAATGTGCCGTAGATACACGCGGGCTTGGGACATCATTCGAACTCCTCGATGTGACGAATCACGCGTTGCCCTCTCCGGAGTCGCGCGAGCGCGTCTTCGACACGACCTCGCGCGAATCCTCGCTCATCGCAGAGGAATCGGACGAGCTCTTCCGGCCGGGGCGGTTGGAGCCGCAAGCCTTCCACAGGCATCACGGGAGGCGATCGGAAGAACTGCCGGATCTCATCGACGTTCTGTGGCAATCGATCCCGAATTTCCGCCGGGGCGAGATCGAGAGACCCCCACTCCCGTACGCGCTTGACTGCGGTCTTCGGCCCGATCCCCTTGATTCCATCGAAGAAGTCGGTCCCGACGAGGATGGCCGCATCGATCAGCTGATCCTGCGTCAGCCCGAGCCTCCGCAGATTCTCCTCCAAGTCAAGCAGCTCGGGCGGCACGGCCCGCGACCGACCCTGGCTGGGGAGGAACTCAGAAGATCCAATCGCGAGGAAGCGCACGAGCCGCGGCGCGCCGAAGAGGAGAGAGTCGTAGTCCTTCGAGCCCGCGGCCCAGACGTCCCCGCGGCGCGCCAGAAAGGCGGCCTCCGCCTCGCCCTCGCTTGGCGCCTGGACCCAGGGGATGCCCAGGAGGGTGAGCAGGGTCTTCGCATCTTCGATCATCGGCCGCGTGAGCCGCGTCGAGCTAACGGCCTTCGACCACGCGGTCGAGAGGTCCCCGGAGGCCAAGGCCGCGTCGTACTCGCGCTGTGCTTTCACCCGCGCCTCCCGCCGCTTCTCAATCTCCGCCCGCTTGAGTTCAGGCGGGGGTCCATCGAACACGAAGACGGGACGGATATCGTAGTCCGCGAGGAGGCGAGTCGTGCGGAACATCAGGCCGTTGAGGTGGGACGTCACGCGACCCTGGTCGTCCATGAGAGGACGGCCGTCCCGCACCCTGATGATCGACACGAACTGGTAGAGCTCGAGGTTCCCGTCCACCGCGACCGTCCGTCCCCGGAGCGCCGCCAGGGTGGTCGGATGACGGACGACGATCGGGGTGAGGTTCACGCCCATAGTCGCGGGCGCATCGGCCTTCGCCGTTAACTCTTTCTCGGCGAAGGGACCGGCTCCGGCACTTGTTCTGCTCGATCAGGAGCGCGGCGCGGTGTGGCGCAGGACCTCGAACGTCCAGCCCTCGGGGTCGGCGCGAATCGCTTCTAGATCCAAGACCGCCTCCTCGCGCGGCAAGCTCAGGAAGAATCTCGCGACGTGCTTGCAGAAGTCGTGCGTTTGGGCAGCTTTCTCCCAGTCTTCACAGTCGTGGGCGAGGCGCCTCGCCGTGCGGTCGAGTTCGACCCGGTAGTCCTTGACCCGCGCAAGGACGGTCGCCCCGTCACGGGTGACCTCGACATCCGTGGGGTCGATCGCCTTCGCGCGCTCGATGCGCGCTTTGTCGACAAAGGACGCGAGGAGCTCCTGGAAGTGGGCCTCTGCATGGGGATCCGCCCCGAAGTCCTCCAGGGTCGTCGGCCGGACCTTCACCGCCTCCGACGCGCTGCGTTTCCGGAAGTTCTCGATGCGGCCCAGGGCACGGGCCTTCGCCTCGTCCTGGACGCCGAGCATCCGCAGGATCTGGAGGCTGTTCTCCGGGGCGTACCCATGGTAGTGGTTGTTGAAGAACCCGAAGACCGTCTCGGCCTGGGACGCGACCTGCTGGACGCGCGGGACCCACTCCCTCAGTTGGTCCTCCGGATAGTGGTAGTTGTACCACGGCTCCTGCCCGTGGCCGTGCCACCGGATGTAGGCGACCGAGGCGGTCACGTGGAGGTCGGGCGGCAGGAGCGGCTCGTCCACGATCGTGTACGCCACGCCCGTGGCCCTCAGGAGGTCGAAGGCCTCGATCGTCATCCAGCTCCGGTTCCGCGGCTCGAGCGAGAAGGTGAAGTCCCTGGGCAAGGTGTCCAAGAAGCGGTGGATCGTCGCCTCCTCGAACCGGAGGCGGGGCGGCAACTGGAGGAGGAGGGGTCCGAGCTTCCCCTGGTCCAGGAGAGGGCGCATCAGCTCGCAGTACGTCTTCAGATCCACGTCCGCCCCTCTCGCCACGTCGAGCAGCCGGTCGTGCGTGACGGTCTGGGGGACCTTCGCGGCGAAGACGAACTCGTCCGGGGTGTACTTGCCCCACCCGATGACCATGCCCGGCGAGGGCGCGCGGTAGAACGTGGAGTTGATCTCCGCCGTGTCGAACACGCGTGCGTACGCGGCCAGCTTCGACTCGCTCGCATTGCGGTAGAAGGGACCGATCCATTCCTGGTAGTCCCATCCGCTGCAGCCGAAGCGGAGACGGGCCATGGGACGAGGCGTATCGCGCGCGCGATACATGAGCGTATCCCGCACACCAGTTTCGCGGGTCCCTCCCGCGAGGCCTTAAGCCGGGCGACCCGTGGGGAGCCGAAATGGCCCGCACGTGGATCGGGGCAGGGGGGTGGGGTTACTTTGCCGGCGGCCTCGCATCGTATGCACGGGCGTTTCGGTTCGTCGAGGTGAATGCGACCTTCTATCGACACGTCACCGACGGGACGGCACGTCGGTGGCGCGCGGAGGTGGACGATGACTTCACCTTCGCTGTCAAGGTCCACCGCGAGGTGACCCATCATGCCGGTCTCCGCCCGACCCCGGGCGCGCGGGCCGCCTTCGCGCGGGATTCTCGCGTGGCGCGGATCCTGCGAGCTCCATTTCTCATCCTGGAGACCCCCGCCTCGTTGACGCTCGAGCAGCCGCAGCTGGACGGGCTGCGCGAGTTCGCGGCCATCGTACCCGACGGAACACGGCTGGGCCTCGAGGCCCGCGCACACGCGCGCAGGTCGCTTCCCCCGGGCCTTCGCCGGACCCTGGAAGATCTCGGGATCTTGGACGTCGTCGACCTCTCCCGGATGGCCCCCCGCACCGAACAAGACGCCCTGTACTCGCGGATCTTCGGGAAGGGAGAGCACAACATCTACGAACTCGATGACGCGGAGCTGCGGCAGATCGATCGTGCTCGCGGGGACGCGAAGACCGTGGCGTACGCGTTCCACGGGGTCCGAATGTACAAGGACGCGGCGCGGTTCCTCACGTTCCGCCGCACGGGATCCTTCCCGCCCGCGACGGGGGCACTCGGTCTGGCCTCCCTTGCGGAGGTCCTCCAAGCCGATGCCCGGTTCCCTGCGGAACGGGAGAGCCTGGTGCGGGATCACGGCTGGAAGGTCGTCGATGTGACCCGGGACCGGCGAGCCCACGCGTCGGACTACCTCGAGAGGCTGCCGCCGGGAATCTACCGCACGCTCGACGGGGTCCTCGACGC
>JBGPGA010000190.1:0-4135 GCA_041483635.1 Thermoplasmata archaeon
AGTACTCGCGCTTGCCGAAGATGTTGAGGCCCGCATGCGCGCAGGCGCGCGCGAAGGCGTTCGCAGACGAATCCACGCCGCTCCCCTGAGGTCCACCGATCATCCAGGAGAGGTCATTCATCTTGGGGGTCTTCGCGCTCATCTGATCACGACGCTCGAGACACGGTCCGATGGCCTGCCGCCATCGGTCGGCGATAGGGCGAGGGGTTCTTGAACGATTCGAGCACGAGCCCGGTCCGACGCGTGGCTCGCCTCATCATCTCGTGCACTCGTCCCTGGGCTTAATGCAGATGGCCGCGCCTTACAAAGCTTTTGTCACATTTCCGCGAGTTGAAATCAGGAGGCAACCGGCACGGTCCCTGGAGAGCGGGGCGGCTCAGGGAGGACCGGGCGTGGCAACCTTTGGCGCGCGACCCCGTGGCAGCGTGAGCTGCTGCATGAAGTCCTCCATGAACTGGAAACGGTTCCGCAGGGTGACCTCGCTTACGCCGGCGACCTTCGCGATCGCCTTCTGGGGTCTCCGCTCGCCGCACGACAGGGCCGCGAGGTAGATCGCCGCCGCGGCCGTGCCGGCGGGAGAGAGGGACATCGAGCTGTCGACCTTCTCCAGTTCCTTCAGGATCTTCAGGGCCTCCGTCTGGACGCTGTTGCTGAGGCCGAGCTTGGAGCAGAACCGGGATACGTAATCCGTCGGGTGAGACGGCGGCACGCGCAGGGTCAGGGTCCGCAAGAGGGCCCCGTACGCCTTCCCGATCGTCTTCTTCCGGACCCCCGTGACCTGCTGGAGCTCATCCAGGGTCCGGGGCACGCCGTCGATGCGACACGCCGCATAGACGGCGGCCGCGACGATTCCCTCGATCGAGCGCCCGCGCACGAGGCCTTTCTCGAGCGCCTTCTTGCAGATGAAACCGGCCTCGTCCTTCACGGGACGCGGGAGGCCCATCAGGGAGGCGACCCGGTCGAGTGCGCGAATCGTCTCGGGAAGGCTTCGCTCGCCCGGTCGGGAGTGGCCCGAATGACGCTGGAGCTTCCGCATTCGGTAGAACTTCTCCCGCTCTCGCAGCGGAATCGTGTTCCCTCTCGCGTCCTTGTTGGCCAACGGGATGACGGTCGTCAGCCCGGACGAACCGGCGACGTAGCTGCGCGGAGCGCCGGTGCGCGCGAGGCGGTCGTTCTCCTCCACGGAGTACGCGGACCACTCCGGTCCTTCGTCGATCGTGCTGTCCCGGATCACAAGGCCGCATGAATCGCAGACGAGTTCGCCGCGCGTATAGTCTAGCACGAGGTGGTCGCTCTTGCACTCAGGGCAGGCCCGGTCCTCGTCGACGACCGGAGCTACCTTCGTTGCACTCGGCACGGTTGCTTCCCCCACTCGCTGGTGTGCGTGACGCTAATATAACGGGATTATATGAGAGCTTGTCATACGTCCGAGTGACAAGTGTTCAGAAGCGTGCAGAGGGAGGCCCTACCGCCTCCGCGATCCGCGCCGTCGGCGGACGGGTTTCAGGCCATCGCGAGCTTCTTCGCCCAGACCTCTTGACCCTCTTTGAACACATCCCGGCCCTGCGAGTCGTTCGCCACGATGGCGGGGAAGTCCTCCACCTTGAATTCCCACAAGGCCTCGGTCCCGAGCTCAGGGTACGCGATCACCTTGGCGGACTTGATCCGCTGAGATAGGGTCGCGCCGAGGCCGCCGACCGCAATCAGGTAGACGGCCTTGTGCTTCACGAGGCTGTCGATCACGGCCTGGCTCCGGTTCCCCTTCCCGACGGTCGCCTTGACGCCGTATTCGTACATCCGCGGGGCGTAGGCGTCCATGCGGAGGGAGGTCGTGGGCCCCGCAGCGCCGATCGGGCGGCCGGGCGGGGCGGGCGTCGGCCCGACATAGTACAGGATGTGGCCGTGGAGGTCCACCGGAAGCGGCTTGCCCTGGTCCAGAAGCTCGACCATCTTCTTGTGCGCCGCGTCGCGGGCGCCGAAGAGGAGCCCGTCGATCGTGACCCGCTCGCCGACCCTGAGCCCCCCTACGTCCCCGTCCGTCAAGGGGGGTCGGAGGTTCACGACGTCGGTCACAGGACCGCCTCCTTGTGGCGGTGGGCGTGGCAGTCGATGTTCACCGCCACGGGCAGGGCGCCGATGTGGCACGATTTCACCTCGATGTGCAGGGCAAGGGCGGTTGTCCCGCCCCCAAGTCCTTGCGGGCCCACGCCGAGGCGGTTCACGGCCGCGAGCCATTCCTTCTCGAGGTTCGCATAATAGGGATCGGGGTTCGGCGACCCGAGGGGCCGGTACAGGGCCTTCTTCGCGAGGAGGGTGACCTCCTCGAAGTTGCCGCCGAGGCCCATGCCCAGGACCAAGGGCGGGCATGCGTTCGGTCCCGCCGCTTTCACCGTTTCGAGCAAGAACTGCTTCACGCCCTCGACTCCCGCGGAGGGGCTCATGATCTTCGTCTTAGACATGTTCTCCGCGCCGGTGCCCTTGGCGCCGACCACGATCTTGAGGCGGTCGCCCGGGACGAGATCGAGGTGGATCATCGCGGGCGTGTTGTCGCCCGTGTTGCCGCGGCGGAGCGGGTCCTTCACGAGCGAGGCGCGCAGGTATTGCTCCTTCCACGCCTCACGGACCCCCTGGTTCACGGCAGCCACGAGGCCGGGCTTGTCGAAGCGGACCTCCTCGCCGAGTTCGAGGAAGACAACCGCGATCCCGGTATCCTGGCACATCGGGAGATTCTCGCGCTGGGCGAGCTCCGAGTTCTCCACGAGCATCGTCAGAATCTCGCGGCCCTGGGCCGAGGGTTCCTCCTTCGCGGCTTTCGCGTACGCCGCCTTGAGCTCCGGGTTGATCACGACGCAGGCCTCTTTGTACAGGTCCCGGACCGTCTCGCGCACCTTGTCCGTTGGAATCACGCACAAACCGCTCCACCTTCGGCCCGGGTCCGGTCGCGAGCGAGATGAACGTTCTGCCGGTGGAATACATATTTCCCGGCGGAGGTGGGCAAGGTTAATACGCACTATCCACTGTCGGCACCGCGGGGCTCGTCATGACGGAGTTTCGCATCGAGAAGGACTTCCTCGGAGAGCTGAAAGTCCCCAAGACGGCGTACTGGGGCGCCCAGACGCAGCGGGCGATCGAGAACTTCCCTATCAGCGGGATCCGGTTCGGCCGGCGCTTCATCTACTCAATCGGCCTGGTCAAGATGGCGTCCGCTCAGACGAACATGGAGCTGGGCCTCCTCGACTCGAAGATCGGGAAGGCGATCGTCCAGGCCTCGCAGGAGGTCATGGACGGGAAGCTCGACGAGCAGTTCCCCCTCGACATCTACCAGACCGGGAGCGGCACGTCGACGAACATGAACGCGAACGAGGTCATCGCGAACCGCGCGAACGAGATCCTGGGCACCCCGCTCGGGGATAAGGGACCCGTCCACCCGAACGACCACGTGAACATGGGCCAGTCCTCGAACGACGTGATCCCGACCGCCATCCACGTGGCCGCGGTCATCGCGATCGACCAGGACCTCCTGCCCGCGCTGCGGGAGCTGGAGGAGAGCCTCGCGCGGAAGGCGAAAGAGTTCGATCCCGTCGTCAAGTCGGGACGCACGCACCTCATGGACGCGACCCCGATCCGGCTGGGCCAGGAGTTCTCCGGCTACCAGTCCCAGATCGACCACGGGATCCGCCGCGTGACCGGATCGCGGGCGTCTCTCACGGAGCTCGCGATCGGAGGCACCGCGGTCGGGACGGGGATCAACAGCCACCCCGACTTCCCTGGCCGGGTCGTCGAGAAGATCGGAGCCGCCACGAACGCGAAGTTCCGCGTGGCCGACAACCACTTCGAGGCCCAGATGGCCCAGGACTCCGTCGTCGAGGCGAGCGGGGCCATCCGGACCGTCGCGATCTCGATGCTCAAGATCGCGAACGACCTGCGCTGGCTCTCCTCGGGCCCGCACACGGGTCTGCGCGAGATCAACCTGCCCGCGATCCAGCCCGGCTCGTCGATCATGCCCGGGAAAGTGAATCCCGTCATCCCGGAGGCGGTCATGCAGGTCGCCGTGACGGCGATCGGCAACGATCAGGCCATCGCGGTCGCCAACACCCACTCGAACCTGGACCTGTGCACGATGATGCCCGTGATG
>JBGPGA010000191.1:0-4116 GCA_041483635.1 Thermoplasmata archaeon
CCTCCGCTTCGTATGCGCCCAGATTGCGATGGTCGTCGATCGCAAGCGGGCGGAGGACAGCCTCCGTCAGAGCGAGCACGCCCTGTCGACTATGCTGAGTCATCTTCCCGGGGTCGCGTACCGGACCCGGTACGACGAGACCTGGACGAACGAGTTCGTGAGCGAAGGGTGCTACGAGATCCTCGGCTATCGGCCGGAGGATCTCCAGAACAACCGCAAGATCTCGGGCCGTGACCTCATCCACCCCGACGACCGCGGATGGGTGCGGCAGGAGACGGAGGCCGCCGTCGAGGAGCATCGGCCGTTCCGGATCCACTACCGGATCCACACTGCGACCGGGGAGGAGAAATGGGTCTGGGACCAGGGGCACGCGATCTACGGACCGGATAGCAAGGTCGTCGCCCTCGAGGGCCTCGTGACCGACGTGACGGAATGGAAGGCCGTCGTGGACGGCCTCCGGAATATGGGTATCTTCCGCGCCCTGTTCGACTCCGCCACGGATCCGATCTTGCTCATCGACCGCAATGGCCGCGTCCTCGATGCGAACCCGATGGCGGAGGCCCTCCTCGCGAAGGAACGCGGCTTCCTGCTCGGAAAGCCGATCGAGGAGTTCGTGCGGTCCGAGCCCACGGGAACGGTCCGCCGGCGCCTCGAGGATCTGTTCGACGAGCGGCTCCAGGAGGATTCCTGGGAGGCGACCCTGCGCGACCCGACGAGCACGCGCCGCCAGGTCCATCTCCACGCGCGGATCGTGCGGGAAGCGGGTGCCGACCCCGTTGCCGAGATCAGCCTGCGCGATGCGGAGCGCGAGGTGGGGCCTGGCAGCCGGACCGGGCTCGGACGGATCGGACCGCCCCGGGCGTGAGGTTTATCAACCGCGGGCCGTTCCGGCCTCTCGGATGAAGCCGAACCATCCCGAGCGTTGCCCACGCTGCGGGAAACCCACCTTCAACTGGTACTACCTCGCGGTCCGGATCTACATCCATTGCGAGCACTGCGGGTACGAGGAGCGCGGGGTCAGCAACACGCCCGTCTCGGGTGTGCAGGTGAGCAGCGACAGCCTCACGCCGTCCCTGGGGAGCTGATCGGATGCCCGAAGGGAACGTCACATTCGACGTCCACGTGCCGGTCGAGCGAGCCTGGGCGTTCCTGAGCGACATGCAGAAGGTCGGCTCTTGCGTGCCGGGCGTCGAGGCCATCCAGCTCGTGGACGAGCGCCACGCGAAGTGGACGCTCAAGGTGAAGATCGGCCCCTTCTCCCAGACGATCCATGTCGACACGGAGACCCTCGAGCAAATCCCGCCGTCCCGAGCCCGATTCCGCGGAGTGGCGGACAACATGGAGATGCTCGGGACAATCGAGTTGTCTCCCGCAGGAGACACGACCCACATCACGTACACGATTGTCGCGACGGCGAAGGGTCCGCTCGCGCGGATCATGGACAACTTCATGAAGTCGCGGCTCAAGCAGCAGTCTGACGAGTTCGCGGCGAACGTGAAAAAGGCCCTCGAGGGCTGAGCCGCCTGGGTCCTCGTCTTCACTTTGCGGCAGGGAACTCGACGGGCGTCGCCTCGTTGGGGTGCCGGAGCGGGAACTCCTTCACGTAGGCGCCGTAGTACGGCACGCGGTTGGCGACCACCCGCTGGAACGCCGCGCGCACCCCGTCGACATCGAGGCCGCGAGTCGGGATGAGGTCGTCGTTCCGGTTCAGGCATCCCTTGAGCTCCCCCTTGTGGGTCACGCGGATCCGGTGGCAGTTCATACAGAACTCCGCGTTGTACACGGGGTCGACGACCTCGACCTCCGCGCCGTTGAAGAGGTAGATGTGGCGGTGGTGCATCTCGCGCACGAGGACCTCGTCGGCCCGGGCCTCGAGCCACTTCTTCACCCCATCGATGTCGACCATCCAGTCGTTGTGGTCCACGAGCTCCGGCATGAACTGGATGAGCTGGAGCTTGAGCCCCTCCCCGTGGCCGATGAAGTCGATCATCGCGGGGATGTAGGGCAGCGTCTGGCGGAACACGACCATGTTCAGTTTGACGGGCTTCAGCCCGACCCGGAGCGCCTCCTGGATTCCGAGCAGGACGGGGTGAAGGTCGCCCTTCCTGATGTCCTTGAACGCCTGCGGATCGAGGGAGTCTACGGAGACGTTCACCCGCTTGAGTCCCGCGTCCCGCAAGGCCTCCGCCCGCTTCGCTAGCATCGATCCGTTCGTCGTCATCGAAACGTCGTCGATCTGCCGGACCGTGCGGCCGACGAGTTCCTCCATGTCGAGTCGGATGAGCGGCTCGCCGCCGGTGAACTTCACGGACCGGATGTCGAACTCGCGGGCCACTCGCACGATGCGCTCGACCTCGTCGGGCGTCATCTCCTCGTCGTGGGGGACGCGCGGCCGCAGGACAGGGCCGAGGCCTTCGTCATGGCAGTAGATGCACCCGAAATTGCATCGCTTCGTGACGCTGACGCGTATGTCGGTCACCTCGCGCCCGAACGCGTCGACGAGCATGATGCCCGGCAGAAGCATCGTCCTGTCTTATAGTTGCGCGACTTTTATGGAGGGCTCCGCATCCGTCCGGCTCCGCTTTCCTAGTAGAAGTGGCCCTTGCCCTTCGATAAGCGGGTGACGGCCTCCTTCACGCGGCGGGCGCGGGTTTCCGGCCTCTTGGCCTCCCGGATCCAGTCGACGTAGGCCTTCTTGTGGCCGTACGAAAGGGACTCGAAGTTCTCCCGAGCTATCAGAACGGCCTCGTCGCCAGGGCGACCCGGATCTTCTTGCTGCCTTGCCGCTCATAGCCGATCTCGACGGCCTCCCCGATCTTCTTCCCACGCAGCGCTTCCACGAGGTCCGAGACCCCCGTCAAGGGCCGCCCGTCGAGCGACGTGAGCACGTCGCCGACCTGGAGGCCCGCGGCTCCCGCGGGTCCGCCCTCCGACAGCTCCACGAGGAACACGCCCTGGGAGACGGGCAGCTGGTAGTAGTGGGCGAGCCGCCGGTCGACGTCGTAGCCGACGACGCCCAGCCAGGCCCTTTGCGCCTTGCCGTGCGCGATGATCTGCGCCGCGATGTCCCGGGCCGCGTTGATCGGCACGGCGAATCCGATGCCCTCCGCGTACGGGATTGTCGCCGCGTTCAGCGCGATGACCCGACCCTGGAGGTCGATGAGCGGACCCCCGCTGCTGCCGGGGTTCACGGCGGCATCCGTCTGGATGACCCGGAGGCCGTCGCCGTCCCCGAGCTGGATGTTCCGGTGAAGGGAGCTCACCACCCCGCTCGTCACGGTGGGCCCGCCCGGAAGGCCGAGCGGGTTGCCGATCGCCAGGACGGGCTGGCCCACCTTGAGCCGGTCCGAGTCGCCGAACTCCGCAGGCGTCAGGTGGTCTCCCTCGACCTTGACGACCGCGATGTCCGTGTCCTCGTCCGCGCCGAGCACCCGGCCACCAAGGACCCGGCCGTCCCCGAGCCCGACGAGGATCCGTTCCGCGCCCGCGATCGTGTGGGCGTTCGTCAGGATGCGGCCCTCCTTGTCCATCACGACCCCGGAACCGATGCCCCGCCGCGGGTAGGGTCGGAACGGCGGGTTGTGAAAGGCTCCCGCGACACTGATGCTCACCGTGCTGGCCCCTGCGCGCTCCACGGCCTGCGTGTAGGCCGATTCGAGGTCCGCGATCATGGTCTCGGGCCGCACAAGGCATGCCCGGGCTTTGTTGACTAGAGGCGGGGCGTCCCGGTCACGGGACGGTGATGGGACAGCCGTACTGGCATGCGGGCGGGGACGCGTACACGACCGCGGCGACCTTGGAGAGGTCCGCGAGGGAGTTGGCGTGGACCTCCGTCTCGGAGATCGTGTAGAGGATGTCGCCGATGTACAGGGAGCGGTGGATCTGAGTGGCCGAGTTGTACCATCCCGAGAGCGGGTCGACCGTCCCGTTGCCGTGCGCGATCCGCCCGAGGAACTCGAATCCGGTCGTCTCGTTGACCCGGTACACGTACGCACCCTGCCAGACCACCTGGCCCCAGGCGTACGGGGGAATCCCGCCCGGATAGTCGTTCGGATTCACGATCGCGAGGTCCACCGGGAGGACGACGTACTGCCGGTCCGGGACGTAGAGGAACGC
>JBGPGA010000192.1:0-3990 GCA_041483635.1 Thermoplasmata archaeon
CAGGACGGCCATGTACGCGGCGGAGGCGACGGCCATGAGGGACTCGTTCGTGCAGATGTTGCTCATCGCCTTCTCCCGGCGGATGTGCTGCTCCCGTGTCTGGAGGGTCATGCAGAACGCGCGGTGCCCGTCCGCGTCCTTCGTCAGGCCGATCACGCGCCCGGGCATCTTGCGGACATGCTCCTGGCGGCACGCGAAGATCCCGAGGAGCGGCCCGCCAAAGTTGACGGCGTTCCCGAGGGCCTGTCCCTCGCCGATCACGATATCCGCGCCGAAGTCCGCCGGCTTCTTCACGACGGCCTGGGCGATCGGGTTGATTCCGACGACGAGGGGCGCTTCCGTGGCCGCTCGGATCTCCGCGAGCTGTTCCTCGAAGCGCCCGAAGAAGTTCGGATTCTCGACGTAGACACCGCAGACGTCCTCCGTGTGATGCTTCTTCAGGTGAGCAACGTCCAGCATCCCGGTCTCGGGGTCGTACTCGATCTCCTTGATGAGGAGGCCGCCACCCCACGTGTAGTTCTGCAGGACGCTCCGGCGATGCCACCGGAGCGCACGGGGCACGAGGAAGATTTTGCCGCCGTGGATGCGTCGCGTCATCCGCGCCGCCTCGCCGAGGGCGGTCGAGGCGTCGTACATGGATGTGTTCGCGGCGTCCATGCCGGTGAGCTCGCAGATCAGGCTCTGGTACTCCCAGAGCGTCTGGAGGATCCCCTGGCTTACCTCGGGCTGGTAGGGCGTGTAGGCGGTGTAGAACTCCGCTCGGGACGTGATCGCGCGGACGCTCGCGGGGACGAAGTGGTCGTAGAGGCCGGCGCCGAGGAAGGTGGGCATGTCGGCCATCGTTCGGTTCGCCGAGAGCATCTCCGTGATCCGCGAGACGACCTCCTGTTCCGAGAGACCGGGCGGCAGGGCGAGCCCCTTCATCCGGACTGCGGCGGGGATGTCCGAGAAGAGATCGTCGACGCTCCGCAGCCCCATCGTGCGGAGCATGTCCGCTTCGTCGGAAGCCATCCGGTGCGGTGCAGAATGGATGGCGCCTTTAAAGCTTTGGAAAAGGGGGGCGGACCGAGCGGTCCCGACCACGACGGATTCGGCACGAGCGCTCGCCCCTGGCGGCCACGCGCCCCTCCCTCAACCCGATTCGTCAGTCCGATCCGGGGACGACCGCCACCGCATCGATCTCGATGAGGAACTCGTCGCGGACCAACCGGCGCACTTCGATCGCCGAGCTGGCGGGCGGATGCTCCGTGTTCACGAACTCATCGCGGACCTGGCGCACCACTTGGATCTGCGAGATGTCGAGGAGGAAGTAGTTCAGCTTGACGACGGAATCGAACTCCGCCCCGGCCGCCTTGAGGGCTGCCTGCACGTTCTGGAAGACCCGGCGGGTTTGTGCCTGGAGATCGTCCTTTCCGACGAGGTTCCCGGCGGAATCCAACGCTACCTGCCCGGAAATGTAGATCGTCTTGCCCGCCGTCGACTCGACCACATGGGAGTACCCCGCAGAAGGGTGCAAGGTCGACGGATTGACGAATCGGAGGTTTCGCTTGCGGCTGGGCATGGTTCTTCTTCCTCGTTCATGAAGGCCCGCTCGTGTAGTTGGGCTTTCCTGTCCCGGCCCGGGCCAGCGAGTGATTGCAGCGCGGAGGCTCGCGGTGGGTTTCGCGTTGCCCGCGACCCTGCGTTGCGCCGTTCGGATTCGAGCCGGACGCTCCGATTCGAACCTACAAGGATATGCCACCCGAGACGACGGAGAGGATTCGCAGGCGTTCCGCATCGATGAGGGGCTCGTCCAACGGGATCGGCGCGTCCCCTCGAACGACGAGGTGAGCATCGGGTGCCAGGCCAAGTTGACGGAGGAGATCGAACCCCGTGGCCGGCGCGGACAGCTCGACGGACTGGGTCGTCCGTGCCTGGACGAGTTCTGCGGTGACCTGCATGTGCCTTCAGGAACAGCCGAGCGAATCTTAAGGGCTCGCCCCTCTCGAGACTCGATACGGAACGCTTAAGGGAAACATGCTCTTCCAGTCCATGGGTTGCCCAGGTCGCCAAGCCCGGAATGGCGGCGGTCTCGAAAACCGCTGGCCGCAAGGCCTCGCAGGTTCAAATCCTGCCCTGGGCGCTCATCCGCCGGCAACCTTCAGCGGCCGGTTGCATCGCTTCTTCGACTCGGGGAAGTCATCGTTTCGTCAACGGCCCTTTAGACTCCGAGCATTGTTATCATCTCCGAGAAAAGGTGACCGTCCCGCGGGACGATTGGGGCATGTGGCAATCGATACTGCTGGGGGACGTACAAGGTGAGCTTCGGCAATGTGCCTAGCCACGTGACACCTGCTCCGCAGACCGCAGTCGTGACCGCGAACGCCCTCACGACGATCACGGGTAACTACGTCGCAGCCGCGCTCGTCGTGCCGGCGGGAGCGGGCGGGACGACCTCCGTTGCAGTGACCGTGCCGACATCGTCATCGAGGGTCGAAGACTAGTGCGAACGAACGACGGAATCCGGTCCAGGTTCCGTCCCTTCTCTTTATCCGATTCCGAAGGGATGGGGACCGCCGGCACGACCTGTGACGACTAGGAAGCCATCCCCAATCGGCATGTGTGGATGAGTCCATCCAATCTCGAATCGTTCGAGCCTGCCAAACGGCCCGCGCATTCGGGACGCCGTGCCATCGCGTACCGCCGGGCCATATCTCAGCGAGGAGTGCGGGATTCGAGCCAGCCCAGGACGTCGCTGTAGACGGTGGCCGCCTCTGGCTCATGGAGGAGGTCGTGGTACAGGCCGTCGTACAGCTTGATCGACTTGTCCGTCGACGAGGCGTGTTCGTACAGATCCTGGCTCCCCCTCGGATTCGTCAGTCGATCCCCCGTGCCATGCATCACGAGGAAGGGAGCTGTGATCTCCGACGTGCGGGCCTGGACCCGGAGCATCGCACCCAGGAATTCGACGGCCAGATTCGCGGGCAGCTTCCTCTGGTCGATGAGCGGATCGTGGTCCATCTCGGCAACGACCTTCGGATCTCGCGAGAAGAGTTCGTTCGGGACAGAGTACACGTGGGCTCCGGGTGCGAGCTTCGAGATGAACTTGACCGCACGGACTCGTCCGGGCGTCACTTCGTCCGTCACCTTGAGGCCGGGCGCACTCAGGGCAAAGCCCCGAATCCCCTGGTCCTGGGAGAGCGCGTACAGGGTCACGATTGCGCCGCCCATGCTGTGTCCAAGGAGAAACACGGGGCGGTCGCCCGCGCGCTCCCGGACCCGCTTCACAAACTTCGTGAGGTCGTGCACATACTCGTCGAAGGATCGGACGAAGACCTTGCGGCCGTCCGACTTCCCATGGCCGCGCAGGTCAAAGGCGCAGACGCCGAACCCGGCTTCGTTCAATTGGCGCGCGACCGCATCGTACCGGGAGCTGTGGTCCTTGAGGCCGTGGACGAGGATCAGGAAGCCCCGCGCGGGCGATGCAGGGAGCCAGGATTGTTCGTACAGTCGGGTGCCGTCAAAACCTTCGAAGTATCCTTCGGAATGCGTGGTCGCCACAGGCGCTTCCCCTTGGGGCCGCGGACCGATCCCTCCCGCAAGAAGGTTTTCCCCAATCCGGGTCGGTTCGGACGCCCCATCGTGGGTTCAGTGATGCCCGACGACCCTCGTGATCGCATCAACCAGGTCCGTCGGGCGAATGACCGCGCCGCAGTACTGGCACTTGGCGAGGGCGTCCGAGTTCGTGTCCGCTGTGATCTCGATCGGGCTGTGACACGCAGGGCACGTGTACGTTGCACTGACTCCCATGGCCCGGAGCTGGCTCACGAGGTCGTTCACGTTCACATGGACCTGGGTGACGACCTGACGGGCCTTGAGCCGGCGCGTCTCGCCTGCTTCCTTCCACATGCCGATGCTCTCGTAGAGCCGCGCGGCATCCTCGTGGCGCTCCGCAAGGACGTAGTTCCGGGCCTGGATGCGCACGGCCCTCTGCGCCGCTGCGGGAACAAG
>JBGPGA010000193.1:0-3935 GCA_041483635.1 Thermoplasmata archaeon
CACCTGGGCATCCCGAAGCGGATCGTCGACAAGGTGCCGACCGCCGGACTCTGGCCGGGCCAGACGGACGAAGGCGAGCTCGGCATCCCGTACGACGAGCTGGACCGCATCCTCCTGGGGATCGAGCTCCAGATGGAGCCGGAGGCGATCGCCGAGAAGGCGGACGTCCGCATCGAGGAGGTGCGCCGGATCGAGGCCCTCGTGGCCGGGACCGCGTTCAAGCGCAAGATGCCCCTAATCCCGAAGGTCGGCGTACGCACCGTCGGCCTGGACTGGCGTGAGTAGGCTCCGTCGCTCCTCGTACGCGCGAAGAAAGCCCTCGCGGTCGCTCACGTCGAACACGATCTGGGTGGCTTCGAGGCCGAAGGAGGACCAGAAGCGGCGAGGCCGATCCAGGCGGGCGATCACGAGGCCCGTCCGGCCGCCCGTCACGTAGAGCGTGGGTTGTCCGAACGGGCGATGGATGCCCAGGGGCGCCCTCAAGGGCGTCGTCTCATCCGCCGCGACGAGGGAGGCGATCTCCGCGAACGGGAGGATGACCCGGAAGTACCACCCCTGGCGGAGGATGAGCCGCGAGCGGGTGAGCCAGTGCTCCGTCAGGAGAGGCGAGACGGCAAAGAGGAGGGTCGCCACCGCGAGGATCCCGAGGAACAGGGCCCCCGGGACGACGGGGAAACTGGGGGCGAGGGACAGGAGCGCTCCGACGAGGACGAAGGCGAGCGCGAACAGGACGAGGCGGGAGAGGACGAGCGCGCGACCGTACGAATACGCGAGCCGCTTCTCCATCGGCGCGGGTAACGCGTTCGAGCCGGGATAAGCCTGATGCTCACCGAGCCGTCGCGGTCTGGATGAACTTGATTTGCTTCACGCCCTTGACCCTCCGGATCTGGCCGATCAGATCCTTGAGCCGCGCCGTCGGGCCTTCCGCGACGAAGATCTGAAGGCAATCCACCTCGTTCAGGTGCGTGTGGAGCATCGTCCGGATCTCGTCGAAGCGGTGTTGGAGCATGGCGAGGTCCGCCTTCGGGTGCCCCTTCTCATAGATGACCGCCAGGATGACGGAGGCCTGCCCGCCGTCCCGCCCCCACTCCGTCACGTCGATGAACTCCCGGAGCGCCTCGCGGACCGCCTCGCTCCGGCTGTGGTACCGCCGACGCTGGGCGACTTCGTCGAGGCTTCGAAGGATCGCGTCGTCGAGGGACACGCTCACGATGGGCATGTTACTAACCCAGGCAGGGCGAGTACTTCAATCTTATTAAGAAGTCATGAACTCTTAAATAACGCGAGGAAGCTGGCGGGGCCGTGGCCGCGACGCCCGACTTCGCCCAACTCGCCTTCTGGGCGCTCATCACGGGCGGCACGCCCCTCATCCTGATTGCGGTCCCCTTCATCCGGCATCGGATCTCGGACCGGGTCATGCACCTCATGCTCGGGCTTTCCGCGGGGATCCTCGGCGGTCTGGCTGTCGTCGACATCCTGCCCGAGGCCTTCTCCCTCGCCGCGGCGTTCGGCTCTCTCCCGCCCCAGGCGGTCCCCCTCGGCATCTCGGGAGGGTTCTTCGTCCTCTTCCTGGCCGAGCGACACCTCATCCGCCCGGGGGGCGCGGGCCACGCGCATTTGGAGGACGGCCACCCGATCACGACGTTCGGCGGCCTCGCCGTGAGCGCGCTCACGGTCCACGGGACGATGGACGGGTTCGTCATCCCGCTCGGATTCGCGATCAACAACGTCGTTGGCACCGTGATCGTTCTCGCGGTCGCGCTCCATCAAATCCCGGACAGCTTCGCTGCGATGACGGTCGGACTCGTCGGAGGCGCCTCGCGCCGAACCGCACTGTGGTACGTCCTCGCGACCGCAGCCGACACCCCTCTGGGCATCGTTCTCGGGGTGCTCTTCCTCAGCGCCGGAACGATGTGGCTCCCCGTCGGCCTCGCGTTCTCTGGCGGGACGTTCCTGTTCGTCTCCGCTGCAGATCTCATCCCGGAGCTTCAGCACCGCTCCCGGTCCTTTCTCGTCACGCTCTCCGTGGTCGCGGGCTTCGCGATCGTGCTAGGCCTCACGTTCCTCCCTGGCGCGTGACGGGATGTCGTGTCGCGTCGAGGTTGAACTTTGCATGTCGTTTCGACCGTTCCTATCATACCCGGGTGCGAATAAAAACCGGACTCTCGTCGCGCGACGAAAGTCGCGCGAGCGGTTCGCAAACCTATATGTGCGACCCGCTTGATACCCGCTTCCCACCCTGGGAGAAACGCGTCCTTATGTCGCTCTTCTCCTGGGAGGGTGGTCCCATTCTCGCTGCAGGGGGAGCGAGTCCATGGAGGAAAGCATCTTCCAACCGTACCTGAGCACGAAGAGTCTCTTCAAGATGGACCGGGAAATCCTGCGCCCGGCCTACATCCCGGAGCGGCTCCCGCATCGGGAGGGGTACATCGACCAGCTCGCGCAGATCCTGGCCACGGCCCTGCGCGGGGAGCGGCCGAGCAACATCCTGATCTTCGGGAAGACGGGGACCGGGAAGACGGCGGTCGTCAAGTACATCGAGAACGAGTTCCGGAAGGCGGACTCGGCCCGGATGGTCTCCTACCTCTACCTGAACTGTGAGATCGTGGACACGCCGTACGCCGTGCTCCAGAGCATCGGGAACCGGTTCATCGAGAACTTCCACCAGCGCATCCCGTTCACGGGCCTCTCGACGGACCGGGTGTACAACCTCCTCAGGGAGAAGCTCGACGAGGAGCGGCGGGTCGTGATCATCGTCCTCGACGAGATCGACAAGATCATCTCCAAGAACGGGGACGACCTCCTCTACCAGCTCCTCAAGATCAACGACGACCTGACGAAGGCCCGCGTCTCCTTGATCGGAATCTCGAACGACCTGAAGTTCACGGAATTCCTCGACCCCCGCGTCAAGTCGCGCCTCGCGGACGAGAAGGTCGTGTTCCCTCCTTACAACGCGGACGAGCTGTACGACATCCTGGCGGAGCGGGCGCACCTCGCATTCGACAACGGGACGGCCCCGGACGCCGTCCTCCATCTCATCGCGGCCCTCGCCGCCTCGGAGCACGGGGACGCCCGCCGCGCTCTGGACCTCCTGCGGGTGTCCGCGGAGCTCGCGGAGCGCCAGGGGGACGACCACCTCGCCGATGACCACGTTCAGAAGGCGAAGAGCAAGATCGAGCTCGACACGGTCCTTGAGGCGGTCAAGAGCCTCCCGACCCAGTCCAAGCTCATCCTCCTCTGCGTCCTCCTGAACGAGGAGATCGGGAACACGAAGCTCACGACGGGCGAGGTCTACACGACGTACCGCGAGCTGTGCCGCAAGACGGGCGTCACGCCCCTGACCCAGCGGCGCGTGACGGACCTCATCTCCGAGCTCGACATGCTCGGCCTCGTCCACGCGCGGGTGAAGAGCTTCGGGCGCGCGGGCCGGACGAAGGAGATCCAGGCTTCCGTGCCCCTGCTCGACGTGAAGAAGGTCCTCGAGAAGGACGAGGTGCTCGCGGAGGCCCGCGGCTACCGGCTCAAGGTCCAGACGACCCTTCTTTAGGTTCGTCCGCGGACTCGTCCGGAGGCTCGTCCTCCTCCCGGGGTTCGGGAGGGGCCTCCGCCTTGGGTTCCTTGGTCTTCCTCTTCCAGAGGAGAAGGGGCTTGATCCTCGGCCACGCGTACTTCCCCCACGCCCAGCCGGCCGCCTCCAGGATGAACGGGAGCGCGACGAGGAACACGAGGCTGAGCGCGAGGTCGTCCCAGCTGTTCTGGGGCGCGCACGGGTCCCCCCACCCCTGCGTGGCGCACCGGGGCGCCGGGGAGAGCAGGAGCTTGATGAGCCCGAACCACGGGATCTCCCCGCGGGCGCGGCCGATCAGGTCTCCCTGGGTCGGGAACCAGGTCGTGTCGTAGCTGGGCGCGTTGTGGTCGCCCATCGTGAGGTAGCC
>JBGPGA010000194.1:0-3874 GCA_041483635.1 Thermoplasmata archaeon
CCACGGCGACAGTCGGCGCCGCGAACAGGAGGAACACGACGCGCCACGCGAACTCCGTCCCCCAGAGGGACGCCGCCCAGTCGAGGATCGGGATCGTGGCGATCGTCGCGAGGGTGAGCCCCGTCGCGAGCCCGACGAAGACGAGTCCCATCCCGAGGGCCCGCTTCGCCTCCGGCGTCACGAGCCGGACGAGCGCTCGGTCGTTGGAATAGTACGCCCCCTCTCCCAACCCGGTCGCCGCACGGAGCCCGACGAACGCGAGGACCGAGGACGCCCCGGCCGAGGCCGCGGTCGTGACGCCTGCCCAGAGGGTCGAGATCACGATCATGACCTTCCGTCCGTAGCGGTCGCCCAGGTACCCGGCCGGGAACTGGGTGAGCATGTAGCCCGCGAAGAACATGGAGCCGATGATGCCGCCCAGGGCGTATGGGAAGCCCGTGGACAGGAACCCCACCTGGTGCCCGATCATCCAGCTGACGACGGGCCCGGTGATCGTCCGGTCCGCGTAGGCGACCGTCCACGCGAGGAACAGGAGGAGCCACATCCGACGGTACGACGTTGGCGGCCGGTCGGACCCGCGGGGCGATCGGGTGGCGGTCAAGAGCCTCACCTCTCAACCGCTTCCTAGATTCCCGGGCTGGAAGCAGGGGAACAATGCCCGGGGAGCGGGGCTCCCGCGGGCGGGATCGCACGGGCCCTTTTCATCCTTGCGGCGCCCCGTGCCCCCCGCCCCTGGGGTTGGTGGCACCGTGTCCGGCCGCGGAGCTCGATCACTTTCGGAGCTGGAGTTTCTGTTCCTCGTCCGTCCTCGTCTTCTTGCGGTGCCGGAGGAGGACGAGCGTGCCGGCCGCGACTCCGATGACGAGGGCGGCTCCCGCTCCGGCAATCACGAGGGGAGAGAGGCCCAAAGCGGCCGTCGAGGACAGGAGGACGACGTCGACCGTCGTCGTTTCGCCGGCGTGGACGTCTGCGGTGCGGTTGACGCTCGAGTATCCTGTGGCGCCTACGGTCAACTTGTAGCCTCCCGTCGGCAGCCCATGCGTCGTGTTGTAGTGGCCCCCGGCGTCCGCGCGGACTGCGGACTGCTCCGAGGCGTTCGCCGCGTTGACGATGCTGACGAGGGCGCCCGGGACGGGGCCGCCCGCGGAGGACGTCACGCTGCCCGCGATCCAGCCGTAGTCCGAGGTGAGGGTGAAGTTGGCCCAGGTGACCGCGCCCGTCTTGACGATGAGGCCGCTCTGCGAGGCCGTCACGTACAGCGGGTCCAGGACCGTGAGCGTGTACCTCCCGGCCGGGGTCGCGAAGGCGAACGCACCGCTCCCGTCCGTTGCACCGCCGTACCCGCCGGGAGAGGTCCGGAGCGTTGCCCCGACGATCGCGTCGCCGTTCCGCGCGTCGAGGACCCAGCCTCTCAGCGTGCCCTCGGACCCGGCCGGCGTCACGGCGACCGTGACGGGCGCCGAGCCGACCTCCACGAGGCCGTCCGAAACGTTGAGCGTCACCCTGTACTGGCCCGCCACGGACCAAGAGTGATTCGTGACATCCTGCTCGACCGAGCTCGGGTGGCTGTGCGTCGTCGTGGAGCCGTCGCCCCACGACCAGGTCCACGTGAGGGTCTGGCCGGGATCGGGATCCACCGAATTCCCGACGAAGGTCACGTTCTGTCCCGCGACCGTGGCGAGGGACGAGCCCCCCTGGATGACCGGCGTGGAGGGCGGCTGATTCGCGGACGCTCCGGTGGCTTCCAGCTCGAGGAACAGGGGGTTCGCGCCCCAGTACGCGTCGAGCTGGCGGTACGGGTGGGCCGCCCAGTCCCCCCAACCCGCGAGCTTGTCCGTCCGCCACGCCCACTGCCCGTACGGGTAGATGTAGATCAAGTACGCGGCGCTCTCGTAGTGGAGCTTCTCCATCTTCTGGACGAGCGCCTGGCGTTGCGCCACGTCCAGGATCGCGAGCTGCTCGATGTACATCGCGTTGTACGTCGCGTTGTTGTAGTAGTTGTCATCCCAGCCGTCGAGGGTGAAGCCGGACTGGATCGACAGGAGGTAGTTCGGGTCCGGGTCGCCCGCCCAGTACCAGATGTACGTGTCGAGGTAGCCGTTGTAGACGTCGCTGGACAGGGTCGTCTCCGCGAGGACCTGCACATCGAGCCGGATCCCCACCTGCGCCCACTGGGACGCGAGGTAGTTCGCGACCCGCTGCTCCTCCGGGAACTCGAGCCGCACGCCCATCGAGAACTCGAGGTGTGTGCCGAACGGGACCGTCTTCGTCGTGTTCGTCGGGTCGAGGCAGCCGCACGCGCCCGTCTGGATGCTCAGGGTGATGTTCGTCGACGCCATCCGGTATCGGGCTCCCGCGGAATCGGTCCACCACGCGGCATAGCCCGCGGCATCCAGGAGCGCGTTTGCGGCCGTCAGATTGAACGTCAGATTGGCTCCGGGGTCTTTCGTCGGGTCGTACCACCACGCCCCATCGAGCGGCGAGATGAGGGAGTCGCCGCGGACGCCCTTGCCCCCGTAGATCGTCTTGAGGATGTAGTCCTTGTTCGTCGCGAACGCCATGGCGTGCCGGACGTTCAGGTCCCACCGGGCCGGGTTCAGGCGCCCGTTCGCGGAGGAGCTGTCGAGCTGCTGGATGGCGATCTCGTTCCAGTACTGGATGCTCGTCAGGGCCTGCTGCCGGACGATGTTCGGCTGCCCAGCCATGAGTTCGTACCCCGCAGGCGTGAGGTCGGCGAGGTCGATGTCCCCTCTCTGGAGGGCGATCGCGAGCGAGTTCTCGTCCGTGTACTGCCGCAGGTAGATGTTGTCGAGGTGGGGCGGCCCCGTGTGGTTCCCGACCGGGTGGTAGTTCGGGTTCTTGAACACGTGGAGCGGCACGGTCGGCTGCTGCGTCCACTCCGTGGCGATGTTCGCGTCCGCGATGAAGGGTCCCGTTCCGATCGGGTCCGGGTTCGAGTAGGAGGTCTGGGCCTGCTGCTGGGAGACGCCGGACCATTGCGCCTTCTGGATGATCCAGACCATGAGGTCCTTGCCCGGGGCGAAGGGACGGTCGTAGTAGACCGTGACGTTCCCCGGGGAGGTCACGATGGCCCCGCAACCCGTCTTCTGCCCGGACTTGCACGCCAGGATTCGGTTCACGTACGGTTCGTAGGCCCACAGGTGGTAGAACGAGTTCCCCGAGGGCAGGTTGTAGTTGATCGAGAAGGCCACGTCGTCCGCGGTGAGCGGCGTTCCGTCGGACCAGCTGACCCCCGGCCGGATCGCGTACGTCCAGTTCGCGCAGGTCGCATCGCAGGAGGCGGAGAGCGCGATGTTCGGGACGTAGTTGCCGTCCTGGTCAAACGAGAAGAGGTGGTCGTAGATGAGTCCCCAGAACTCGTACGACTGGTCATTGATCCCGAGGAACGGGTTGAGGCTGTCGACCGCCTGGAGGAACCCGATGCGCAGGTCCACGGAGGTGGCCGAGGGCGCAGCGGCCCTCGCCGCCGGGAGCGAGGCGAATACGGCGAGCACGACAACGGCTACGCTGAGCGATGCCGCGAACGGCGACGGCGAGTGCCTCCTCCCCTGTCGGTCCCCAATCATCTGCCCGACGCGCAACCGGATGGTGGTCTCCGGGTATTAAGATTAGGACCTCCGAAAGCGCAAGGAGGGCGAAGGAATTCGCAGGCAACCCTTGGGAGATGGGCCAGGATTCCGGAGCGGCGGCCAACGTGAGTAGGGATGGTCCCACCTCGCTCCGTCCCGCCTCCCGGCGACCACAGGGTCCCGTCTCGTCGTCAGGCGAGGTGCGTGTCGAACCAGCGGAGGTAGGCCTTGAGCCGGGCGATCCGATGCTTCGGCTTCCCTGCCCGGGAGAGGTCGTGGTTCTC
>JBGPGA010000195.1:0-3869 GCA_041483635.1 Thermoplasmata archaeon
CCTCCTCCGGCATGTCGGACCCCCTCATCCTCGCGCTCGGGTTCGCGTTCGCCCTCTTCCTGATCTTGGCTGCCCTGTACACCCTGCGCCAAGCCTCTCGGAGCCTCGGGGATTCGGCCCTCGTCCCTCCGTCGGCCTGAGGGAGGGCGTCCGGGAGGGCGAGGCAATATGGAAGCGCCCAGGGTCCTGCGGGTCACCGCCAGCCTGGCGCGCATCCTGGCTGCGGCCCTGGGTGTCCTCGTGCTCGTCGTCGCGGTCTACGGGATGGCAGGAGAGCTCGGCACCCTCCGGATTGTGGGGCTCGTTGCGTTCTCGGTTCCGGACGCCGCGACGTTCGTCGGGCTCCTGGCGGCCCTCCTGTCCGGCGGCCTTCTCCTCGCGTCGGTCCTGACCCGGGTGCGGATCCCACTGCGCGCGCGGGGTCCCGCGGACGAACCCCCTCGGGTCTACGGGTTCGGGACGATCCTGGCCATCGGCATCGGTTCGACCCTCGGATCCCCCTTGTTCCTCCTCATCCCACTGAACGTCCTCGAGTACGAGATTGTCTCCATCGTCTCCCTGACCCTGGCGGCGATTCTTTCCCTCGCCATGGCCAAGAACAACTCGGACAGCTACCGGGTCCTGAAGACGAACGGCCTGTCCGCCGTAGGCGGGCCGGCCTTCGTCCGCGTGGCCGTCGGCGTGCGGAGCGCACGCTACTTCATCTCCCGCTTCTCCATGGCCGTGGCGAACGCGGCCCTCGCCGCCTACTGCGTGCTCGTCTTCGTCCTCTTCGTCTTCGGATATCTTCCGACCCTGCTCCAGGGCTACGGCCTCGGGGGCCTCCCGACCTTCCTCATCGTCGGCGCCATCGGCGGGCTCTTCGCCCTCTGGTTCGTGATGAACTCCATCCTGGAGAGACGGTTCATCCGGGCGATCGGTCTCGCCCAGGTCGCCTTCACGTCCGTGCTCGTGGCGATCCTGGTGGCCCAGAGCTACCTGCTCGGCTCCGCAGGGGGCTGGAACTTCCGCGGCCTCCTCGCGTTTCCCGCCGCATCCGGCCTCGACTGGGTCGGGGCGATCCTCGTCAACACGGGGTACCTGTACATCCTCTTCTTCGGCTTCCAGGAGATCCAGGCCTTGGACCGCGAGGCCCGCGATACGTCGCGGATCCCGGTCGTCTCATGGCTCCGGAGGGGCTATGTGATGGGCAAGGATCGATACTTCGGGATTGCGATGATCGCGACCGTCGTGATCGCGGCCACGGTGAACATCTTCTACGCGCTCGCTGTGTATGCCGCGAATCCCTCCCTCGCGGGCCTCTCCACCTCCCAGATCCCGGCCCTCTACGTGACCGAGTCGGTCTTGGGGAAACCTCAGGTGCTGCTGACTGCCCTCGCCTTCATGCTCGCGACCTTCACGACCTTCGTGCCCGCCTTCCTTGCGGCGACGAGACACATCGGCTCCCTGGGGGAGGACGGGTTCCTGCCGCGGTCCGTCGCCCGGATGGCGTGGCTCTTCGTCCTCGCGCCCATCGTCTTCCTCGCGGCGGCGGGGCAGGACTTCCTCGTTAGCATCACGGACTACATGGTCCTCGTGAGCCTCGGGATCATCGCCCTGTCCGCGATCTGGCTGCGCCGGGACCGCCGGAAGGCCCTCGACCGGAACGACTCCTTGGCTCTGGGTGTGGGCCTGACGTGCTACGTCGCGGCCGGGGCTCTCTACGTCGTCACCCCCTCCGTCGCGGTCTTCGGCTCGTTGTCTATCGCGGTCGCCTTCCTCGTTTACGATCTCTTCGAGCTCGGCTCCCTGGGCATGCGGCTCTTCGTCGCGGTCGTGGATGTCGTATCCTTCGTGCTGCTCACGGCCTATCCGCGCTCGTTCCCGGGAAGGGCGTTTCCGGTGCTCCCGGGTCTGGAGGCCGTCGCGGGAGGCACCGAAGCCCTCCGCGTCGTGCTCATCCTGAGCGCCGTGGTCCTCGTCGCGAGCTTCGCGATCGAGGTGGTGGCCCGCCAGGTGCCTCGGCACTCGGAAGACCTTCCCGCGGACGACTCGGGGTGACGGGGGACGGTGTCAACGAAGCGACGGACCGCACGGGAGGGAACGTTTAAATCGGGCCCGGTCTTCTGCGGCCGCGCGGGCCCGTAGCTTAGCCTGGTTGGAGCGTCCGGCTGATAACCGGAAGGTCGCCAGTCCGAATCTGGCCGGGCCCACTTCTCACCGGACCAGAACCGGGCGGACCTCGCATGCCATGAGACGCGCCTGAGCTCCGCCCCGAGCCAAGGTCATCGCATCGCGCGCGCGATTCGGTCAATCGAGGCGAACCGAGGCCATGATCGGCGCCGTCGGAATGGTGCTGGCGACGACCGCGGCGTTCGGCATGAGTGACGCCGTCGCAACCGGGATTGCGGTGTATGCCCCCGTGATGGTCGTCAGGCTCCCGCCCGTCACGATGGCGGTCTGCGATGCCGGCGTGCTGTATCCCGGCACCGGTCCGAACGACACCGTGTAGGTGCCCGCGGGCATCGATTGCCACATGCCCCAGTCATCGCGCGGGATGTTGTTCACAAACACCGTGCCCGAGACCGCTGGGCTCGTCACGATGCGCAGGGAGCCCAGGGGAACGAAAGAACCGACGGCGGTCGCGGTGTCGCCTGCCACGACCGTCACCGTTTGAGAATTCGGCGTCGCGTATCCATAGACGTCGCCGAAAGACACCGTGTAGGTGCCGGGCGGGAGCTTCACCCAGTTCAGCCCCCACTCGTCCCGGGGGACGCCACTTACGAAGATCTTTGCAGGGACCGCGGGGCTCGTGGTGACTCGCAGCAATCCGAAGGTGGACGGGTCCGGGCCGGGCGCGCTCGGATTCGTTGCGTACGTGCCCGTGACTGTCAACGACTGACCGGCCGCGAGCGTGATCGACTGCGAGCTAGGTGGATCGTAGCCCGCCACGCTACCGAAGGACACCGTGTAGGTCCCCGCGGGCATCGATTGCCACATTCCCCAGTCGTCCTGAGGGACGCCAGCGATGGAGATCGTGCCGGCTACGGCCGGGCTCGTCACGATGCGCAACGAGCCCTGCGCGACGAAGTTCCCTGGGACGGTCGTGGTCAGCCCCGCCGTCGTGCTCACGGTCTGGAGCGCAGGAGCCGCGAACCCAGAGACGTTCCCGAACGACACCGTATGTGTGCCCGGGGCGATCTTCATCCAGTTGAGCCCCCACTCGTCTCTCGGCACGCCGTCGACGAGGATCTTCGCTGGGACCGCTGGGTTGGTCGTGACGCGGAGCAGGGACGTGGCAATCGAGACGGAGGCGGACGACCCCGCCGTCCCTCCCTTGACGTCGTTCACAGTCAGCGTGGCCGTCTCCGCGCCGTTCGCCGCATATGCGTGACGAACGGAGATAAGGCCGCCTCCCCCGAGGGTAGTGCTCGTCGTGCTCGTCCCATCACCGAACGCCATGGTATACGACAAGACGTCCCCGTCTGCGTCGAAGGAGGTCGAGGAGAACGTGACGAGCTGTCCCGGAATGGCGGGCGTCGGGGAAGCGGACAGCGGGGTCAAGGTCGGGGCCGTGTTCGTGCTCGTAACGGTCCAGGTCCCGTGCATCGTCGTCGTATGGATCGTGCACATGTAGTGGAAGGAGCCCGCGGTCGAGGCCGTGAACGTCAACGACGCGGTCGTGCTGAACAACGCGGAGATGGGCTCGCCCGTGTCCGCGACCCCATTCCCGTTGTAGTCGAGGAGGAATTGATGCGTGAACCCGTCGGTGGAGCTCAGGGAGAGCGTCACGACGTCGTTCTGGTTGACTGTGATCGTGGGGCCCGGGATCGATTCGGTGGCCTTCGTGAGACCCCAGCCGGCCGTTTGGGAGCCGAAAAGAGCGATCC
>JBGPGA010000196.1:0-3856 GCA_041483635.1 Thermoplasmata archaeon
CTCGAAGATCCGCCGGAAGGTGTACCGCGCCCTAGACGAGTCGCGCCACGCCGTGTACCGCACGGATGGCGCGAGGATGCCCCTCGTGCGGGCCGACGTGCGGACGATGGACGTCGTCGTGCTTCGATGTCCGAACTGCGGGCGAGAGTCCCGCGTGGCCCTCGAACCCTGAGGGCCCTCTTTTTCGGGTGGTGCAGATCTCGCGCACCTGCGTTGATCAAGTGCTATGCATGGTGCTACACGAACGCGATGCAACCGTGGGCATCCTGGCCGGGAATCTGCGGCCGCGACTCACCGAATCCGCACTAATCGGCTGCGTTTGCATGATTCCGCGCGTCCTGAGGCGGAAGACCCGAAATCACATCCACAGCGCTCGGTCTCACGCGAGGAAACGGAAAGTCCGCCTATAGCGGGGAAAGTGCCCCGCCCGTGAGGGGCAGGGCGTGAGGGGACAAGCGACACGGAGATCGGCCGACACGGAGATCGGTGGGCTGCTGCCCGGAACGGGCCGGAGCAAAAATCTGTCCCGACCCTATGGGTGGAGCGCCCAGGGCAGGATTTGAACAGCGTCTGAAGAGAAGGGAACTAGCAGTCGATGCATCGGAAAGGAGGGCGAACCCTGACCAGGTTCGAAGTCACATGGATTCGAACCAACGATCTCCCTTCCGAAGTGTTGACCCTGTCTTCGATTGTGGTCCGTGATTAGGTCAACCTAATAATTAGGGTGAGCTATATATCCGACTCTCGCTTAGAGTCGACCATGGAGACGCTTCAGAAACTGACCCGTCGGCAGGTGGACGCCCTCCAGGTCATCTCGGCCAAGGAGACATCGGAGCGGGGGGTCTCTCTTAAGATCATCGCCTCCGCACTCGGGGTCACTGCACCCTCCGCGCTCGGTCACCTCACGCTTCTCGAGGGAGTCGGGCTCGTCGTACGCTACCGCGGCAAGAGCCGGCTGACGGACAAGGGGCGAAGGACGCTCCAAGAATACAGTCGACACCACCGCGTCGCCGAGACCTTATTCGGCAACTTGGGTCTCGCTCCAGCAGAGACGTGCGCCGCAGCCCGGGAGATTGATCTCGCGCTCTCCCACCGCACGGTCGACGAAATCTGCCGAGTCGAGCAACACCCCACCGCGTGTCCCCACGGCGAGCCGATCGCCGCGTGCCACGCCTCACCTCGAGGCGGGTAGGGACCGGTCTTGACTTGGGGGACAACGAATGCACAAGATGCTGAAGGCCGCCGTTGCCGCAGTACTGGCGGTCCTCGTAGTCGGGGTGGTCGGGTTCGCGCTGCTGGGGAACGTTCCCCGGACGGACTCGACCGTGATCCCGGTCGTCGCGGCGGAGAACTTCTGGGGGAGTCTGATCTCCCAGATGGGCGGGAGTCACGTCAGCGTGACGAGCATCGTCTCGGACCCGAACGGGGATCCTCATGAGTACGAAGCGAACACGACGGATGCACGACTCGTCGCGGACGCGCGGCTCGTGATTGAAAACGGCGAGGGATATGACACCTGGTGCCAGCAGCTCATCAACGCGAGCAACACGCCCAACCAGGTCGTGCTGAACGTGCAGAACGTGCTGGAAGTCGCGCCGGGGGGCAACCCCCACTTCTGGTACAGCCCCACGTACGTGAACACGACCGTGCGGGCGATGTACGCGGACCTGGTCGCGGTCTCCCCCGCGGACGCGGCGTACTTCCAGGAGCAGTACGCGGCGATGAACGTCTCCCTGGGCCAGCTCTATTCCCGTGTGGCGATCATCAAGGCCAAGTTTGCAGGGACAGAAGTGGCGGCAACGGAGGACATCTTCGTCTACCTGGCCAACGCGACCCACCTCGACCTGGTTTCCCCGCCGGCGTTCATGCAGGCGGTCGCCGAAGGGAACGATCCACCGGCCTCGAGCGTGGTCACCTTCCAGAACCAGTTGATGAGCGGGAACGTGAGCGTGCTCGTCTACAACCAGCAGACCGTGACGCCGATCACGACGCAGATGAAGCAGATCGCCGTCCAGTACAACGTCACGGTCGTCGGGGTGACGGAGACCATCCAGCCGCCCGACGTCACGTTCCAGGTCTGGTTCAACGCTGAGTTGCTGAACCTCCAGAATGCGCTCAACGCGAAGGCGTTGGGAAAATGATCCCTTCCGCGTCCTCCGCCGGAGCCGAAATCGTCCGAGCGGAACACCTGGATGTGGGATACCGGGACAGGATCGTTTGGCAGGACGCCGGCTTCGCCATCCGCCGCGGCGAGTTCGTGGCCGTGATCGGGCCGAACGGGGCCGGGAAGACCACCCTGTTCCGACTGCTTCTCGGGCTTCACCGTCCGCGGGGTGGCAGCCTGAGGGTGTTCGATTCGTCCCCGCGCCGGGGGAACCCGAAGATCGGCTACGTCCCCCAGCGCCATACGATCGACAACGAAACCCACATCGAATCGGAGGTCCTGGTCCGCCTGGGCCTCTCGGGGACTCGGTGGGGTCCGCGGCTGTCCTCCCGGGCGGAGGAGGAGGCCGCTGCGGACGCCCTTCAGGCTGTAGGTGCGGCGGATCTGGGGGACAAGCCTCTCGGCTCGTTGTCCGGCGGCGAGCTCCAAAGGGTATTCCTCGCGGAGGCCCTTGTAGGCCACCCCGAGCTGCTGTTGCTCGATGAGCCCCTTTCCAATCTCGACCTCCGGCGCAGCCGGGACCTGGTCCATCTGATCCATGGGCTGGTCAAGAGCCGGAACGTCGCGACCCTCCTCGTGGCCCACGACATCAATCCCCTCATCCCGTGCCTCGACAAGGTAATCTACATCGCCAACGGCCACGTAGCCACGGGCGCGCCGGAGAAGGTGTTGACGTCGGAGAGCCTCACGGCCCTCTACGGGGTTCCCGTGGAAGTTCTCCGGGACTCGCGGGACAACCTCGTGATCGTGGGCGGCGAGGACCTGCACGGGGAGGAGAGCGGATGACCTTCAGCTGGAACCTCATCGCGGACCTCCAGGAGATGTGGACGTACGCCTTCATGCGGAACGCGTTCGAGGCCGGGACCATAATCGCGGTGGTCGCGGGCATCGTCGGGTACTTTGTCATCCTGCGTCGCTCCGCGTTTGCGACCCACGCCCTTGGCCACACGGGCTTCTCCGGCGCCGCGGGCGCCGTGCTCTTCGGCGTGAATCCCATCTACGGCCTCCTGCTCTTCACGACCGCCACGGGGACCGGCTTCGCCCTGCTCGGTCCCCGCGCCGCGCGTCGGGACGTGGAGATCGGGACCGTCCTCGCCTTCGCGCTCGGCGTGGGCCTGCTCTTCCTCAGCTTGTACACCGGATATGCCACGGAAGCCTATTCGATCCTATTTGGCGAGGTCCTGGGCATCAGCACCGAGGGCGTGGTCTTCACGCTCGGAGCCAGCGTGGCGGTCCTCGCGGTCTTCGCGCTCATCCACCGCCCCCTCCTATTCGCCTCGCTCGACGAGGACGTGGCCGAGGCGAAGGGGCTGCCCATGCTCCTCCTCGGCGTTCTGTTCATGATCCTCCTCGCGGTCACGATCTCGATCGCGGTCCAGGTCATTGGCGTCCTCCTCATCTTCGCGCTCATGGTCACGCCGGCCGCGACCGCAGTCCGGCTCACGAAGCGGCCCCTCACCGCGGTCGTCATCTCGATTCTCGTGGCGCTGTTCGCAACGTGGCTGGGGCTCTTCATCTCGTGGTACGAGCCGTACCCCGTGAGCTTCTTCATCGTGAGTATCACGTTCGGCGTGTACCTGGCCGTTAGAGGTGGCCGGGCCCTCTCCGCCAGATTTGCTCGCCGCAGCGCCACCTAGCCAAGAAGGTGTCCCCCGCGGAGTAGACGGAGATGAGGTGTCCGGGCCGCGTCGC
>JBGPGA010000197.1:0-3812 GCA_041483635.1 Thermoplasmata archaeon
ATCCTCCGGGATTTCGTCGCAGGCCTCGGCGGGCGGGACATTACCCCGGCGACGGTCCGCGAGGCATTCCTCGATCTCCTGACCTGCGACGGACCCGAGTCCGAGTGGGTCGAGCTCAAGACCCGGAAGGAGGTGACCTGAGATGGCCCGCCTGACCATCCCGGCGGAGGAGCTCATGCGGTCGGGGCACAGTGCGTGCCCGGGCTGCGGGGCGACCCTCGTGATGCGCTACATGCTCAAGGGTCTCGGGAAGCAGACGATCGTGACCGTGCCGGCGTGCTGCTGGACCGTGATCGGGACGCCGTTCCCGACGACCGCGCTCGACGTGCCCATGCTCGACTGCGCATTCGAGGCCACGGGCGCGTCGATCTCCGGCCTGCGGGCCGCAGCGGACCAGCTCGGCCTCAAGGACGTGACGATCGTTGGATTCGCCGGGGACGGGGGCACCGTGGACATCGGCCTCCAGGCCCTGAGCGGCATGCTCGAGCGCCGCACGGACGGGATCTACGTCATGTACGACAACGAGGCGTACATGAACACGGGCGTCCAGCGGAGCGGCGCGACGCCGGAGGGCGCATGGACGACGACCACGCCCGTCAACGAGCTGTCCCACGGCAAGCTCGAGCCGAAGAAGGACATCATGGCGATCGTCGCGGCCCACCGCCCCGCGTACGCGGCAACGGTCAACGTGGCCTTCCCGGAGGACTTCGTCAAGAAGGTCCAGAAGGCGAAGGCGATCAAGGGCCCCCGTTTCATCCATGCGCTCGCGCCCTGCCCGCCCGGATGGCGGTACTCCTCCGAGAAGACGATCGAGGTCGGCCGCCTCGCGACGGACACGAACATCTTCCCTCTGTACGAGATCGAGGACGGGGTCTACCGCATGACGAGGAAGCTGGGGGTCGCGAAGCCCGTCCAGGAGTACTTGCGCACGCAGGGACGGTTTGCCCATCTCGGTGAGAAGGAGACCGCTCAGATCCAGGCTGACGTCGACGGGCGGTGGAAGCGACTGCTCGCCCTCGAAGGTCTCGCCTGAGTCGCCGAGCCAGGCATCCCGAGGTCAGGATGGAGTGCTCGGCGGCATGCAGCCTCGTTCCCAGGTATGGTCTATCAAAGCGAAACCTTAAACATGGGTCGGGCTAAGTCCGCGGGCATGTCGACTCCACCCCCTGGTGGCCCTCAGGCGCCGCAGCAACCCTATCCGCAGGCTCCGCCACCGCAGTATCCGCCCCAGCAGCCGTACTATCCGCAGCAGGTGACGCCGCCGCCCAAGAAGTCGAATACGGCCCTGATCGTCGTGCTGATCGTCGTCGTGGTTGTCGTGGTCATCGGAGTGCTCGCGTGGTACGCGGTGACCGTGATGTTCCGGCCTGTCACGAACAGCCAGATCAGCGTGACGGGTGTCAGCTTCACGATCAGCTATCCCGGCAGCACGCAATACTTCGGCGCCTCCCCGCACACGAGCTGCACTTCCTGTCCGATTGCGGTGACCTTCCCCTACCAGTTCACGTATGTCTTGTCGCTGACGAATTCGGATTCCGTCGCACACAATGTCACGGGTGTGACGGTGTCCGGGATCACGTTCAATCTCGTGAGTGCCAGCCCCAGCCCGAGCACGTCATCCCCCGTGGTTGTGAACCCATCCGCGACTCGGGCGATCACCTTGACGATCCAGGCTAGCCCCTTTGCCGGGAGCTACACCCTGACCGGGACCGTGGACACGGACTGAACAGGACGGGTGAGCGGCCCCGCATCGCGGCTCACGCCGGACGCACGAGCTCGAGGCCTGCGGACGCCGCAGGCGGCACGTACGCACAGGCCTCCCCCGGGCTCGGCGCATCCGGCCCACGTTCTCCGACTTGGCCGTTCGGCATGCGGACCGTGAACGCGTCGCGGGCCCCGATGCGGAGATTGCCGAACTGGGCTCCCGCGGCCTCGATCGCCCGAACCGCAGCGAGGTAGGCGTCGACCAGGGGGCGATCCGGCTCGCCGAACGCGGGTCGGCGCGAATGCCGTATGCCTCACATCGCGTGGGAACCGCGGCCCGCCCTCTTCGAAGGCCTCGCGGGCTTCGACGCGGGCTCTCCAAGCACGTGGAAGAGGCTGACGAGAAGCCGCGTCAGGCCGGCCTGCTCGCCGCCGGCCGGCGCGAAGCCCTGGGCTTTGAGGTCGGGCTGGATCCCGATCAGGTTCACGGTCGCCCCCGTGTCCTTCTCCAGGAACTCCATGACGACGGACAGGGGGAGGGCATGCGTCGAGAGGAGGCGCGCGCGGATCTCCTGCGGTTCGACCAAGGCCACGGCCCCCGGCCTCGCGCCCATGTCTGCGGCATCGAGGAGGAGGACGGCGTCGGGCTTGTATCGCCGGACCGGGCCCGTCACGCTCTCCGGGACCGTGCCCGCGAGGAACACGCGGACGTTCGGCAGATGGAGTCCCTCGACCTCCTTCGCTGCGAGCATGCCGAGGCGGTCGTGGACATTCAGCTCGTCCCCCACCCCCACGATCGCGACGCGCTTCGCTCCCCGCAGCCGCCTTCGCAGGCGCTCTTCAAAGTCGCGCTGGGAGATGTACGTCACTGGACCACAACGGTCTTGTCCGGACCCGCGCCGCTGAACGCGTTGGTCAGGTAGATGGCCTTCGGGTCCGTGGGGCAATACTCCTCGCAGAGACCACAGCGGATGCAGAGGAAGAGCGCGACCTCGGGTTTCTTCTTGCGGACGATTCTCTTGCCCTTGACCTCGACCTCGCGCTCGTTCGCGACCATCGTGATGCACTGGGTCGGGCAGACGACCGCGCACTTGGAGCACCCGATGCATTTCTCGTCCCGGATCGCGATCTTGCCGCGGAAGGCGGGAGGGATCGCGACTTTCTCCTTCGGATACCGTGTCGTGCTCGGCTTGTGCGTCAGGTTGTCGAACATCTCCCTCAGGACGCTCATGCCGTCACCCACCAGTAGTTCATCAGGAGGACGAGGGCGACCTGAACGATCGCCGCGCTCGCCAGGTACTTCCACCCAATCTCGTTGAGCTGATCGATCCGGATGCGGCCCGTCGCGACCTTGATCGAGGACAGGATGAGCAGGATGACCAGGGTCTTCCCCAGGAAGACGAGGAAGCCGACGATCCATCCGAGCCAGTTCGGGGTGATCGCCCAGGGGAGGAGGGGGCCGCCGAGGAAGAGGGCCGCCACGAGGGCGCTCCCCACGACGAGGCTGATGTCCATCGTGAGCTTCATCAGCGCGAGCCGCCGACCCGTGAGCTCCGTGCAGGGACCCGCCACGATCTCCGTCTCCGCCTCCGGGATGTCGAAGGGGGTCCGCTCCAGCTTCGCCTGGAGGCCGATGAGCGCGATGACGAAGCCGATGGGCTGCAGGATCGCGAACCAGTAGTGGGTCTGCTCCCAGGCGACGATCTCGGAGATGTTCCAGGTGCCTGCCATGAGGGCCGGGGCCAGGAGGGCGAGGAAGAACGGCACCTCGTAGATGAACATCTGCGTCACGGCCCGGACGCCGCCGATCGTCGAGTAGACGTTGCGGCTGAGCCAGCCCAGGAGGAAGAGGACGATCGTCGGGAGGGTGAGGAGGTACAGCACGAGGACGAGGTCGCCCTGGAAGGCGAGCGGGCTGACCCCGACGATGGGCACGTACAGGAACGCGGTCATCACGGCCGCCAGGGCGAGGATCGGCGCGAAGTCGAAGGCCTTGCGGTCCACGCCATCCGGGTCGATGACCTCCTTCCCGAGCATCTTGACGAAGTCCGCGAAGGGCTGGAGGAGGGGCGGGCCCACCCGGTTCTGCATCCTCGCGGCGATCTTCC
>JBGPGA010000198.1:0-3808 GCA_041483635.1 Thermoplasmata archaeon
CGGACCCTCGTCGATGATCATGTCATCGAGGACGAGACCACAATCCTCGCAGACGATCTCCGCGCGTTCGTAGTCCCTCACGAGATGGTCGCCGCGGCATTCCGGGCACTGGGTCGTAACCTCGACTTCACGCACTGTATCAGGTCCTCCCCCGACCTTAATAATATGAACCCAACGAGGGAGCGTCTATATAGGTCTTTCTGCGAATCGTCATCCTTCCGCCGCAATCCGCCGAGAAGAGGCGAGACGATACACGTTACCGGAAGGTTACCACTACGGTCGTAACTCGAGGAACTCGCCGTTCCGGAGCATGCGCCAACGGCCCGGGAGGGCCGGGAGGACCTCGGAGCAGACGACCTTCAAGTCGTCCGCGGTCGTCTCGTGGAGCGTATAGTAGGGCACGCAGGTGCGCGCGTCGCGGTGCGCGATCAGGCGGTCCCCCTCGATCATGAGAAACGTGTAGGATTCGACCTTCCGCGGAAACTCCGCGTCGAGGGACTCCTTCGCCTTCGCGACGGCCTGCTTGACCTCAGGGAGGGGGCGGATCTCCGCGCCGAACCCCTCGAGGAATCGCTCGAAGATGATCTGGCTGTCGATCTTCCCGTCCTTCAGGTGGAGCCCGTCGATCTCCCCGTTGTGCGCGAAGAAGATCGGGTGGTGGTCGACCTCCCGCCGGAACGGGTGGCAGTACTGCTCCTGGACCGTGTCCTTGAACGACGCCCACCGCACGTGGGCCAGGAGGAGCAACGGCGGGCTGCAGGTCCGGGCGAGGCGCCGCACGGAGTCCTCATACTTCGGGTCGATGCTCGCCTTGACCGGGCTGCGTGCGTAGAACTCCCCCTCCGCGCCGACGCAGGCGAGCCCCCAGCCGTCCGGGTGCCCCGTCTTCGGGTTCGGCTCCGGGCACCCGAAATCCCGGAACCCTTTGCCCGTGTCGGCGAGCTGGCGGAAGGACATGAGGATCTCAGGCGGGATCGGCTTGCGACTGAGGACGGCGAGGAGGCGGCACATGTCAGCCCAGCTTGTACCCGATCTTCCGGAGGAACTCGATCCGCTCCTTCCGGTCCTCCGCCCCTTCGATCCCCCGCGCGCGCTCCCCATCGATCACCCCGAGCACGCCGCGCCCCGCCGCGTTCTTCGCGACGACCACATCGACCGGGTTCGCCGTGGCCACATACAGGTTGACGACCTCGGGGACCTCGCGGATCGCTCGGAGCAGGTTGAGGGGGTAAGCCTCCTTCACGAAGACGATGAAGAAGTGGCCCGCGCCGACCGCGAGGGCGTTCTTGGCCGCCAGGGCCTTGAGCGAGTCGTCGTTCCCCTCGACGCGCACGAGGCACGGCCCGGACGCCTCGCAGAAGGCAACGCCGAACCGAATGCCCGGGACCGCGTTCACGAGGGCCTCGTGGACGTCCTCCGCGGTCTTGATGAAGTGGGTCTGGCCCAGGATGACGTTCAGACCTTCCGGATTCTCGATTGACACGAGCTCCGTCTCCACGGCCATCAGGGATGTATCTCGCGGGGGCGATAAAGTCCTTGCCGAGGCGTCAAGGCAGCCACAGCAGGAGCGCGATGACGGAGACGAGGAGGGACATGAAGACCGCCAGGAGGAGCCAGTCTCGCCAGGCCGGCCTCCATCCTTCCCTCAGCAGCGCCTGGTCAGGCCAGGGCCCGGGTCGCGCATCCGCCTTCAGGTCGACCATCATGCCTGCGAGAATCGGGCCGTTCCCCGGTGGGCGGACAGACATGGGGTCACCCCGAGACACGGTACGTCCCGCTGGACCCTTACATCTTCCGCTGGCAGGCCCGCAGGATTGGATGTGGACCTACGCTACATGCACGCGGTAGCCTGACAGAGTTGGGCCTGCGTTCCCCGCCTCATGTCCCGATTCCGCGGTCTGTGGTCCGTGCTCGCCGGAGTGGACGATCCCGATCTCCGAGGAGACTTGGCGCTCCTCGCGACCGCGCTCCAGGTCCGGTTCCCCGACCACGGGGCGAAGGAGCGATCGGTTGTGGAATACATGGCGATCCGGTTCCAGTGGCCCGCCACCCGCACCCGGCGACGGCTCCAGGCCCTCGTCGACTTGGGCGTGCTGCGCTGTTCGCGTGACCTGGGCGACAACTGGACGAAGGTCTTCGAGGTCCTCGACCGGCCCCATGTGCCCTCCGCGCTGGCGGTCGAGATGGCCGCCTGAGTCTCACGGCCCGGGACGCGTGGTCGCCTCCCGCACCCGACGGACATATCCGCCGATGCGGAGCGGGCGCTGGGCGAGCATGAAGAAGTCCGCGGCCCCGAGGACGAAGAGCTCGGGTGGCACGCGGGCGAAGGAACGGTGGCGGACGGCGGAAATCTCCCGGTCGACGTGGAGCTCGAACGGATAGCCGAGGGACCGGCCGCTCCTCGCGAGCCTCCGGATGGCGCTGTCGGCCCGGGTCACGAGCTCCCGGTACAGGTCCGAATCGGTCGGCCGGGCGAAGGCGTACGTGACGGCTTCGGGAGGCGCCTGGATCCCCATCTCCCCGTCGGGCTCCAGGGCGAAGCCGTACGCAAATCCCGCAGAGGCCGACCCGCGGACCCGGGAGAACCGGTAGCCTACGAACCTCTGGGAGGAGATCCTCCGACGACGGTACTCGGTCATCATCCAGCGGAGGGGCCGCTGGACGCGCTCGAACGTCCCCTCGATCTCCTCCTTGTAGTCCCGCTTCACCCCGGCTGCGAATGCCCGAGACCGCATAAGTTCTCCGCCGCGCCCCCGGGGCGGTCAGGGGGGTTTGCGAGAACGGCTAAGTAGTCCCCCGCCTTCCCCAGACGCACCGGAGTTGGAGGTCGAGACATGGGCGACCTGATCGATTCGTGTCGGGGCCAGCGGATGGGTGCGTTCGGGGACCGGGCGTTCGCGCCGACGGAGGCGCCGGAGCAGTGGGCGCGGGAGCGCACGTTCCAGCTCCAACACATGCGCCTGGACATCACGATCGATGACGATGCAAGGACCGTTTCGGGCACCGCGACGCACCGCCTTTCGCCGATCAACGACGGGCTCAAGGAGGTCCTGTTCGACCAGGACGGCCTCAATGTCCGCGGGGTCAAGGACGGGGACGGGAAGGCCCTCGAGTACGAGCTCGTCGGGGAAGAGCTCCGGATCCACCTTCCGCGGGCGCGGAAGGCAGGGGACCCCCTCGAGCTCCGCATCCGCTACGACTGCTCGCCGAAGAAGGGCCTCTTCTTCGTGTCGCCCGACAAGGCGTACCCGGACAAGCCGCGGATCGTCTGGACGCAGGGCGAGGAGATGGACAACCGTTCCTGGTACCCGTCCTACGACTACCCGAACCAGAAGTTCACGACCGAGATCGTCGCCACGGTCAAGGAGAGGTACAAGGTCGTCTCGAACGGCCACCTGGTCTCGGAGAAGCACGATCCGAAGAAGCACACCCGCACGTTCCACTGGCTCCAGGACAAGCCCCATCCGAACTACCTCGTGGCGCTCGTCGTGGGGGAGTGGGACACGAAGGAGTGGGACGCGGACGGCATCCCTGTGCAGGCGTACGTCCCGAAGGGCTACGGCAAGTACCTCGACCTCTGCTTCTCGCGCGTCCCCCACATGGTCAAGTTCTTCGGCCGGGTGACGGGGCTCCGGTATCCCTGGGACAAGTACGCCCAGGCCTGCGTCCCGGATTTCACGTTCGGCGGGATGGAGAACACGACGGCCACGACGATGTACGAGCACGTGCTGATCGACGAGCGCGCCGCCATCGACGTCAGCTCCGACGACATCGTCGCCCACGAGCTCGCGCACCAGTGGTTCGGCGA
>JBGPGA010000199.1:0-3729 GCA_041483635.1 Thermoplasmata archaeon
CGTCGATGATGCAGGGCGCATCCTGGGCCGAGAGCTCCTGCCGGGGGAGATGCCCCCCGCAGACCGCCGGGTCGCGTACCTCGGCAAGGACTTCGTACTGTTCAGCGGCGAGCGGCCGCAGGGGCAGTATCGCTTCCTCCTCCCTCCCGTGCGCTTCCCCGAACTCGAAGCGATCCCACGCATCGAGCGAGTCGTGTCCGCGAGCCCGGACACGCCGCAGGACGACTACCTGCGCAATCGGTTCGGCGTGCCCGCGGGCCGCCAGTATGCATCGGTCCTGATCGGATACGATGTGCGGAACCCTTAGGTAGCGTCACGCGACTCCCTCTCCGCTTGGCGCAGCCGGTCGCGATCTTCCAACCTGAGGGACGGCGGACCCGCGTGGGCGTGCGCGAGGATCTGCTGGATGCCGCGCGGCGATGCGGCGTCGGACTCGAAGACCTCTGCGCGGGCCGCGGCACGTGCGGGAAGTGCCGGGTCCTCGTGCGTCGCGGATCGGAGCTCCTCCGTCCTCCTGGGCCGTTCGAGAGCCACCTGACCAAGGAGGACCGCCAGCGAGGGATCCGCTTGGCGTGCCAGTGTCGCCCGGCGGGCGAAGGGATCATCGTCCTCGAGGTCCCGCCCGAGTCTCAGCGAGGCTGGCAGCGGCTCCAGACGTCAGGCCTCATGCCCGCGCACGGGTTCATGCCGGACATCAAGAAGGTCCGCGCGCCGCGGGTCCTCACCGAGGCAGGTCTCCGGGCCGCCGGATGGCGAGTCCCTCCCGGGGTGCTCGGTCGGCCCGGAGCTCCCGGGACACGTGCCCCGTCCGATCGGATCCTGGTCGCATGGCGCAAGGAGGTCCTCGCATGCCGGCCGAGGTCGGACCGGATCCTCGGGATGGCCTTCGACATCGGCTCCACGAAGATCGCGGGCTTCCTGCTGGACCTCGGGACGGGCGAGCCCGTCGAGACCGTGTCCGCGCCGAACCCGCAGATGATCCACGGCGAGGACATCATGTCCCGACTCGCGTTCGCCCGGGGCGCTCCCTCGCAGGAGTCGCTCCTCCACGAAGAGATCGTCGGGGCGCTCAACGAGCTGATTCGAAAGGCCTGCGGCCTCGCCCGGCAACCCGCGGACCGGGTGGTGGAGGTCGTCGCCGTCGGGAACACTGCGATGCACCACCTTTTCCTCGGCGTCCCGACGGAAAGCCTCTCCCGTGCTCCGTACACGCCCGCGACGAAGCGGGAGGAGATTCGGCGGGCCGGACCCTTCGGGCTCCAGGGGAATCCTGCGGCTCCCGTCATCGCACCCCCCGTCGTCGCGGCGTTCGTGGGGAGCGATCTGGTGGCGGGGGTCCTGGCCACGCGGCTCCACCGGGCCCCGAAGCTGCGGGTGTTCATCGACGTTGGGACGAACACGGAGATCTGCGCCGGGGACCGGCGGCGGCTCGTCGCCTGCTCCACCCCTTCCGGGCCCGCCTTCGAGGGTGCGCACATCCGATTCGGCATGCGGGCGGCGGACGGCGCGGTCGAGCGCGTCGCGATCGAGCCCGAGACATTCCATGTCGACTACCGGGTTATCGGGCGGAGGAAACCCCGAGGCCTGTGCGGCTCCGCGCTCCTCGACCTTCTCGCCGACCTGTTCCGGACCGGGGCCATCGACGGCGCAGGTCGACTCCAGAAACGCGTTGCGCCCTCACGGATCCGGAGGCTCGGGCACCAGCTCGCGTTCTTGGTCGTCCGGGCCGGGGAGACCTCCATCGAGCAAGACATCCTGCTGACCCAGGATGACATCGGCCAGCTTCAGCTTGCAAAGGCGGCCGTCCATGCCGGGATCAATATCCTCCTGGACACCTTGCACCGCCCCGTCGGGGACATTCAGTCCCTCTACCTTGCGGGTGCGTTCGGCAGCTATCTGGCCCCGGAGAGCGCGCGTGCCGTTGGCATGTTGCCCGACCTGCCTCTGGAGCGCGTTCAGTTCGTCGGGAACACGGCCGGCTCGGGCGCGCGCCTGGCCCTCCTTTCCCTCCGCGAGCGCGAGGCGATGCGCGACATCGCGAGGCACATCCGTCACATGCCCCTTGCGGGGGATCCGCGGTTCTCCAGGGAGTTCGCCTCCTCCCTCTTCCTCCCGCACCGGGACGCGAGCCGTTTCCCGAGCGTCACGCCGCGGCGCCGCGGGCATCATCGATGAAACGGTCGAGCGCGCGAACGGTCTCCTCGGAGAGGGGGTTCGGCGGAGCGCGCCTGAGCGCATCCCGCACCCTTTCGCGGGCGCGGTCTTCCATGCTCCGGCTGCCGCTCGCGGCCCAGAGATCGTGGCTCCGGCGGTCCACGAGCCTCGGCAGGAAGTGCTCCGTCTTCAGATGCTCCATCGTGTGACGCTGTCCCAGGAACATGCCGCCGATGCCGACCCGCTCGATCACGTCGAGCGCGAGGTGGTCCGGATCGACCATGATCCCGTCCGCGATCCGGCGGATCATGTTCACCATTTCGTCGTCGATGAAGAGCTGTTCGAGCCACAGGGTGCGCGCATCCTCGAGGAGCCCGATGCCGCAGATGAGGTCCGCACCTCCGAGGACCAGGGACAGGCCGCTCGCGAATTGCTCGAGGGCGGCCTGGGTGCCCGGGACCGATGCGGTCGCGTCGAATCCGCCGCAGAGGCTCGGGACCCCATATGAGTGGGCGATCTCCGTCACGGCGGCCCCCGTGAGGCCGTGCTCCGGCGACCCTCCCGCACGGGTGGTCGTCTTCATGTCGAGGGGTGCGATCCCCGTGCCCCAGATCACCGGGCAACCCGGGTTCGCGAGCTGGCACATCGTAAGGCCGCTGAGGAATTCCATCGCCGCGACGACGACGGACCCGGCGAGGGTCACGGGCCCAGACGTCCCCGGCCCCGGCATCGTGAAGATCGCGACGGGCACGCCGGCCTCCCCGAAGACGAACGCGGCATCCATGTTCCCGCCGTCGTGCTGAAGGGGCGCGATTGACGTGTGCACCGAGGAGATGATCGGCCGGCTCCGGAGCGACTCCCTCCCGCCGGCCACCGCGGCGGCCATTTCAGTGAGTCGCCGTGCGTTTTCGGGAGTGACCGCCGTGGCGAACTGGACATGCTTGTCCGTATTCATCAGGGACACCTTGAGGTCCATGTACGGCCGGACCGACGGGGGGACATCCTGGGACGTGACCATGGGCCAGAACACGTGGAGGTTGTCGAGAGCGTTGGACACGATCGCCGTCTTCGCAAGGTCCGCCGCGGTCGACGGCCTTCGTTCGCCTGTTTCGAAGTCGATCGCTAGCGGCCCGTTCCCGTTGTTGCAGATGTGAACGTGCCGGAGATCGAGGTCTGCATCCTGGCTCGCGCTCCGCCCGCAGAGCACAATGTGTTTCGAGGCGCGATGGAGGGCTTCCTCGACGAGGGAGGAAGGGATCCGCGCAATCTGCGTGGCCTCCTCGACGTGCGCGCCGGCGTCCGCGAGGAGCCGCCGTCCCCGGGCGGTTCCGATTCTCACTCCGACTTTCTCGAGCTCGAGGAGCGCCCCCTGATGGATTTGCCCGACGTCCGCCTTTGAGAGGACCGGATAGGGACGGCGGATCGCGATGCCGCTCATGTGGGCTTGCCGACGAGCTTCTGCGCCAGCCGCACCGCACCGGACGCGTCGCCGGCCGTGCCGTCGGAGCCGATCTCCTTCGCGTACTGCTCCGTCACGGGGGCGCCGCCGACCACGAACTTCTCCTTGGATCGGAC
>JBGPGA010000200.1:0-3677 GCA_041483635.1 Thermoplasmata archaeon
ACCTCGCCCGCCGGCGGCGCCAAGCGGGCGCCATCGTGTTCATGGAGGTCTACGATGACTGGATCCCGCTCGGCGTGTTCCGCTACAGGGAGCTGGCCCGGGCCGCCCTGGCCAAGCCTCCCGTGGCCTGTCCCACGCTGCCCGATGCGGAGGAGGAACTCGGCCGACGACTGAAGCTGCCCCTGGCGAACTGGTGGCGGGGGAGCGTGCTCCGTGCGTACCTACACGGCCAAAGGCGAATCACGGACTACTCCGGGGAGCGCGGCCGAGGACCCCGGTCCGGCTCGGGGAATGGCTTATGACCGCACCGAGGCCTGCCCGGTGGCACCACGCCCGATTTCGGCATCCCGAAATCCACGGCGGCGGGAGCCAGACCGCCTTGTACCTGACGCATCCACAGAAACCGCCTCGAGTCGTTACCGTCCGTGCTACGGGCTCACAGTATTGTCGGTATATGCTGACAATGGCCAAGGTAAACATAGAACCGTGCACGAAAGACATCTGCGCACGGAGGCGGAACAGGGATGGACCCGGTCTTGGCATTCCTCACCCAGCCCTGGGTGATCATCCTCGTCGGCGTCGCCGTGTTCGTCGGTCGGGTGGTCTACTTGGCTAAGCGGTTGAAATCCGCCGCGCGCGCCCCGCTCCTCGCGGACACGCGGGCACTCGAGGAGGCACAGCGGGCCCTGGACGCCCACCACGAATCCCTGGCCCAGGCGAAGGACACCTTGTCCGGGAACCTGGGTAGAGCCCGCGACACGCTCCGGCAGTACAAGCGCCCTCTGGACCGCTCGATCGAGACGCGCCGCCGCGACCTCGAGCACGGCATGAAGACCCGCGAGGAGAGCAAGAAGGAGTTCGACGCCCTGCGGGAGCAGAAGCCGTTCAAGGACGCCAAGAAGCTCCTCCGGGGAGGCTCGACCCACCGGCCCCACCGCGCCCCAAAGGATATCTAGGCACGGACAGATGAGTGGTCCGTCCGGACGAGGGGAGCGACGCGTCGCTGGATCAGGCCGTGGCGGACATACGCCGTCGCCTCGATGAGGTGCGTTCATTCATCCTGTGGACTGCACCCTTGTACGTGATCTTCGTCGGCGCCGGTCTATATGAGAGCCACCTCACGGTCACCTTCGCGTTCGAGGTCCTCGTTGCCCTGCTCGTGGCATTCGCGCTCCTGGACGTCCTCGTCCTCGTCACCCTGCAGGGGCTGGGAGCTCAGCTCGTGCTTCCAACCGCAGACCTGCCGCGGACCCGGGCCCGCCTCGAACGCCTTTCCCGCACGCTCATGCTCGGTGGGTTCCTTTTTGGCGCAGCGGGAGCCGGTGCGGTCCTCGTCATGAGCTTCGGTTAGGCGTTCCGGCCCCCTGGTTTCGCGGCTCGAGGAGGGGTACAGGAACCTTTAATAGAACCCGCTCGTAGGCCGCCTCGCTCCGGTGGATTCCCGGAGCGATGTGATACCGTGGACATCGTGTGGCTCGCGCTCCTGGCGGCCGTCGGGACCTTCGTCCTGCGGACGCTCCTGATCGCCCGAAAGCTGAAGCAAGCCGCGAAGGAACCCCACGCGGCCGACCTCCAGGCCCTTCGCGAGGCGAAGCAGGCGTTGCGCGTGCACCGGGATCTCCTCGAGGATGCGGTCGCGCGCCCGAAGGAGCATCTCGCCGCGGCGAAGCGGCTCTCGCGCCTTCCTCCCCTCCGCGCTCGGTCGCCCCCGTCCGGGGTGGACGCGATGGTCGAGGACTTCCTCCCCGAGCGGCGCCTCTAGGCCACCCGAACCTTCTTGCCGGCTCCCGCCATGGCGCCGGACGTGCAGGGTGGACCCAAGCACCTCGTGGAACTGAAGGCCCGCTATGAGGATCTGGGGAAGGCACGCGCCCTCCTGTCGGGAGCCGAGCACGTCGGACGGTTCGACCAGGTCGACACCTACTTCGCGCTGGGGGACCGGCGGCTGAAGCTCCGGTCCGTCGAAGGCCGGCGGGAGGGCCAGCTCGTCTACTACGAGCGCCCCGACGAGGGCGGCGTGAAGGAGAGCCTCGTGCTCCTCGCGGATCTCCCGGACGCGTCCACGGTCCTCGACATCCTGCGCCGGACGTTCCCCGTGAAGGCGGAAGTCCGGAAGACGCGGGAGATCTACCGCCTCGAGGGAGTCCAGGTCCATCTCGATTCGGTCCGGGGCCTCGGGAAGTTCATCGAGTTCGAGAAGGTCGTATCCGGTGAGAGCGAGCGGGCGGCGGGGCGGGCCCAACTCGAGTCGTTGGTCGCCTACTTCCAGATCGACCCGGACGACCTGATGGCCTCCTCGTACTCGGACCTCCTCGAGCCGTGACCCCGGTCAGGCCGCCGCGGTCACCGTGAAGACGGCGGAATCCGCAGCCATGAGGGAAATGTCCGCGGGATTCACGTGCCCGACGGAGTCCACGGACACGGAACGGAGGTCGCCGAGGGGCACCCAGACCATCGCGTACAGCGTCGTGGATCCGGTCTCGGTCGGCGCCGCGGTGACGTTGTACACGCGGGGGGAGGAGAAGTCGACGCCCGTCAGGTTCCACACGGTCGGGTATCCCCAGGGGTTCTTCCCCGGGGTCGCGGAGGCGACGGCCAACGTACTGACGTCCAAGGAGAGGAAGATGGCGGGCAGAGTGCGCGAATCGAGCTGACCCTGGCGGACGCGGACCGTGATCTGCATCTGCGATCCGACCGCGGGATTCCCCTGCCAGTCCAGGGTGACGAAGAAGGCGTGCCACGCCCCGGAGTCGCTGCTGCGGAACGCGTTCACGGCCACGCCTGCACCCGCGGTCGCAACGACGAGGACCACGACGAGGATCAGGACCGTGCGCTCCTGCATGCCGCATCCCTGTCCGTTTGAGGGGGACGCCTCCTAATTACCCTGTCGGTCTATTTTTGTAGGAAGGGCTGCAAGGCGTTGTACGCCGAGCAAGGCTACTCGATCTCGTGCGATCTATCCCGGTCCCGATCCCGGCTGAAATCTCGGATGCCTCCAATCGGCCTGGCGGTAACGTGCAGGCGGATCTCGAACACGTCCGCCGGATCGACCGTGTCCGGTCTCGAGGACCGCGCCGCAGCGGCGCCCATCCCAATTGGAGCGTCTCGCCACAGCCGCTTCTCATTGGAGCAGACCAGGCCTAGACCGCCATCGACTCCCCAATTCCGGGCAAGCGTGAAAAAGTGCGCGAGAAAGGGTTATGTGAGAGGGAGCCGCTCCGCGTCGCGGGGAGAACTTATGGAGGGTCGGACTGCTCGGTTGGTTCACGGTGGGTTGGTCGTCACGATCGCGGTCCTGTTCGTCCTGTCGGCCGGGACGGCAAGGGGCGCGGGATTCTCCACGCCCACGCGGGTGGGCTACTCGCCGGGCGATGACTGGGAGCCCGCCGTCGCCTCGGACGGCGCGGGAAATGTCTACTACCTGCTGACGCACTTCGGGGGCGTCCCGGGCTGCGCCGCGTGCGCGGACCCGACGATCATGCTCCAGGTGTCCCACGATTCCGGCAAGACATTCGGCGCGCCGGCTCCCCTGACCATCAACGGCCAGACGCAATACGACCCGCAGGTGAAAATCAACTCGGCCGGCTACGTGTTCGTGAGCTACCTCCTCGGGAAGGATACGGTCGTGCAGCGCTCCACGGACCATGGAACCACCTGGGCGAACCCCGTGGCGGTCA
>JBGPGA010000201.1:0-3638 GCA_041483635.1 Thermoplasmata archaeon
GACGCCGAGGATCATCGCGCCGATGTTCTCCGCCGCGGTGGACTCGAAGAGATCCGCCCCGCGGCCCGCGCAATCGCCCACGTTGTCCCCGACGAGGTCCGCGATGACCGCGGGGTTCCGCGGGTCGTCCTCCGGGATGCCCGCCTCGATCTTGCCGACGAGGTCCGCGCCGACGTCGGCCGCCTTCGTGTAGATTCCGCCGCCGAGCTGCGCGAAGAGGGCCACGAGGCTCGCACCGAACCCGAAGCCCACGAGGGAGAGAATGACCGTGTCCTGGGTGGCCTGGGCCGTGCATGCGGAGACCGAGTAGCCTGCCGCGATGCATGCGTTGTAACTTGTGGGGTTCGCCGCGGCGCCGAGGGCCCCGTAGCCGTAGAACAAGATCGCGACGCCGGCGAGGGACATGCTGACGATGGCCAAGCCTGACACCGCGCCCCCGCGGAGCGCGATCACGAGGGCGTCGTTGAAGGAACGAAGGGAGCCCGCGGCGGAACGCGTGTTCGATCGGATCGCGATGTGCATGCCGATGTACCCGGAGAGGGCAGAGAAGGTCGCGCCCAGGGCGAAGGCGCCCGCGGTCTCGAGACCGAGGGTGAGTCCCTTCTGGAACCCAAGAGCCACGGCGAACAGGACGGCCAGCGCCGTCGCGATGAGCGCGATCGTGCGATACTGGCGCTTCAGGAAGGCGCGGGCGCCCTGTTGGATCGCCGCACCGATCTCCTGCATCTTGTCCGTGCCCTTGTCCTGCCGGAGGATCCACTGTACGAGGAACGCCGCGACGCCCAGACCGGCCAGGACGGCGATCGGAACGACAAGGGCGAGGTCCACCTGCTCCATATAATCCACCTGAGGCGCAGCCTCGGCCGGGCAATGCCCTTCGGTATATAGGCTTTGACGGTTGCGCCCTGGCTCAGGCGCCGAACTTCTCCGTGCGGTTCGCTTGGTCCAGCAGGATGCGCATCAGGTCCTTCCCCTGGAGGCGGCCGAGGGAACCGTTCGCGACGCTGCGCTCGTCGAAGTGCGGGACCTCGTCGACGCGGATTCCTTCTCCGAAAATCGTGAGCGGCACGGGATCTCCGGAGTGGTCCTTGATCGCGCACGGGGTCGAGTGGTCTGCGGTAATCGCCACGATGACGTCCTGGGAAAGATGCGCCCTCAGGTGGCCCATCATCTGGTCCATCCGTTCGATGACCTCGATCTTCTCCGAGGCCTTGCCGTCGTGACCGCAGACGTCGGCCGCCTTCACGTTGACCACAACGAGATCGTACGTCGTCAGGGCCATCAGGGCCGCCTCCGCCTTCGCGAGCATGTCCGTGTCGAGCCCGCCCGTGGCACCCTTCACTTCGAGGACATCCATCCCGGTCGCGCGGAACATGCCCTTGATGAGCGCGACGCCGGCAATTCCGGCGGCCTTCAGGCCATACTTCTCCGTCACAGGTTGAATGTCGGGGGCAATGCCGCTTCCGCGACACACGACCATGTTTGCGGGAGGCTGCCCGTTCTTCACGCGTTCCAGGTTGATGGGGTGGGCCTTGAGTATCTCGTACGCCTTCCGCGTGAACGCGTTCAGGAGCCTCGCGGTCCCCTTCGCCTTGCCCGTGAGGGGTTTCGCCTCGAGGATCTTCTGGCCCTCCTCGTGAGGATCCGTGTCCGTGACCTGGGCCGAGAGGCCCTTGCCGCGGAGCACGAGGACGGCGCGGTGCTCCGTGCCCTCCTTGAACAAGACGTGATGCCGGCCGAGCTTCATTCCGTTCAGGGAGGCGGCGAGCTCGGCCGTTCCCTCCTTGACCCGCCCCGCGCGGCGGTCCGTGAGCACGAGGTTCTCATCCACGGACGCGAAGTTGCAGCGGAACGCGACGTCCCCCTTCTGCAGTTTGATGCCGACGCCCGCGGCCTCGAACGGACCCCGGCCCGTGTAGACCTCGCGCGGGTCGTAGCCGAACAGGGCGAGGTGGCTCGTGTCGCTCCCGGGGCGGACGCCCGGACCGATCGGGTCCAGGAGGCCGTTCATCCCGTTCGCAGCGAACCAATCCAGGTTCGGCTTCGGAGCGGCCTCGAGGGGCGTCTTGTGACCAAGCTCCGTGACGGGCCGGTCCCCCAGTCCATCGAAGATGATGAGGAGGATCTTGCGTCGGTCCATGGGTGTGCCGCGGGTAGCGCTACATCTCAAATAACTTTTGGCTTCCGCACCCGCTCAGGCGTCCGTCACGGCGACCTCGAGCCCCGGGCTGATATGGAGCTGGAAGGCGGCGTTCCCCTCCCGTCTCGCGATCTCCAGGAACCCTCCCGAGGAGAAGGTCGCGAGGAAGTCTCCACGCTCGACCTCGCCGTACGTCGAGACGAGGGGCAGGGCGGATTCGTACCCTCCCAGACTCACATGGACCTTGTCCCCGAGCTTCCAGCGTTTCAAGACGACCTCCCGTGGGAGGTTCGTGATGATGTTGCCGAACCGGTCGCTCGTGAGGATGAGCCCCTGAAAGCCGCCTGGCGTCGACCGGGGCTTGCCGAAGTCGAGGTCGACGAAGCCCTTGAAGACGGGTCCCACGTCCTTGACCTTCGTCCCGGTCAGGAGGTGGGCCGCGACCGGCGCGAAGACATCGCGGCCGTGGAACGTGGGGGACACCTCCCTCGCAAACAGCTTGCGGTTCGTGATTTCCCGGACCTCCTTGAGACCGAGGCGCCTCGCCGTCGGGACAAGGAGTCCGTTGTCCGGGCCGACGAGAAGGGCTCCCTCGCACACGATGACGAGGGCGCGCCGCGGTGTGCCCACGCCGGGATCGACCACGCCGATGTGGACCGCGAACGGGAAGTGCGGCGCGGCGGTGTACATCACGTATGCCCCATGCCGGACGTCCTGGGGCCGGACGTTGTGGTCCAGATCGACGATTGTGGCCTCCGGGTCGATCGAGAGTAGGGCGCCCTTCATCGCGCCGACATACTCTCCCGGACCGAAGTCCGTGGTCAGGGTGTAGATGTTGGGCGCGCTCTCTCCCCCATCGCTCGTGTGATCCGTGTGATGCGTATGCTCGGCGTCCTACCGGAGGCGCCGTAGGCCTGCCTTGATCCGTGCAAGTTCCTGTTTCTTCCGCTCTAGGTTCGCCTCGGCCTTCTCGAGGCGCGTCTCGCGCTCCTTCGCTTTCGCTTCCCGCGAACGGACCTCGGCTCGGGCCTCTTGCACCGCGGTGCGCTCGGCCGAGAGGCGCTCCCTCAGCGAGGCGAGCCTCGCCGCGCGGTCCTCGATGGACTTGCGCCGAGAGTCGAGCGTCTGTTGTTGTCGCTTCGCATCCGCGTCGATCCGATCTTCACGGGCGGCGACGGCTCCTTCGCGTGCATCGAGATCCGCGGTGCGTGCGGCGACCGCTTTCTCCCTGTCCTGGAGACCCGTCTCCCGTCCCTCGAGCTCTCCTTCCCGCTCCTCGAGGCTTGACGCCCTCCGCTCGGCTTGGTTCTTCAATCGGGTCTGGGCGCTTCCGAACGAGGCCTCGCGCTTACCGAGCTTCTCCTGCGCCTTCGCCAGGTCCGCCTCGGCTTTCTCGAGGGAGGCCTTCCGGGCCTCGATGTCCCGCAGGTCTTCGAGGAAGGCGGACTCCTGCTCGTCCAGGGTGGCCTTCATCGATTCGAGCGTCTCGGCCTCCGAA
>JBGPGA010000202.1:0-3616 GCA_041483635.1 Thermoplasmata archaeon
CCTGCTCGACCGCCGCCGCGATGACCGTGCGGAGGTCCTCGGGCACCCGGCGGAGGGTCGGCTGCCTCGGGACGTCCACAAGGTCCATGATGATTGCGGTGGCCTTCCTACGCTGTTCGCCGATCGCCTCAAGCTTCTCGAGGATCTCCGGGTCCCGCTCCCGGCGTGCGATGTTCGAGACCAAGAGGGAGATGTTCGTGAGAGGCGTGTTCACCTCGTGGGCGACGTAGGCCGCAAGCTGGCCCATCGACGCGAGCCGGTCGTTCTCAGCGAGCACCTTCTCCACTCGGTTGCGCTCGATCGCGCTCGCGATCACGTTCCCAATCGCGGTGCAGAAGTTGAGGTCGTCGGACGAGAAGGCACGGGGGCTCTTCGAGTGAGCGCTGAGGATTCCGAACGGACCCGTCCGACCCGTGATCAGGACGGTGATCCCGCTCGAGATCTTCCTGTCCGTGAACAGAGCGGGGACCTTGAACCGCGTCTCGGTCGCGGCGTTCTCCATGATCACAGGGGCCTTCGCAACCAGGGTGTAGGCGGCCAGGCTCTCCCCGGGGTCGTTCGCGATCCGAGTGCCCATGGGCAGGTCCCACCCGACCTTGGCCCGGAGCCCGAAGGCCGTCCCATCCGGATCGAGCTCGAGCACGGAGGCGTACTCGACCGCCAGCGTCCGGGTCAGCGTCTGGAGGGCCTCGTTGAGAAGGGGCGTCAGTCGAGGCTCGCCCAGGGCCTTCTGCCCAAGGTCCGCGATCGCCGCCTGCTGCTGGGCTCGGGCCTCGAGATCGTGTCGAGCCTTGGCCCGCTCCGAGATATCGACGGTGACTCCGACGAAACCGATGACCGCGCCGGCTCGGTCGCGGAGCGCGGTCACGCTCACGGCCGTGGGGAAGCGGGAACCGTCCTTGCGGGCCATCATCCGCTCGCCCTCAAAGTGGCCGCTGTCCCGGATCATGCGTGCGGTTTGATCGAAGCTCCCGCGGGCGTCGGGGGAGAGCAGGAAGTCGCGGATCGACTTGCCCCGGACCTCCGAGAACTTCCAGCCATACATCGTGCACGCGAAGTCATTCCAGTACACGATCCGGAAGTCCGCGTCCGTGGCCAGGACACCGTTCCGGACTTGGTTGAGGAGGGAGGCTTGGAACCGGATTTGCTCGAGCGCCTCGTTCCGCTGGGTGATGTCCCGGTAGTTGAACACGACCGCATGGAGGTCCGGATCTTCGAGCAGGTTCGTCCCGACGACTTCGGTCCACCGCCAGGTGCCGTCCTTGTGGCGGATCCGAACCTCGGCCACCATCGTCTTGCCTGGCGAGGCCATCAGGTCGGCGAACCCGGGTGCGACCTGGACGAAATCGTCTGGATGGAGATTGTTGAGTCCCGACTTCCCGAGGACTTCGTCGAGGGGGTGGCCGAACATTTCGTAGGCGGACGGACTCTGCCAAGTGACCATCCCGTCTTCCCCCACGAGACTGATCCCGTCGCTGATCTTCGAGATGAGGACTTGGAACCGGCGGGCAGCCGCCTCCCGAGCCTGAAGGGCCTCCTTCTCCTGGGTCACGTCCTCGATCATGACGAGCGCTGTGTTCGGCTCGGGACCCTGCGTCTTCAGGATCGTGAGCGTGATCCGGCCCCAGAACAGCTGGCCGTCCTTGTTCAGGTAGCGCTTCTCGGCCTGGTAGCTCGGGCGCCCGCCTCTCGCGACCTCGTCGAACAGGGCGAGGCTCTGCTCGAGGTCATCCGGGTGGGTGAGCTGGCGGAAGTGCATTCCTCGGAGACCCTCGACGGGGTACCCGAACATCCTCTGGAAGGCGGGGTTCGTTTCCAGGATGTGGCCCGTCAGATCAGCAAGTGCGATGCCCATCGGGGCGTCGCGGAAGACCGTCCGGAAACGGGCTTCCGCACTCCGGAGCGCATCGTCCGACCGCTTCCGGTCGATGGCCATCGCGACCTGCGCCGAGACCATCTCCAGGAGTTGTTTCTCAACTTCCGTGTACCGGGTCGTGTCCGCGTAACTCTGAACGACGAGGACCCCGAGGGTTCGGCCACCGATCCCCAAGGGGACCCCGAGCCAGTCCAGGCCCTCCGCGCCCACCTTCTCGACGTCACCTTTGGCGACAAGACCGTCGAGAATCTCCGGCGTGACGAGGAGGGAGCTCCCCGACCGGAGGACGTACTCCGTCAGCCCCTTCCCCAACTTGTACGGGGCAGGGGTCGCCTCCTTCGCGTCGATGAAGTAGGGGAAGCTCAGAGTGTCCGTGACCGGATCGTGGAGCGCGATGTAGAAGTTCTCCGCGGGCATCAGCTCCGCGACGGTGCGGTGGATGTGCCGGAACAGCTCGGGCAGATCCTTCGCGGATGCCGTCGCCTCCGAGATCTCGTACACTGCCGCCCGCAGGCGCTCCGCCCGACGTTCCTCCGTGACCTCTCGCAAGATCGTGAGGAGGCATGGCTCCCCCTCGATCTCGATCGACTCGACGGACGAGACGCCGGTGCGCACTTCCCCAGATTTCGTTCGGAAGATGAGCTCGAGCTCGCGGACGAACCCGCGCTCCTTGACCTCCCGCCGCGTGCGTTCCGAGGCCTCGAGGTCCTGGTACATGTGGGCCTCCGCGGGCGTGTGACCAACCAGCTCCTCCCGCGAATAGCCGACGAGCGCCAGGAACGCGTCGTTGGCATCGACCAACCGGCCTTCGTCGCGGGTCATGATCGTCAAGGCGACCGGGCTCGCCCGGAACGCCTTCTGGAACCGCTCCTCGCTCTCCCCCAGGGCCTTCTTCTGTTCCTTGTAACTCCGTCGGGCGCGCGCACCGCGAATCTGAGCCTCGACCTCGGAGGGAAGGAGCTCGTTATAGCGCGCGGTCTTCACGAGGTACCCGGAAGCCCCCGATGCGAGCGCGCGAACCGCGGCCTGCTCCTGTCCCACGCCCACGACCACGATCTTAGGGACGTCCGGGATCCGCTCCCTCAGGACCGAGAGGACCTCGAGAGGGGGCATGTCTTTGACTTTCAGATCGAGGACGATGGCTTGGAACGGCTGCGACAGGGCGATTCGGAGCCCCTCCCGGGCCGTGCCCGTGATTGTGACTTTGAATCCCCGACGCCCCAAGGCCATCGTGCTCATGACCTGGTGCTCCTCGTTCGGGTCGATGACAAGGACCGCGGATTCGCTGTTCGGAACCGACTCCTTCGCGTCCTTCGCGGTGACGAGAGCCATGTGGGACTTCCTCTCCGTTGGGGGAGGTGGGAAATCGACCTTCCGGGAGCGCCTTAAAGACTATGTCATGGGAAATGGACCGATTCCATGCTACGATGTGCCACGCAGTCGAGCGACATCAGGCCCGGCCTTCATGGCGGAGCGGGTTCAGGGGCAGCGTGAACCGAATCTTCGAGCGAGGCCCGTCGACGCTCACCCGCGCACGGTCCGAGGTCAGTTCCTCCAACATCGGATGCAGTCCCTCGGACTCGAGGAGGGCTAGGATCGTCTGGAGCCGATCTGGCATCCCCTTCTCGCAGATCGCCTCGAACCGCCGCCAATCGGCCGTGACCTGGAACCGGCGACCTTCGCGCGTCCCACGGGCCCGGATCGCGCCGATCTTCCGAAGCCGGGCAAGCGATCGCTCGA
>JBGPGA010000203.1:0-3547 GCA_041483635.1 Thermoplasmata archaeon
CCCTGGCGGCGATCGTCGCGTTCGTGCCCCAGCGGCGCGCCCGCGCACGCCGGACCGCGGCCTACCGCCAGCGAACAGCGATGCCCCCAACCTACGGCTACGCCGCCCCGCCCCCGGGGCCGCCCCCCGGTCCACCGAACGCCGCTACCCAGCCGACCATGCAGACCCGGGTGTACGCGCCCACGCCCCCGCCGATCGAGTTCGTGAAACCCACCGCGCCTCCCCCCGCCCCCGTGACCCTCCAGTCGCCCCCTCCCCCCGCGCCGGCCATGGGTGCGAAGAAGCGGTGCCCGAACTGTGGAACCCTGGTCAACGCGGACAACATGTTCTGCTTCTACTGCGGGAACCCGTTCCGCTGAGCGAGACGGATTCGGACTCGGTCCCTACGCGCCTTTTCCGTGGCCGTAGTATTCGTACGCGGACATCGGCTTCCCATAGTCCACCCGCCATTCGGGGTCCGGAGGTCGCTTCCCGAGAGCGCGCGCCATCTCGCGAACGTGGACCGGGATCGAGCCGCAACACGAACCGATGACATTGATTCCGAGATCACGGGCTGCTTTCGCGTAGGCCGCCATGTCCCGGCGTGACAGGAGCAGGGTCTCCGTCTCGAACGGGAACTCCTTCGTCGCCGTGAAGTCGGGCTGGTCTGCGGGGGTGCGATAGGCGGTCGGCTGGCAGGCCACGTACCCCGGAACGGCCCGCCGCATCTCCTCCGCGATCGGGAGCATGTACACGGGGTTCCTCAGACAATTCACCCCGACCACGTCGGCGCCGGCGTCGCGCAGGGCATGCGCGCACTCTGCGGGCGTGTGGCCGTCGTAGGAGAGCGGTTTCTTGTCGAAGGACATCGTGACCACCGCGACGGCCCCCGACTTCTTGATCCGTTCCGTCGCGAGGAGGGCTTCCCCAAGCCAGGAGAAGGTCTCCGCGACGACGAAGTCGACGCCCTCCTCGAGCTGGGCGTCCAGCTGTTCATCGAAGAGCTTGCGGACTCGGTTGGCGGACCTCTTGTCCTTGGCATCGTATGCCCACGTCAGGCTCAGGTTCCCCGCAACCAAGGTGTCCGCGGCCGCGGCCTCCCTGGCCAGGCGGACCGCCTTGCGGTTGATCGCGCGGGCGTCGTCCTGGTGGCCCGTCGTGGCGAGCTTGTCCCGGCTGGCATAGAAAGCGAGGGCTTGGAGGAACTCCGCGCCGGCGTCGACAAACTCCCGATGGAGCTCCGTCACGGCCTCCGGATGGTCCAAGACGCACTCGGGCGTGAAGGGACCCGCCTGCACATAGCCGCGTTTCTCCAGCTCCAGGAGGTAGCCGCCATCCCCGAGGACAACCCCTTTCCCGAGACGTTCGAGGAGGCCGGCCCGATCCGTGCCTCGGCGCCGCGTTCCGCCACGCCTAGCCTTCGCCATGCGGCGGGGGAGGGCCGGGGACAGTTTATAGTTTCATCCCGCCGAAATCCCGTGAACCTTCAAGAAGCCTCGAGGCCATCCCCGGACATGGCGGAGACGTGGGATGCCGTCATCGTGGGCGGCGGCCACAACGGCCTCGTTGCGGCGGGTTATCTCGCGAAGGCTGGACTGAAGACCCTGGTCCTGGAACGTCGCCCGATCGTGGGTGGGGCCAGCGTGACGGAGGAAGTCTTCCCGGGCGTCCGGTTCTCGAGGCTCGCGTACTCCGCGGGACTCCTGAGGCCCGAGATCATCGCTGAGCTTGAACTCGCGCGCTTTGGATACGAGGCCTTCCCGTTCGACCCGCAGTTCTTCCTCCCGTTCCCGAACGGGGACTCGATCCTCCTCTGGAATGACACCGAGCGGAACCATAAGGAGCTCGCCCGGTTCTCCAAGAAGGACGCAGACACGTATCCGAAATACGTCCAGTTTTGGACCGAGGTCATGGAGCTGATCGAGGCGATGGTCCTCGACGCGCCGCCCCCGCTCGCGGACCTCCTGGGGATGTTCGAGGGCGCAGAGGCCGAGGAGCTCGCGAAGCGAGTCTTGCTGCAGAGCGCCGCGGACCTCCTGGACGAGTTCTTCGAATCGGACGAGGTGAAGGCGATGCTCGTTACCGCCACGACGATCGGCCTCCCCGCGGGACCTCGGACCCCGGGGACGGCCCTCATGCTGGGGCACATGCTGCTCCATGAGATCAACGGCGTGAAACAGACGTTCGGGTACGCCAAAGGGGGCATGGGTGGCATCAGCCAGGCCCTCGAGCGGGCCGCGATCCACTTCGGCGCGCAGGTGCGGACCTCGGCCCCCGTCTCACGCATCGTGACCAAGGACGGCCGCGCGACGGGGGTCGAGCTGAGGGACGGGACGCGGTTCGACGCCCCATGCGTTCTCACGAATCTCGATGCCCGAACGACGTTCACCCAGCTCGTGGACCCCGATGCGGTCGACCCCGAGTTCCTCCGGAAGGTCCGGGGGATCAAAGCGTCCGGCGTAGTCACGAAGGTGAACTGCGTGCTCCGCGAACTCCCCGACTTCACGTGCCGGCCGGGGAAGACGATCCAGCCGCACCATCGCGGCTACATCGACGTGTGCCCGTCCGTGGACTACCTGGAGGCGGCATGGGACGATGCGAAGTGGGGGCGGCCCTCCCGTGCCCCGTTCCTCGATTGCGTCCTCCATTCCGTGACGGACCCGAGCCTCGCGCCTCCGGGGAAATTCACCCTTTCCATCTACGCGCAGTACTTCCCCTACCATCTCGCTGAAGGCACGTGGGACGACCGTCGGGACGAGACCGGGGATGCGATCCTGGAGACGCTGGCCCAGTTCGCCCCGAACCTCCGTCATGCCGTTGAAGCGCGCGAGGTGATCACCCCCCTCGACATGGAACGGGAGTGGGGCCTGCTCCACGGTTGCATCTACCAGACCGACATGACGCCGGACCAGCTCTTCTCCCTCCGTCCCATCCCGGGTTGGTCCGGATACCGCATGCCCGTCGCAGGACTCTACCTCTGCGGCAGCAGCGCACACCCGGGAGGCGGCGTAACGGGCGCGCCGGGCCGGAACGCGGCCTTCGTCGCCCTCCAGGATTGGAAGCTCCGGGCCGTCTGAGGCGCGACGGCGCAGAGTTTAGGCCACCGGACGCGTTCGGATCCGGACGGAATGGACCGCGAGGAAAGCCTGCGGAGGATCGCGACCGCAGAAGGGACTTCAACGCCGGCTTCCCCCTGCGACGTCTGCGGCGGCCCGACGTATGAGGTCCGGTGCAAGGCGATTTGCTGTCGGTGCGGGTTCACGCGGGACTGTTCCGATCCTTGACGGTTGGCCCTGCGGTCCAGATACGCGAATCGGCGGTTGACGTGGGAGTTCGACAAACGACGTGATAATTCACGGCAAATGATATAAAGGGCCGGCACCGTGGGCCGCCCTCAGACCCGAGGGCGAAGCGATGGAAACGAAGTCCGCCCAGACAGAATTCGTACGGAGGGCGCTCGAAGCGCGGCCCCCCGACTCGGACGAAGGGTATGCCCGAGACCTCCTCCTGCTCGAACGCCTGGCGGCGACCCGTCCGCTCGGACTCGCCTCCTCCTTGACCCTGGCCA
>JBGPGA010000204.1:0-3534 GCA_041483635.1 Thermoplasmata archaeon
CCACGAGGCCCGGCATGTCCTTCGGCTTGGACGCGAGGATCAGGATGTCCGAGCGCTCCGCGAGCTTCGCCGTCGACGGGACGTACGTCACGTTGTACCTCGCCGCGATCTCCTGAGCCCGTGTCGCGACCGCGTCGCTGACGAGGATCCTCGTCGGCGGGAGCACCCGCCGGGACAGGAGTCCCCTCACGAGCGCTTCGCCCATTTTGCCCACGCCAGCAATGCCGATGCTCTTCTGTCCGTCCATGCGCCCACACTCCGTTGTGACACCCGCATCCGAGCGGGGTCACAGCGAGCCGGCGCCGGCCCGAGGCTGCGGGAACGGGCGAGGCGCGGCAAAAATCGCGGAGGTTCGGGCCGAGCTCGGGCTCGTCTCCCGTCCCCTGCGCAGGTCCGCCGTCTCGTCCATCTCCGTGTCGTCCCTCGCGCGCCGACGCGCGTCCCCTTCGCATTTTCGCGGCGGTACATGAAGGTTCCGACGCGAGCCTCGGCAGGCCGACCACGGATGCAGGGAAAGCGACGTCCTAAGTTGGCGGATTGCTCAATTCCTTCGGTCACCCTAAGCTTTATGTGGAATCCCTGGGTTCGGGGTCCGCTCTGCTATCCAGTAGCAGGGAGGTGACGCGCACGGAGCCCCAATTCCGGAAGCCGGTTCTGCTTAGCCTGCGTCTCCTCCCGCTGGCCTAGGGGAGGAACGGCCCCGGTTCCCGCCGGGCCGCCCTCCTCTGGCCTGCATTTTGGTGATCCCATGCCACAACCGGAACGCGCCCTGTTCGTGAGCCCGTACAACGAGATCGTCCGCAGCGGGAACGCGGGACGGCGGGTGCGGATTTTCGACACGACCCTTCGCGACGGAGAACAGACGCCCGGCGTGGCCCTGGGCACCGCGGACAAGGTGGCGATTGCGCGGGTCCTCGACGACCTCGGCGTGGACTCGATCGAGGCCGGCTTCCCCGCGAACTCTCCTGGGGAGCTTGAGGCCGTCAAGGCGATCGCGGACGCGGGCCTACGCGCGAAGATCTGCACGCTGAATCGGACCGTCCAGGCGGACATCGACGCCTCGATCGCCGCGGACGTGGACGAGATTCACATTTTCATCGCGACCTCGGACATCCATCTGAAGCACAAACTGAAACTCACTCGCGAGCAGGTCCTCGAGAAGGCGGTCACCGCGATCGACTATGCGAAGTCCCACGGATTCGTGGTCGAATTCTCCTCCGAAGACGCGACGCGGACGGACCTCGAATTTCTGAAGAGGGTCCATGAGGCCGTCCAGGGGGCCGGCGTGGACCGGATCGATGTCGCGGACACCGTGGGCACGATCAGTCCCGTGGCGATGCGCTACCTGATCGCCGCGCTGAAGGAGGTGACCCGGGTGCCGATCGCCGTCCACTGCCACAACGACTTCGGGCTCGCGACGGCGAACAGCCTCGCGGCGGTCGAGGCCGGCGCCGAGGAGATCCACGTGACCGTGAACGGCATCGGGGAGCGCGCGGGGAACGCGAGCCTCGAAGAGGTCGTCATGGCCTTGCGCGCCTTCTACGGCATCGCGACGAACGTGGACAGCACGAAGCTCACCCACGCCTCCAAGATCGTCTCCCGCCTCACAGGCGTCACGGTCCAGCCGAACAAGGCGATCGTGGGAGACAACGCGTTCGCCCACGAGTCGGGTATCCACGTCCATGGCATCCTCGGAGACCAATCGACCTACGAGGCCATGCTCCCCGATCTGGTCGGCCGGGAACGCCGGATCGTCGTGGGGAAGCACACGGGTGCCCACAGCGTCGAGAGCCGCTTGCACGCGTACGGGTTCTCGCTCTCGAAGGATCAGCTCGCGGGAGTGACCGCGCGGGTCAAGAAGTTGGCTGAAGCCGGCAAACAGATCGACGATGCCGAGCTCGTGGCCCTCGCGTACGACGCGCAGGGAAAAGCTCTCGAGACGGAGAAGTTCGTGCAGCTGGAGGAGTTCACGGCCATCACAGGATTCAACTTCACGCCGACCTCGACGGTCTCCCTGCTCGTGGACGGACAACGCCGCCGGGCGTCCGAATCCGGGGTCGGCCCGATCGATGCCGCCCTCAAGGCGATGCGCACGGCCGTCTCGCAGACGATCTCGCTCGACGAGTATCGCCTCGAGGCGATCACGGGCGGAGCGGACAGCCTCTGTCAGGTCACGGTGCGTCTCGTCGACCAGGAACACGCCACTGTGTCCGCTCTCGGGCGCGCGGTGGGACCCGACATCGTGACGACATCCGTGGACGCCGCGATGGAGGCTCTGAACCGGCTCCTCGGGGCCAAGCGCAGGATCGCATCGGCGGGCGACGGCCCCGTTGCGGGTCCGCGCGGTTGATGCAGGACGGATCGTCCAGGTCCTCTCGCTGCGGGGGGGGGGGCGTCTCACTCCTTGACGGGCGTGAAGGACGCACACGTCATCGTGTGACCGACGCCCTTCATCGCGCGGAGCTTGTCGATGACCATCCGGCCCAGCTCTTCCATGGATCCCGCGCGGACCTTGAGGAGCAGATCCCACTCGCCCGAGATCACATGGACCTCGTGGACTCCTGCAAGCTTCGAAATCTTCTCGGCCAGTTCCCGCTGGGACACGTCCGGGTTCGGAAGGAAGTTGACGAGGATGAATGCGGTCACGGGCTTGCCGAGCTTGGCGTAGTCCGGGATGGACTTGATGGCTCGGATCACGCCGCGCTCCCGCATCTTCTGCACGCGGTACTGGACCGTGGGCCGAGGCATGTCCAGCTCCCGCGCAATCTCCGCGATGCTCCGCGACGCGTCCTGCATCAGGACGTCGAGGATCTCGCGGTCCGTCTCGTCGATCTCCTCCATACCGAGCGGAACGCTCTGGAGCACTTGAAGGTTCCGTCAGAACGCCAGACCCGAGGATGGGAGTTGGCGATTCGATGCTCCTAGCTCCAAGGCATGCGTGTGGGGCTCGGGTGATCTCCCGACGATTCTGGAGGCTCGCCTGAAGAAGAGATTCGACCTTCGACCGTCGTGCCATAACGCCTTTAGGTTTCGCCCCTCCTCAATTCATCTGAGGTGTAGCAGCATGATATCCCTCGCATTCGTTGCGGCCGTCGGGGCCGCGGCCGTCGCCCACTGAGGCTCTCGCCCCGTCTCTCTCCCTTCCCTCTCGCTTTTCCTCCTCGAAACCTTATTACGACCGGGACCGCTTCCGCGGCTGCCTTGACCAACGTCGACGTGCCGTACGAAGACCTCATCGACCTGCTCGGGAAGCGGATCAGCCTGGAGGAGGCCGTCGACCGGATCGTCTACATGGGCTCCGGACCGGAAGGCGTCCAGGGAGACGTCATGACCTTCGACATCTTCCCTAACCGGCCCGACCTCTATTCGGTCGAGGGCATCGCGCGTGCCCTCCGGGGGTACCTCGGGTTGGAAACCGGACTGCCCCGCTACAGCGTGGCTTCCTCGGGCATCGAGTTCCAGGTTGACCGCAGCGTGGAGCGCGTGCGACCGTTCGCGGTTGGTGGGGTCGTACGAGGCGTCGAGCTGGACGAC
>JBGPGA010000205.1:0-3529 GCA_041483635.1 Thermoplasmata archaeon
CGAGATCCGCGACGGGCAGCGCAATTACCGATCCTGGGCCCTCGTGGCCCGCTTCCGTTCTCAGTGCACCCCTCGTCGCGAAGGCGTCCGTCAGCCCTCTCTTCCCCGGATTCAACAGCCCGGTGCCCTCAGCGCCCCTGAGGACCTTCCTCAACGGAAGTGCGACCGGCGGGACGCCGCCCTATCGGTTCGCGTGGGACTTCGGAGATGGAGCCACCTCTGCCGTGCAGAACGCGACGCACACCTACGCCCTCCCCGGCACGTATGCTGCCGTCCTCACGGTCACGGGCGGCGGTGGCGTGACCGCCACGAGTACGATCGTTGCCGCGGCTACTTCGACCGATGGCGTCCCCTGGGTCATGGGGGCGGCGGACCCGGGCGTAGGCTCCGTCCCTCTCAGCGTCCACTTCTCCGTCACCGGCATGGGGGAACTTCCCAAGTCCTACGATTGGGCCTTCGGAGATGGCGCATCCTCCAATTCCTCCGAGGCGAACCACACCTACGGGCGTGCGGGGACCTTCATTGCCCGGTTGAATGTCACGGAATCGGATGGGGCGAACGCCACGTACCGGATGACCGTGGTCGTGTTGAGTGGCGGGCCCCTTGTTGCGCTCGCCACCGCTACGGTCGTCGGGTTGTGCTACAGCGACGTCTGGAACCGAGTGAACTTCCAAGGGCTCGCCGGGGGAGGAACTCCACCCTATGCCTTTTCGTGGGAGTTCGGTGAGGGAAATGCGACGTCGGTCCTCCAGAACCCGACCTACAGTTACAGCGCCCCCGCATGGTCCCATCTCTCCAACCTGACTGTCGTGGACGCGATGGGCCTCGTGGCCACATCCACCGTGTCCGTCCTCGTCTTCCCTCCGCCGTGTCCCCTGAGGGCCGTGCTCCCATGGTTCGTGATCGTTGTCGCGGCGGTCGTCGCCGCAGTCGTGGTCTTTGCGGTGGCATTGAAGAGGCGGAGAACCTCTCCACCTCTGCAACCTCCGTCACCCCCGGCGCCGCCGCAGTGAGGTCCCCACGGACAACTCGTGACATAAGCCCTTCCGGCCGACTCGGGGGCAACGGGGGCGGTGACTCCCACGCGTGAGCGCGGGAGGCCCCTTCGGGGTGCCGCCGTTATTTGTTCTGAGAGGCGTCCTGTTCCCGGGCTTCCTGCGTCGAGACTTGAGGGCGCGAGGAAGGGATGCGGTGTCCGGCCGAACGTCTTGAGAGCGAGATCCAGAGGCCCGCGAGGGTAACCGCCGTCCCGAGCAAGTCGATCGCATCCACCGTCTCGTTGGCCAGGACGACACCCAGTGCGAGGGCCACGATCGGGGTGACGAGCAGGATGAAGGAGCCCGTTGTGGCCTCCACATGCTGGAGCAGCCAGTGGTACGCCACGAAGGCGACGACGGAGCCGACCAGGCCGAGGTAGAGGATCGGGAGGAGGCCCCCCGGCCAGGAGGGTACGGACCACCGTTCTCCCGTCCCCAGGGAGACCGCGGCGAGCCCGAGGGATCCGATGCCCATCGCAAGTCCGTTGAAGACGAAGCTGTCGATGTCTCGCGCCCACCGCCGCATCGCAGCCGTGGACGTCCCGGCGAACCCTGATGCGAGGACCACGGCCAGCATGGGGAGCGCCTTCCCGAGGCCCGCAGTCGCGAGCTGCCCTCGGAAAATCAGCGCGACCCCGCCGAAGCCGACCGCAATCCCGAGCAGCTTCTGCAGGGTGAGCCTCTCCCTCGGGATGAGGGCGTGGGCCGCGACCGCCGTGAGGAGGGGCATCATTGCGAAAAGGATCGCGGTAAGTCCGCTCTCGAGACCGTTGGCCTCGGCCCAGTAGATTAGGCCGTAGTCCCCGAGAAAGAGCGCGATGCCGACGAAGAACACGATGCCCCATTCGGACCGGGATCGCGGGAGTTTCCGTCGAAACACGGAGGCTAGGGTGAGCAAGACCAGGGACGCCATCCCGAAACGAAGCATCACGGACAGGAAGGTCGGCACCGCCTCGACGCCCAGCTTGATTGCGAGCCAGGTCGACCCCCAGATGAAACTGAGCAGGGCGAACGTGCTTGCGACGGAGGATCTTCCGTTCACGCGGCGAGAGACCGGGCGTACGACATAAGCCTGGGCCCGACCTTCGACGGCTCCCACGGCGAAGCTGGAAGAGGCCAGGGTCGATCCCGGCGCATGGCTCTCCCGACCGCGGCCCGGGCAGCAGCCGCGGGGTCTCTTCGGCCGGCGCAAAGCGGCAGGCCCTTAAGACATGACCGAGAGACACAACAAGGAGATGGCCGAATTTCTGGATTCGCCATGGACAGATTCCGCGCACTGGTCTCGTTCTACCGCGAGGCGGCGGCGGGAGCAACTGGGGAATCCCGATCGAGTTCCATCCGCTTACGGTCGCCCTCGGCGCGATCTCACGGAAGCCTGCGATTGTCCGCGAGCGCGTGGAGCCCCGGGAGTTCCTGGGCATGACGCTGATGTTCGACCACGACGTGATTGACGGCGCGCCCATGGCGATGTTCCTGCAGCGGTTGCGGGAACTGATTGAGAGCGGATTCGGACTCTAGACGGTCCCCAGCCGCGCAGCAACGGAGCCGACAGAATGCCCAGTTCGCCCCGCTCTCCGCGAGCATCTGCGTAGAAGCTGGTCACAAGTGCTCAGTTCACCTAAATATGGAGACCAACCTCTACGGAGACGCGAATACCTCAGAGGTCAAGCGGACGGCATTGACCCTACCGATGCAACTTGGAGGAAACTCATGAAAGCGATTGTCTGCGCACGATACGGGCCTCCGGAGGTTCTTCAGCTCAAGGAGGTGGAGAAGCCTGCTCCCGCCGACGGCTATGTCTTGGTGGAGATTCATGCCTCGTCCGCAAATCCCGTGGACTGGCATAGCATGAAAGGGGGCTTGGTCCGCCTGTTTGGTGGTGGGCTGCGCAAGCCAAAGGATCCGAGACTCGGCACGGATATCGCCGGGCGTGTGGAGGCCGTTGGCAGCAACGTTACCCAGTTCAAGCCAGGAGACGACGTATTCGGCGCGTGCGCGGGTGGTTTCGCCGAGTATGCAACCGCCCGCGAAAGGAATTTGGCGTTGAAACCAGCGAATCGTTCGTTCGAGGAAGCGGCTGCGGTCCCCGTGGCGGCGATCACCGCTCTGCAGGGTCTTCGCGACAAGGGACAGATCCATGCCGGGCAGAAGGTTCTCGTCAATGGTGCGTCGGGCGGTGTGGGCACGTTTGCGGTGCAGATTGCCAAGTCGTTTGGGACCGAGGTCACCGGCGTGTGCAGCACGCGGAATCTCGATACGGCGCGTTCCATTGGTGCAGACCACGTCATTGATTACACACGAGAAGATTTCACGAGGAACGGGCAGCGTTACGATGTGATTTATGATGTCGTGGGAAATCGTTCGATTTCGGATTACAAGCGCGCATTGAACCCCAAGGGAACCTGTGTCGTTGCCGGCTTCGGGGTCCCTTCCCTCTCCCTGTCGCGCTTGCTCGGACTCCTAGTTCTGGGACCCTTGAGGTCGAAGTTTAG
>JBGPGA010000206.1:0-3524 GCA_041483635.1 Thermoplasmata archaeon
AGGCCACGATATCTTGATTGTGGGAGGCGGGGGAGCCGGACTGCGGGCGGCGATCGCCATCGGCGAGGCGGACCCGCGCCTGAGTGTCGGGGTCGTCTCGAAGGTCTACCCGATGCGGAGCCACACGGTCTCCGCCGAGGGCGGGACCGCCGCGGTCATGCGGGACTACGACAACTTCGAACTGCACGCGCTGGACACGATCAAGGGCTCCGACTACCTCGCGGACCAGGACGCGGTCGAGTTCTTCGTCGCTCATTGCCCGGAGGAGATCATCCAGCTCGATCACTGGGGTTGCCCCTGGTCCCGCGACGAGGACGGCAAGATCCAGCAGCGCGCCTTCGGCGGCATGACCGTCAAACGCACGTGCTTCGCCGCGGACAAGGTCGGCTTCCACATCCTCCACACCCTCTTCCAGACGTCGATGAAGTACCCGCAGATCCACCGCCTCGACGAGTGGTTCGTGACCGACATCATCCGCGAGAACGGTGCGGCCGCGGGTGTCGTGGCGATGGACATCCGCCGCGGCGAGCTGAACTACGTGACGTCGAAGGCCGTCGTCCTCGCGACCGGCGGCTGCGGCCGAGTGTACGAGTTCACGACGAATGGCTTCATCAAGACGGGCGACGGCATGGCGCTCGCGTACCGCGCGGGCGTCCCCCTGAAGGACATGGAGATGGTCCAGTTCCACCCCACCTGCTTGCCCGGGACGGGGATCCTGATCACGGAGGCGGCCCGAGGCGAGGGGGGCACCCTGATCAACAAGGACGGGGAGCGATTCATGAAGAACTATCTCCCCAGCAAGATGGAGCTGGGCCCGCGGGACATCCTCTCCCGATCCGAGATCATGGAGATCCGCGCGGGCCGCGGCTTCGAAGGCCCCCACGGCGCCTACGTGGGCCTGGACCTGCGGCACCTGGGGGAGAAGGCGATCAACGAGCGCCTCCCGATGGTCCGCGAGCTCGCCGAGAAGTACCTGGGTCTCGACCCGATCCACGAGCCGATCCCGGTCCGGCCGGGGCAGCACTACATCATGGGCGGCGTCTCGACGAACATCCAGGGCGAGACGGCCGTCGCCGGGCTGTACGCGGTCGGGGAGACGGCCTGCGTCTCGATCAACGGTGCGAACCGCCTCGGGTCGAACAGCCTGAGCGAGTGCCTCGTCTTCGGGAAGGCCACGGGGCTCGCGGCCGTGGCGTTCGCAAGGAAGAAGGACTGGCCCCGGGGCGGCGCCGCGAAGGAGCACCTCGCGAACGAGGAGGCGAGGATCTTCGGCGGACTCATGAAGCGGGAGCCCGGGAAGGAGAGCGTCGCCGAGCTCCGCACGGAGATGCAGCAGATCATGGAGCGCGACGTGGGCATCTTCCGCGAGGAGAAGGCCCTGACCGACGCCTGCGCCAAGCTGGCCACCCTGCGCCAGCGCTTCGCGAACGCAGGGATCGCGGACAAGGACCGCGTCTTCAACACGGAGCTCCAGCAGGCGCTCGAGCTCGACTTCATGCTCGATGTAGCCCAGGCGATCGCCTGGAGCGCGCTGAACCGGCGGGAGTCCCGCGGTGCCCACAGCCGGACGGACTTCACGGCCCGGGACGACGCGAACTACCTGAAGCACTCCCTGGCGTACTACACGGGCGGAGCGCCGCGGATCGACTACATGCCGGTTAAGCTGACGAAATGGCAGCCGCAAGAGAGGAAGTATTGACATGGCGGGCGAGAAGCAGGTCGTGTTTCGCGTGCGCCGGTACCAGCCTCAGGGAGACAAGGGGCCGTACTACCAGGACTACACGGTCCCGTACCGCGACGACGAGGTCGTCCTGGACGGCCTGAACTACATCAAGGACCACCTCGACCCGACCCTGACGTTCCGGTGGTCGTGCCGGATGGGGATCTGCGGCTCCTGCGGCATGGACGTGAACGGCAAGCCCAAGCTCACCTGCGGCACGTTCATCCGGGACGCGAACCCGAGCGGCATGGTCCAGGTGGACCCGCTCACGAGCTTCAACTCGATCAAAGACCTCGTCACGGACTTCGACCCCTTCATGGAGCACTTCCTCTACGTCAAGCCCTGGATCATCCGGGGAAAGGAGAAGCCCATCTCGGAGGGCGAGTACGTCCAGTACCCCGAGGACCTCGCGGCGTTCCGGCAGCAGAGCCTGTGCATCAACTGCACCCTTTGCATGGCCGCGTGCCCCGTGTTCCAGGGGGACAACCGGTTCGTGGGACCCGCGTCCCTCGCCGTGGCCCTGCGCTACATCCGGGACACGCGCGACGAGGGGGCGGAGGAGCGGTTCGAGCGGATCTCGACCTCCCATGGGATCTGGGAATGCACGTTCGTCGGCGAGTGCAGCGTGGTCTGCCCCAAGGAGGTCGACCCCGCGGGGGCCATCCAGGCTCTCAAGCTCATGGCGACGATGCGCCGCATGCGCAAGCTCCTCATGCCCAAGTCCGCGTCGAGGTGATGCGTTGGTCGAAGTCCGAGAGGCCGCCTGGAGGCGCCGCGCGGGCTGGTGGGCCCACAACCGAAGGTACCTCCTCTTCATGCTGCGGGAAGCGGGCGGTTCCCTTTCCGCGGTCTACGGGATCCTCCTCCTGGGGCTGCTCATCATGTACAACATGGGAGCGGCCTCTTACGCGAACTACCTGGCGTTCCTCCAGACGCCCGCGATGCTCGTTGTGCAGGGGATCATCCTCGTCTTCGTCCTGATCCACGCGATCACCTGGTTCTACCTGATCGGGAAGAGCCAGGCCGCGATGTCCGCGTACCGCGCGCCCCCCTGGACACGGATCTTCGGCCTCATGATCGTGATCTTCCTCGCCGCCTCCGCCGGCGTCCTCTTCCTCGTCTTCGGGGGATTCTGATATGGCAGACGAAGCGCAGGGGAGGTTCGACGCGCGCTACAACCCCGGACACGAGGTCATCCGCGTCCAGGCCGCGCAAAAGGAGGGCGAGGTCGTGCTCGAGCCGCTCCTCTGGGGGCTCTTCTCCCTGGGCGGATTCCTGACCGCATTCCTCTTGCCCGCGACGATCCTCGCTTTCTCGTTCTTCGTGCCCTTCGGTATCTGGCCCGCAGACCGAATCGGGTACGCGTGGCTCGGGTCGGCGATGAACCCCGCGGCCCCGAACTTCCAGGGGCTGCTCGTGCGCCTGTTCTTCCTGCTCGTGATCGCGAGCTCGTTCCTCCATGGCGCGCACCGATTCACCTACATGGTCGCGGAGGTCACGCATCACCGCGGCGAGAAGGGAATCAGCGCGCTCTTCCACGGGCTCGCGGTGGTGGGTAGCCTGATCGCCCTCTACACCCTGTTGCTCGGCTGGCTGCTCTGACCGCGCCGCTCATCCGGGGAGCACTTTGTACACGAGATCCCGTTCCCGCGCGCGATCTGTCAGCTTGACGCCGACCTCTTGGCCTCGTTCCGCGCGGGCGACGCTTCCGTGCTCGATCTGCATCGCCTCGACGACCTGCGTCAGGTTCGTGGTCGGTCCCTGAACCTGGATTGTGTCCCCGACCGCGAGCGCGCCGTCCGTG
>JBGPGA010000207.1:0-3443 GCA_041483635.1 Thermoplasmata archaeon
CGACGCCGCCCTCGCCCGGCCGTCTCAAGCCGAGCAGTTCCTCGGGAAGCTCGACACCGCGGCTCGCCGGAGGCGACGCCCGTGAGGCGCCGGCACCCCGGCCCCGCGGCGGCACCGCCCCCGGTCCCCCGCGGCCGTCTCGACAGGTTCCGGACCCAGACGGGTGGCCTCGTCTTCCTCGTCGAAGGGTGGGGGCCGTGCGGTGCCTGCGGCCGGCTCTTCCCCGGGCCCCTCGTCATCGCGACGACCTCCGGCTACTCCAACCAGGGCGGTGCGGTCATCGGCATGGAGGCGGCCGAGCCCCGCTGCCCCGGCTGCCGGAAGGGGGCCTGACGTCTTGGCAAACCGGATCGTGAAAGTCATGACGGGCAAGAGCGCCCTGAACGACACGGGCACCGGCGACGTGGACACCCAGGGGGCGCCCGCGGTCACCCTCTACGTGAAGTTCGGCACTGGAACGACGGCCGGCGCGGTCCAGCTCGAGGGGAGCGGGGACCGAACCTTCGCCGGCACGTGGGCCTCGATCGGCGCGGCCGTCGCCTGGGCCGCGGCGAACACGACGAAGTACGTGACGGCCGCGGAGGCCCACCGGTACGTGAGGGCGCGGATCAGCGTCGCGATCGTCGGCGGGACCGTGGACGTCTACATCTGCACGGGCGGCTACGCCAGCGGTGGCTACCTGGAGGCGGGCTGACCGTGTCTCATCTCACCGAGGACGCCTCGCCGTCGAGCAGCCTCATCGTTCCCCACAGGCCCGTCACCCGCGGGGACCGGAGGGCGTCCTCACTCCCCGACGATTCGCTCCGCGACCTGGCCGTCATCCTGCGAGGCCGACGCGCCGCCGTCCTCGAGGTCGCCCGGGCCCTTGAGGAGTGGCCCGGCATCCGCGTCGTCGCGATGCAGGACGCCGAGCGCGGGAGTGTGACGATCGCGGCGCGGAGGGCGAGCCCATGACTTTCATCTTCACACCGACTCGACGGAGACAGACCGACCATGGACGAGCCCCGTAGCCGCGCCAGCGACCTCGACCCCCGGGTCTCCCTGGGCATGGTCCTGCTGTTGCCCCTCTCCCGCGTCCCGGAGATCCGGCGCCTCATCGGAGGCGTCCCGGACGTCCGTGTGGTGCTCGCCAAGGTCGCGACCCCGCGGCGCCTCTGGATCACCGAGGCGGACTCGGAGCCGCCAAGGGGGGACCGGCCGTGACCGACGAGGGGGGGCAGCGCACCCTCGAGGGCCTCATCGTCACGGACCCGGAGACGCTCAAGGAGCTCCTGCGAGAGGTCCTCCGGGAAGAGGGAGCCGCGGAGCCCTGGTCCCACAAGTACCTGGGCGACCCGTTCTGGCTCGAGGCCCGCGCCCGCGTCCTGAAGTTGATCACCGTGAACGTGGCCATCAGCCGCCGCGATATCGACCAGGATCCGTTCCTCATGAAGTACTTCCCGACGTACGTCCAGTGGGACCGAGCCTGCACCCAGCGTTTCCTGGCGAACAGGCCCGCGGGCCCGGACGGCCTCGACCTGACGACCTTCAGCCTCAGCCCGCGACGCGGGACGTACCTGACCCGGCGAGATTGGCTGCACTGCGCGATTCAGCGGGTCGCCGAACGCCACAGCGTCCGCGACCCGGACCTCGTCCGCAAGACCCGCCGCAGCTACCACGCCGGCTCTTCGTGCCAGCTCTGCGCGAAGACGACGGGGGTGGACGACTGACCGCCGGGCCCCGGAAGACATGCCCGCCGGCGAATAAATCTCCGGACCGGGGCGACCCGATCGTCAAAATCACCTACCGTGATCACGTCGCCTTCAGGCGTGTGGACGCCGAGCACCTCGAGGTCGTGCGCCGAGAGGCGATTGGCTGGATCGTCGACCAGGACGAGGAACGGATCATACTCGTCCAGGATCGCGTGGTCAGCGAGGACGCCCTCGCCCTTCTGGAACGCGGCGTCGTGGACGCAGAGGCCCGGCCGATCGAGCGAGGTCTCCTTGGCTCCGGCCTCGTCCTCTTGCGGGCCCTCGTCGAGGAGGTCGTCGAGCTTGGCTGAAAGTTTCAAAGGCGTGACCGCGTTGACCGTCCTGGACGGAGAGGGGGAAAGGGGCTTCGACCGTCACCATCGGTTGCTCACCGCTTCTTTTGGTCCGGCCGCGGCACCTCCTCGGACTCTCCGCCCTCTTCCTCTCCTGGCACAAGGGCCTAATAAGCGCAAGTCGTTGCCGTTGTCGGTGAGCAATCGATGGCAGGGACCATCCTAGTCGGGGAGGCGGGCACGCCGCCCGCGGTGAGCCAGGACGATGAGTGGGCGGGCGAGCGGGAGCTCCTCTGGGGAGCCCTCGAGGACCACGGGCTCCCGCGGATCCGGCGGGAGCTCGGGTCAGGGCCGGACCAGGCCTCCCTCCTGAAGTTCGCGCAGCACTACCTGAACACGGGCTGCGGCACGAACGGCTCGATGGCCCAGGCCCTCTTCGCCCTCGACGCGTTCCTCGGTGGTCTCGGCGGGGGCGCGGCGGACCGGGCGATCAAGCAGGCCTCCAAACCCGGCGGGCCCAAGGCCGTCCGGGACCGAATCCAGGCCCATGTCGCTCGAATGAAGGGAAAGGGCAGGGACTGCTCGCCGGGCTACGTCGCCCACCGGGTCTCGAAGATCCTGGTCTTCTACAAAGTCAACGACATCGTCCTGCCCCATATCGAGGTCCCGCGGGCCCGCACGCGGTACGCGGACCGCAGTCCGAGCGCGGAGGAGCTCGCCAAGGTCCTCGATGTGGCCGACGTCCGGGAGCGGGCGATCGTGTCCATGCTCGCCTTGACCGGCCTCAGAGTCGGCACGCTGGCCCTTCTGCGGTACCGCCACGTTCGCCGGGACCTCGAGGCTGGCACGGTGCCGATCCACATCCACGTCGAGAGCGCGATCACGAAGGGTCGGTACGCGGACTTCGACACGTTCGCCGGCGCCGAAGCCGCGGAGACCCTGAAGGCGTACCTCGACCTGCGCCGCCGCGGCCACGGGGACTTCCCGCCCGAGGTCCTGACGGACTCGAGCCCCCTCATCCGCTCGCTCTTCGCCGGGGAGATCCGGGATCCCCCTGAGCCGATCTCCGGTGTGACCGCGGGCCACATCTCCCAGGTCGTGCGGGATCTGTTGCGCCGCGCCGGCCTCATCGACGGGAAGGGCGACGGCCCGGGCAAGAGACACCGCCTCCGGCCTCACTCGATCAGAAAGTATTTCAGAACCCGGCTCGGCGCGGAGATCTCCGCGGACACGGTCGAGTACTTCATGGGCCACAAGGGGAGCACGTACCTGGACATCGCCAGCCGCGGCGTCGAGGACCTGCGGCAGGAGTACGCCAAGGCCGCGGTCAGCATCCGCCCCAAGCCCGCGGTCGACGCCCGCGATACGATCCGGGAGATGATCCGCCGGCTCGGCGGCGACCCGGACAAGGCCGTCCTCG
>JBGPGA010000208.1:0-3388 GCA_041483635.1 Thermoplasmata archaeon
CAGCGAGCCGGATCGTCCGCGCGGAGCACGTCGACCCGACAGCCGAGCTCGGTCCGCAGGAACTCCGCATTGTCGCGGAACAGAGCTTCCTCGTCAGCCACCGCGAGCCTCGAGGCCTCCTCCGCCCTCGTCTTCCTCAGGTCCTCCGCGGCCTTCTTCGCGTAGGCGGCGACCTCCTTCGCGCGCTCTCGCATGCCTGGCTCCGCGAGGACCTTCTCCATGAGGACGTTCATGGGGACGGGTCCCTTTCGGGCCAGCTCGAGCGCGTGCGTGCGGACGCGCGTCTTCCACGCGGGCGCGATGTACAGGGCGATTCGCTTCGGCTTGAGTCGAGTGACTTTCAGAATCTCGCGGATGTCGTCGAGGGTCGACTGGAGGAGGCTTTCCCCGGCCTCCGCCGCAGGATTGATCTCGTGCGGGTCCGGGGTCGGGTACGGGGCGCTCGAGACGAAGGGCTCGTGGCCCGTCTTCTGCCAGATCTCCTCGCAGACGTGCGGCGTGAACGGGGCCAGGATCTTCGTCTGGACCTCGAGGAATCGGGCGAGCACATCGGCCCGGGGACGGCCGCCGCAGCGCCTCAGGTACCAGGACCATGCGGCCTGGAGGTCGAAGTATCCCGTCCTCAGGGCGGCCTTGTATGACATCGACTCCATCGCTGACGTCGTCGAGGCGATCGTCCGGCTCAGGAGGGACAGGAACCAATCGTCGATCGTGTGCCGCTCGGAACGCGTCTCATGGCGGCGCGTCGCGTAGGCATGCCAGTCACGCAGGCGAACCCGGATCGCGGCCGCGAACTCCTTCTCGAGGTTCGGATCATCCACGCCGTCGCCCGCGTTCGCGACGGTCGCCCGCACGGTGTCCGCCCCCCAGTCTTCCAAGGCGTCACGGATGTAGACCGTGTTCCCCTTCGACTTGGACATCTTCATGCCCGCCATGAGGACCCAGCCGTTCACCCCGAAGCCGCGGGGCCACAGCCCGGGCGGGAAGACCGCGATGTGGTTGAACAGGCAGAACGTCATGTGGTTCTGGAGGAGGTCCTTTCCCGTGTTGCGCAGGTCGAAGGGGTACCAGTACGTGAACTCGCGGCGGAGACCCTCGACGACCTCGGCCGCCAGCCCAAGGTTCGCGGCGACGGAGGGCGCGTCCCCGACGCCTAGGAACACGTAGTCGAAGAAGGCGTCGTCCAGGCGAGCGGCCCAGGGCACCTCGCTCCGCAGCCTTCCGCCCTGGAGCACATGGGCGATCGTGTAGTATGCCATGTAGATCGTGGAGTCGGAGAGGGACTCGATGACCCAGTGGTCGTCCCAGGGCAGCTTCGTGCCGAGACCCTTGTGGTGGGCGCACGCCCAGTCCTGGAGCCAGTCGATCACGTAGTCGAACTGCTTCCGGATCGAGTCCGGGTAGAGGGTCATGCCCCCGAGGGCTTCGTGGGCCTTCGCCTTCCAGGCCGCGTCACCGTAGGTGAGGAACCACTGGTCCTCGACGACCTTCACGATCGCGCGCGTCGTACAACGGCATACGACCTCGGCGCTCGGCTCGTACATCGTGTCCGCGAGGCGGCTCGCGAGGAGCTCCTTCCGGATCTCCTCCTTCGCGATCTCGACCCGCACGCCGGCGTAGGAGCCGCAGTTCTCGTTCATCACGCCCTGGTAGAACCCGGATTTGTAGACCTCGGCCTTCGCCGCGGCGAGCCGGTCCTTGTCCCGCTGGCTCGTGATCCCCATCCGTTCGACGATCTCCTTGCCGGGGAGCGGGCCCCATCCGGGGGTCTTGATGATCGGGAAGGGCACGATCGAGCGGATGCGGTCCTTGTCCAGGCCGTACCGCTCGAGGAGGGCGTCGTCCGCCTGCACGTCCCGGAGCGCGACGTAGTCGTCCGGCGCATCGGAGGGGACGCTCGTGACGATGCCGGTCCCCCGCCCCTGGTCGATGAAGGCGCCGGGGAGGACAGGGATGGCCCGGTTGATCATGGGCGCGATGCCCTCCTGGCCCACCAGGTCCGCGCCGCGGACCGTCGCCGCGCGGGTGACCTTCTTCCCCTGCTCCGCGAGCTTGGCCGCGGCCGCCTCGTTCAGGATCCAGCGCTCCCCGTTCACCGCGACGACCAGGTACGTCGTTCCGGGGTCCACCCAGATGTTCGTCTGGCCGAAGACCGTCTCGGGGCGGATCGTGGCCGCGACGAGGATGCGTCCGTCCGCGAGGGGGAACTTCAGGAGGGTGAACGCCTGGGGCGTGACGCCCTCCCCTTCGAGGCGATCGTGGTCCCCGATGGGGGCCTGGTCCTTGGGGCACCAAATCACCGGGTGCTTGTCAATCCGGACATACCCGCCGGCCTTGAGGCGGCGGAACTGCCAGCGGACGAACGCGTCATAGGGAGGGTTCAGCTCCGTGGTGATGAACGACCGTCGCCAGTCGATGGCGGCGCCGAGGCTTCTCAGGTCCTCCATCGTGGCCTGCGGGAAGACCTCGATCCAGTGCAACGGGTTCGCGAACGCCCGGACCTCAGAAGCGGGCACGCCCATCTGCTCGAGGATCTTGAGCTGCCCGGGTTCCCCCTCCGCCACCCGTTTCGCGGCGCCGAGGATGGGCAGACCGGTGCAGTGGAACGCCTGCGGATGGAGGACGTTGTAGCCCTGCATCCGCCGGAAGCGTGACTGGAACTCGGCCCGAAGGAACGAGACCCCGAACCCCATGTGCTGGTAGCCCGACATGTAGGGGTAGGGGACGTTGGAATACCATTTCGGCTTCCCGGGCTGGGCGGAGGCCTCGAAGAGACCCGCGTTCGTCCAGGCCTCCTGCCACTTCCGCTCAATGGACCGGAAATCGAGGTCCCGCGCGTGCGGTGCGGCCAGGGCCCGGCGGGGCGAACGGACAGCGGGGCCAATCGGGCCCGATCCGCGTCGCGGACCCCTTGGGCGCACCTTTCGTGTGACACGACGTGCGCGCACGCGCACTCGCGTTCGTTTCCGGGTACGACGGGGAGGCGCCTGGCGGGCTTTCCTGGTCGCCTTCGATGAGCGCTTGGGCGGAGGGACGCGAGCGCGGGTCCGCTCCCTCCCTGGACGGGCGCCCAGCCGCCCGGTTCGGCGAGGCCGCCGCCGCGATGGCGTACCCCTCGACCGCTTCGCCACGCGCGCCTGTACGGACGCCCGTCGTAAAGCTTTTCGTAGCCACGCCCGCTCAGGCAAGATCGGCGATTCGCCGTCGGTCCGGTCGTTTTGCATCGAATATGCCCGATAAAAATCCGCAGGGCCGGATGCCGCAGGCCGGCAGACTGGATGGAGGGCTTGTCATACGTCGTATGACGCTTGACAAAACGTATTTATAAAGACCCTCCGGATACCGTCAGACAACACGCCAAAATCATGCGGGGAAGGACGGTGTGACC
>JBGPGA010000209.1:0-3353 GCA_041483635.1 Thermoplasmata archaeon
AAGGGATGGTGAGCGTCTGCTCGGAGAAATCTCTGAGATTATCGGGCTGCAGGTCTACACCCAGAACGGCGTGTTCCTGGGCAATGTGAACAACTTGGTCGTGGACGTCGACAACGGCGCCGTGGACGGCATCTTCGTCGGGGAGACGAACCCGCTCCTCGTCGAGGGGAGCCGCGCGGTGAGCGTTCCGTACCGCTGGGTGCAGAGCGTCGGAGACATCGTCGTGCTCCGATACTTCCCGAAGCGTGTGACGGCGAAGCGCGGTGCGGCCCCGTTGGCCCCGCAGTAGTGTGCCTCCCGTTACTTACGTCAGGTTTATCCTGCCGGCTCCCGATAAGTCGCCCATGGCCCGCGCGGGGTTCGCGACGAAGGAGCGCTCGGCCGCCCGCTTCGAACTCCTGGACATCGATCTCCTCCATTCCCATGAGGAGATTCAGCCGGCTCTCCTCGAACGCGTGATGGAGCAGATCCGGGAAGACGGGTATGTCAAGAAGCCGATTTTGGTCGCAGACAAGGTCTGGGTCATCCTGGACGGCCACCACCGCTACGAGGCGCTCCGGCGGCTCGGCTGTCGCCGCGTGCCCGCGTACGTGATCGACTACTTCTCCGAGCTCGTCGACCTGACTCTCTGGCCGACCGCGAAGGTGAAGGACGTCCGCAAGCAGGACGTCGTCGAGCGCGGCCGGGCTGGCCTCCTCTACACCCCGAAGACGACGCGGCACACGGTCAAGATCCACCTGCCGGACGTCTTCACGGACCTCGAGGACCTGATGTAGGTTCCGGGGACTCCGGGCCGTCGCGAGGCGGCGGGCCTGTCTTCTTCTGACGCCGTCGGATCGCGAGAACCGACACGGCGACGGTTACCAGGACGGCCACAGCCAACAAACCCCATTGAACGACAGAGAGCCCGAAGAACGCAGTCGACTCCATGGCCTGGTATCGATACGCGAGGAGCATCGTGACCGAGGTCAAGTTGCCGCCCGCATCGTGGGACTCTGTGCGGAGGTCGTTCCCGACCGCAGGGGAGACGAAACGCCGCTGCCAGGACCCGTCCGGCGAATCTTCGCGGAGTGCGAACGCCGAGAACGTGCCCGCGGGAGTGTCGAGAGAGATCGGGTCGGAGAGAATGAACCCGAGGGTCCACTGGCCCGTCCCGTTCTCATGCAGTGGGGCCACGCCGGGGCTGTAGACGTCCTGCGTGTACTGGTACGTCTCCGTAACGTTCCCCGACGTCCCGGCGACCATCGGGTACGGCCATCCGTCGGTGAGCACGTCGAACGTGGTCGTGTTCTGGAAACGCAATGAGAACGGCAAGAGAACGCCATAGGTGCCGTTCACGTGGAGGTCGAGCAGGTTGTAGATCGGATGGAGGTTGATCGGCTCGAACCGTTCCTCTCCCGTGAGGGTCCACTGCCCGCGGAACGAGATCGTGCCGTTCGGAGTCGTGACCGTTCCTGAGGCGGTCCCCTCTCCGACCAGAAGGACGCGGTATGCGTCGATGGGGCCCTTCCCCGTTGCCATGGCCACCCGGCCGCTCACGGTCGACGTGGCCGTCCCGTCCAGGGAGAAGCCTCCGGTCAGTGTCGTGTTCGTGCGGTAGGTCCAGAAGTCGCCCGGCGTCCACGACGGCCGCTCCAAGGAGGCCCCCGACGCGGAGACCCCAGCCCAGACGAGCGAGACGGCGACGAGGGCCGAGAGGCCGCGGATCGCGGACACACCCGGAGGATGCGGGACGGGCCGAGATAAAGCTTCGCCGGTCAGGGCACCTCGTCGAGCACGTCCTTCCCCCGGGGATTCGGACGAATCCGGAGGCGTCCGCGGAACTCCCGCCGCAGGCCGCCACCCTCAAGGAGGCGGTCCAGGAAGACGGCGAGCGCCGCGACCTCGGAGTGCGGCTGGTTGCCCACCGCGACGTTGACGTCCGCGAGCCGGTAGAGGTCCGCGGGGACCTTCTCCGCCCCGACGACGATCAGGAGCTCGTCCCGGGAGATCTTGGGGAGCGTCTCGTCGAGGGGGAGACCGTACATGGTGAGGTGGACCTTGGTGCCCGGGAATTCCCGCAGCATGCGGCGCCACGGCACGCCCGTCTCGATCTCGAACGGTCCCCCGAAGCGGCGGACGAGGCTCCGGACCGTCTTCTCGAGCTGCGCGTCCTTCGTGTCGACGAGGATCCGGTCCGCGCCGAACGCGCGTGCGGTCAGCGCGACGTGCGTCGTGACGCGCTTGTCGCGGGCGGGGCGATGCCCGATCCGCAGGACCGTGATCACCGCGTCAGTCCTCGAAGCGGATGATCCGGTGGCCGCGGAAGTCGAGCCGCGGGGAACGCTTGACGAGCGCCTTGAGCATCGTCTGGGTGACCTTGAGAGTGTCCGCGACGTCCCCGGAGAACTTCCCCTCGGGGCCGACCATCTCGAAGATCGTGTTCTCGATCTTCTCGTAATCCGATTCCGGCATCATGGCTGCGTGAAGGACGTCCGAGATCTCCTGGACGGGGGCTGTCGCATTGATGTGGAACGACGAGTAGAATGCGTGATAGGCCTTCTCCGGCGACGACGCAGCACCCGTCTGCCACTTCGTCTCGACGAGCTTCATCTTCTCGAAGAATCGCAGGGCGTCGAGGCCGGCCGCGCCGAACTTGTCTTCGATCTGCTTTGCGGTCTGCCAGTTCATGGTCACCTCCTTGAACACGTTGCTTTTGACCTCTGAATCGACCGCCCGGAGGATGGGGACGAGTTCTGCAACTTCACTGACAACCTTGATGCGATTCAAATCAATCGACTCCCCCTTTATCGGGCTGGGTCGTTATAAGTTTAATTCGCTCGCGAGAAAGAATTTCGTCGTGCTACATCGAGACAAGGGAAGGACCGCCCCTTCCGTTCGACGATTGCCGCCTCTCTCGGAGTCGTGGGCCCGTTCTCCCCGGCTGGCGCAAGGCGAAAGTCCTTATGCCCGCGGCCGTCATGGGAACGTCGATCTCATGAAGGTCCAGGACCTCCGGGCCGAGGCGAAGGTCGACAGCCTCGAGCTGATCATCAAGGAGAAAGGCTCGCCTCGAGACTTCACGAGCCGCTCCGGCTCCTCCGGGAAGGTCTGCGACGCGAAGGCGGTCGACGATGCAGGCCAGGAGGTCTCCGTGAGCCTCTGGAATGACGAGATCGAACGCGTCGGTACGAACGACCGGATCCGTATCACGAACGGGTGGGCGCGGGAGTGGCGGGGAAACCTGCAGGTCACGGCGGGCCGCTACGGCAAGCTCGAAGTCCTAAAATAGGCCCGAGATCGGCACGAGGGCGAAGGCCACGACGAGGACCGCGTAGGGCACGAGCTGCATCAACAGGTCATCATCGATTTGC
>JBGPGA010000210.1:0-3341 GCA_041483635.1 Thermoplasmata archaeon
CATCCTCGCGGCGATCTTCCGGTCCAGGAACTGGAAGAAGAAGGCGTACACGAGGAGGAACAAGAACCCGGGGAAGACGAGGAGGTACACGGCCTCGAGGATCGGGTCCATCAGCGTCGCCCCCTCTGGCGGTAGAAGGCGCGGCCGTGCTCGCTCAGCTCATCCCAGGTCATCTCTCCCACCTTGCGCCCGCGCTCGTTCACGATCGTGATCCGGGAGGTGCACGAGAGGCAGGGGTCGATCGCTGCGACGACGACGGGGATGTCCGCGAGGTTCTGGTTCACGAGGCTGACCGCCACGGAGGTCCAGTTCGCGAGGCTCGGCGTCCGGATGTCCAGGCGCTCGACCTTGTCCGTGTTGTTCGTCCGGATGAAGTGGACGAGCTCTCCGCGCGGGGCCTCGTACCGGGACAGGATCTCGGCCCTGGGGGCCGCCCGGGGCGGCGGGACTCGGATGGGTCCCGCGGGCAGGTTGTCGAGACAGTAGCGGACGATCTGGAGGCTCTGCTGGAGCTCCCCGATCCGGACGAGGGTCCGGCCGTACACGTCGCCGTGGGTGTCCGAGACGACCTTCCAGGGGACCTCGTCGTAGGCGAGGTAGGGGTCGTCGTGGCGGACGTCGAACGTGATGTCGCTCGCCCGCGCCGTGGGCCCGACCGTGCCGAACTTGAGGGCCTGCTCCTGCGTGAGCTTGCCGACGCCCTTGAACCGCATCAGGACCGTCTGCTCGTCGTTCACCATCTGGGCGTAGCCCGCGATGCGCCGTTCGAGCTTCGGCAGGCGGTCCAGGGCGGCCTTGATCTGCTCCGGGGTGACGTCACGGCGGACGCCACCGACCTCGTTGATCCCGTGGGTCACGCGGTTCCCGGTCAGCTCCTCGAGCATGTCCTGGACCGATTCCCGGTCCCGCCAGCTCCACATGAACAGGGTGTTGAAGCCGACCTCGTGGCCCGCGACGCCGAGCCAGAGCAGGTGCGAGTGCATCCGCTCGAGTTCCGCGACGACCGTCCGGATGTACTGGGCTCGCGGGGGGACCTGAAGCTTCATCGCCTCTTCGATGCCCTTCACGAAGACCGTGGCATGGGAGTGGGAGCAGATCCCGCAGACCCGCTCCAGGAGGGGAACGACGCGGACGAAGTCCCGCTGCTCCGCGGCCTTCTCGATCCCGCGGTGGTTGTAGGAGATGTCGAGCTCGAGGCGGACGATCCTCTCCCCGTCCGCGACGACTTTGAAGTTCACGGGTTCCTTGAGGGCCGGGTGCTGGGGCCCGATCGGCACGATGACCTCGGCCATCTACTTCGCCTCCTCATGGACGCCGCCGTAGAAGCGGTTCGGGTCCATCTTCCAGTCCTTGCGGAGCGGGAACTCGTTCGCGGGCCAGTCCTCGTTGAGGATGATCCGATTGAGGGCCGGGTGGCCCCGGAACCCGATTCCCAGGAGGTCGTGGATCTGGCGTTCGTAGATCCCGGCCGGGGGAAGGATGTCCGAGGTGGTCGGCGCCTCGGGCTTGTCCCGCGGGAGCTCGATCGCCAGGGCGACGACCATCCGGTGGGGTCCCGTCAGATGGTAGATCAGCTCGAACGTCTTGCCGTTGTCCACGGCCGCGATCTGGACGAGGTGGCTGCAGTCGAGGAGCGACTGGGACCTCAGGATCGCCTCGCGCACCTTGTCGACCGTCGTCGTGACCTTGGTCCGGTTCCAGCGGACCGGCTCGACGGTCCCCAGGTCGCCGAGGACCTCCTTCACCGTCTCCACCTTCAGGGAGGTCTCGTTCATGCCGTCACCTCCGCGGGCTTCGCTTCCGTGCGCGGGATCTCGACCGTCTTCTTCTGGCGCCAGCCCCTGCCGCCGTGGTCGAGGTCCCCCTTCAGGAGGCCGAGACATGCGACGACGCCGTCGATGATCTCGTCGGGGCGGGGCGGGCACCCGGCGATGAACACGTCGACCGGGATCACGTTCTCGACCCCGTCCACGACATGGTAGAGGCCCCGGAACACGCCCCCGGACGCGCCGCAGGCGCCCATCGCGATGACGTACTTCGGCTCGGGCATCTGCTCCCAGATCCGGCGGAGCCGGGAGGCCTGCTTCTTCGTCACGGGACCCGTGACGATCAGGATGTCCGCGTGGCGGGGCGAGCCCTGTGCGAGGATCCCGAACCGCTCCACGTCGAAGCGGGGCGTCAGGGTCGCGATGACCTCGATGTCGCACCCGTTGCACGCGCCGCTGTTGAAGACGGTGATCCACGGCGACTTCACGCGCGCCCAGTTCACGAGGCGCTGGCTCAGGGTCATTGTTCCCACCTCAGGATCATGATGGCGACGGCGACGACGCCCAGGTAGCCCACGGCCGCCCACGGGAGGATCCCGGGCGGCGCGGTGGCGAGCACGAGGGCCGCCACGTGGACGAGGGTGAAGAAGAGGGCGACGTAGAAGAACTGGTAGCCCGGCTGGAACGCCTGCGCGACGGCGGGCTCGCCGCCGACGTAGGGCATCCGCTTGTCGCCGCCTCCCGTCGGGCGCGGCGCGACCGTGCGGGACCAGAAGTACAACGCGTAGCCGATCGCGATCGCCACGCCGAAGATGACGAAGGGAGAGGTCAGGATGTCCGGGATGGTCATTCAGTGCACCCCCCAGAAAGCGGTCAGGCCTTGAATGGCTTGGCCGATCCAGTCGAAGAGGATCTGCGGGAAGAGGCCCAGGTAGACCGTCACGATCGCGAGGACGGCGATCCCCGTGGACGTGCTGAGGGGGAGCTTGGCCTCCCCTCCGTCCGCCGCGGCGACGGGCTCCGCCTGCGCGGCCTCGTGGCCCTGGAACAGGAGGGTCGACAGGATCGGAACGTAGTAGCCGAGGGAGAGCGCGCTGTTCGCGGCCAGGATGAGAGCGAGAAGGACGCCTCCGAGCATGTTCGTCGCCATGCCCGCCTGGAACACGAGCAGCTTCCCGAGGAAGCCTGCGGTCGCGGGGACGCCGACGAGCCCGAGGATGAAGATCGTGAAGGACACGCCGACGACGGGGTGGCGCGCGCCGAGGCCTCGCATCTTCGCCGTGTCGGGAGAGCCGGCCACGGCCGTGAAGAGGTCCGCGGCGAGGAAGGCTCCGCCCTTCATCACGCTGTACGCGACCGTGTAGAACAGACCGGCCTCGAACCCGAGGACGAGGCTGTACTGGATCCCGATCCCGAAGCCCAGGAGGATGTAGCCCATCTGGGCGACGCTCGAGTAGGCGAGCACCCGACGCAGGTCCTTCTGGTTCAGGGCGAGGAGGTTGCCCACGGTCATCGTGAGGACCGCGAGGACGCACACCGCGACGCCGAGGAACGTCTGGGACACCGCGGTCGGCG
>JBGPGA010000211.1:0-3250 GCA_041483635.1 Thermoplasmata archaeon
CAACGCGATGATTAACGTGCCCTCGGTCCTGCGCGAGATCGATTTCGCGTATCGCGTCGCCCGGACGAGTGGCGAGGTTCCCGCCCGCGAGATATTTGAGATGGCCCTGAGGGGTCGCCGGCTCAAGGACCCGACTGCGGCGTGCGCCCTGCGGGTCGGAGAGCCCGCCGACCTCGTCGTCCTCGACCTCCCCGGTGGTGCGGACGGGTTCGCCTCGATGATGCGCGCCTCGGCGAGCGACGTCCGCCTCGTCGTGTCGCGCGGACGGATTTGGGAGGTTCCCCCTGCCGCCCACGCGACTCGGCCGAATCGCTCTCGCAGGAGTCAGGGTACCCGCCGGTGATCGGGCATCCTGGTCATCTAACCCCATCCTTTATGACAATGCCTCCCTTTTCCGGCCGAGATGGCCTCCTACGAGGACCTGATGTCCCTCTCCGTCCGTCGCGGGTTCCTGTGGCCCGCGGTCGACCTGTACGGGGGCTTCGCCGGGTTCTACGACTACGGCCACAACGGGGCGCTCCTCCGCCGACACTGGGAGGACGCCTGGCTCGAGCATTTCCTCGGCCTGAATGACAACTACTACCTGATCGACACGACGACGATCCTCCCGCATGCCGCATTGAAGGCCTCGGGCCACGTGGACCATTTCACGGACCTTCTCGTGACCTGCACCCGCTGCGGCGAATCGTATCGCGCGGACCATTTGCTCGAGGCCGCGACCCATGAGGAGCACGAGGGCATCTCGGCTCCCGAGACGGACGCGATGTTGAACGCCGCCGGCGTGCGCTGTCCGAACTGCAAGGGAGAGCTCGGGCCGTCGACCCCCTTCAACATGATGTTCCCCCTCGGGATCGGCCCGACGGGCAAGGATCCCGCCTTCCTGCGTCCCGAGACGGCCCAGGGCGCGTTCCTCAACTTCAAGCGGGAGTTCGAGGCCCTCCGCCGCAAGCTCCCCATGGGACTCGCGATCATCGGCCGCGCCTACCGGAATGAGATCAGTCCCCGGCAGGGGACGTACCGGATGCGAGAGTTCCTCCAGGCCGAGCTCCAGATCTTCTTCGACCCTGCGAGCTTCGCGGACCAGGTGCCGCACGCCGAGATCGCCGACGTTCCCGTGCGACTGTGCTGGGCCGCGGAGAAGAACCAGCCCACGGCACACGACATCGCGGCGAAGGAGCTCACGACCCGCGGACTGCCCCCGTGGTACGTCTACCACCTGGTCAAGGTGCAGGAGTTCTACCTGAATGTCCTCCGGATCCCACGGGAGCGGTTCCGGTTCGCGGAGCTCGACGAGAAGGAACGGGCGTTCTACAACAAGGTCCACTTCGACGTCCAAGTGAACCAGGACAGCCTGGGCGGTTTCAAGGAAGTCGGCGGCGTGCACTACCGCACGGACCACGACCTCGCGGGCCACGAGGCGGGTTCCCACGAGAAGCAGGCCGTGACCGTCGGGACGACGCGGCTCATCCCCCACGTCCTCGAGCTCTCCTTCGGCGTGGACCGGAACGTCTGGGCGCTCCTCGATCTGGGCTACAAGCCCGGCGAGCGGGCGGTCCTCCGGCTCCCGCCGCGGCTGGCCCCGATCACCGTGGCCGTCTTCCCGCTCGTGAACAAGGACGGCCTCCCCGAGCGCGCGGAGGCGATCTATCGCGGGCTGCGGAAGGCCATGACCGCATTCTACGACGACGCCGGCTCGATCGGGAAGCGCTACGCCCGGATGGATGAGATCGGCACGACCTTTTGTGTGACCGTGGACCACGAGACGCTGGAGGGGACGGGCGTGACCCTCCGGGACCGGGATTCTCAGAAGCAGGTGCGCGTCGCGGAGCGGGACCTCGTGCCCCACCTCGAACACCTCCTGTCCGGCGAGCTCGGCTCCGGCGACCCGGCGTGAGCGCATGGCCGCTGGCGGTACCGCGAGCCGGGCTCTGGTCCGCTTGGACGCGGAGGTCGCGCATGCGGTTGGCGACCTCGACCGGATCGTCCTTGCGTTCTCCGGAGGTCTCGGGAGCCTCCTCGTCGCCGCGGTCGCGCGCAAGCGATGCGATGTGCGGTGCGTCGTCGTGGGTTTGCGCGGTGCCTCCGATCTCCAGGCCGCCCGGGTGGCCCAGAAGTTCCTCGACTACCCGATCGCGGTCGTGCAACCCAGCGCAGACCGGGCATGGAGGATGGCCCAAGCGATCCGCTCCCTCCATCCGGAGCTTCCGCTATCGGAAGCGCTCGGAATGCTCCCCATGGCGCTCGTCGAGGAGGAGCATCCACGCGACCCCGTGCTCAACGGGTTCGGCTTGACCGCGCGGACCCCGACCCTCCGCCATGCGCTCGGATCCGACGCGGGTCGATCCCCGGGGCTGCGGCTTCGGATCTCGCATTCCACGCGGGCGCCGCTGCTTCAGTTGGCGGAGGCCGCGGGCCTCCCGGAATCCTTCGCACGCGCCGCCCCGAGGAGTCCTCTCGAGGGATCCGGGATCGGTCCGGCTCTGCGCGCCTTGGCGCGATCCCGGAAGGTTTCCTTCGCACGGCTCTTCGCGCCCGACGTTCAGCGGGGTGATTATCACGAACGGCGTGGTCGACGCCTCGTTCCCAAATCATCGCATGTTGACTGGCACTTATAAATAGCCCGCACGCGAATCCTTACGTTCGCCGTCGTCCGCTCCTCGGGAGCGTGAGTTGGGGGGCCATCACTGACCGAACATCCACGGGGGCGCACCGCGAGGAGTCTCCTCGCCCTTTTGCTCCTGAGCTTGACGGCCCTCCTCGCATTCGGCCTCTCGTCGCCCGCGCTCGCCTCCCAGCCGAGATCCAACTATGCCCTCACCGTCCTCCTGGACCAACCCCACACCTCTGAGGTCGCCATCGTCCTGCAGATGGACCAGATTACCGGCAATTCTTCGTTCACGTTCTGGGCAGAGAACATGACCGCGAACATGAGCCTAGGTCCGCAGCTCGGCTGGACGCTCGATGGGGATCCGGGCGGGTTTGAGGGTCAGTACCAGAACAACGTGACCGGGACGGCGTACTTCAACTTCACCGGATTCATCGCGCCCGCCATCCGGCAGAACATGACGAACGACCCCAACACGACCGTCTTCGCGTCCTTCACCACGACGGTCGTGTACACGGACAACCTCGGGGCGAACCCGCGGACGATCACGCGCACGGTCTCCTTCGCGCTGAACTACATCCCGCCCGGCTACGTCTCGCCGCCTCCTCCGCCTTTCATCTCCTTGCTTCCCGCGGCCCTCCTGGG
>JBGPGA010000212.1:0-2985 GCA_041483635.1 Thermoplasmata archaeon
GCCTTCGTCCCGCTCATCGGGGAGCAGGCGTGGTCGGGTCCGTGAGTCAGCTCGCGGCGGGCGGGTGGCTCCACGCCTCGTCGGGCAGGGTCTGGTAGAGATGGTCCTCGGCGGGGATCTCCACGTCGCGGGCCAGGCGGTCCAAGACCTTCTCGTCGAGCTGCCAGTAGAAGATCCGCCAGTGGCGTCCATCGAGGAGGGGGACCGTCTCCCAGTAGCTGTGGATGATCCCGACCTCTTGGAGTGCGTAGAAGAGCTTCCGGTCCTCCGGTTCGATCGCGTTGTCGATGATCGTGTCCTTGAATCCGAAGTAGTTCATCACGACGCGGGCCTCCTCGAGCGACTCCTCGGCAGCATGCCCGAGTCGCTTCTCGATCCCGGCCGCGAGCTTCTTGACGGTGATCATTTCCCCCGCTCAGGTCCTCAGGGGTTTATTGTGGCTCCGTCGCTCTTAATAGTTGGCCCGGAAGGCCGGCCCGTGCCTCACGACGCGGTGCAGTCACGCTCCTCCGCGCTCCTTTCGGTACTACGATTATCGATAGCGACTTTTGAGGACTGAGGTTTAAGTAATCACCCGGGCGTGGATTCTCTGCGAGGAGACACCGATGAAGCGCAAGTCCGGAAAGGCCATGGTGGACTTTGACAAGAAGGTCAGTGTCGTCCACTTCAACGTCGGCTCGGGGTACCTGACGTACCTCGAGGAAGAGACGCCCGACGGGGCTCCGCGCCTGAAGTCCATCACGATCCCCAAGGACGAGACGGACTGAGGGCGAACCTTTTACGCAGGCGTGGCGGTTCCTCCAGTGATGGCCGTCCCCCCGGAGGATGAGGTTCCTGAGGAGCAGGCGCCGCCCGGCCGCCCCGAGTTGCGGCTCATCGAAGCTTCGGAGGCCCGCGAGCGCAGGTGCGCGGACTGCGGCAAGACCACTGCGACGTGGAGGCCGGTTCCGCGGCAGGGGGCGTCCGTCATCCTTTGCGAGGAGTGCGCCGCGAAGCCACGTCCCGAGGAGGGCGGCTGCCCGCAATGCGGAGCCCCTCTCGGACCCCACGACGGGTTCTGCGGCCGCTGCGGCTCGAAGATCGAGTACGAGTGCCCGCAGTGCGGCGCGGCCCTCGAATCCGAGGACACGTTCTGCGGGAAGTGCGGGACCCGTCTCGGTTGACCGAGGATCGCGAAGTGGACCGGGTGGGATTTGAACCCACGGCTTCCGCCTTGCGAAGGCGGCGATCTTCCGCTGATCTACCGGCCCAGCGAGTCGCTAGAAAGGGCCGCTCGGGAAATAGGTTTCGCTCCCGCCGTTCTTCCGGTGCGACGGCGGGCTAAGGGTCTAATAGCGCCCTCGCGTAACGCGCGGAGAAGGCCACCATGGTCCTCCGCATCTACAACACTCGCTCCCGCCGCAAGGAGCCGTTCGAGCCGCGCGAGGACCAACACGTAAGGATGTACGTGTGCGGCCCAACGACGTACGACTACAGCCACCTCGGGCACGCGAAGTCGTACGTGAGCTTCGACACGGTGCGCCGCTACCTCGAGTTCCTCGAATACCACGTGGACTTCGTCCAGAATTTCACGGACATCGAGGAGGTCATCATCCGCCGAGCGGCCCAGGTCGGGAAGCCTCCCCTCGAGTACGCGCGGTTCTACATCGACGCGTTCCTCGAGGACATGCGCGCCCTGAACGTCTCCCCGGCGACGCACTACCCGAAGGTCTCGGAACACATTCCGGAGATCCAGGGCGTCATCCGCCTTCTTATCGACCGCGGGTTCGCGTATGCCGTCGGAGGGGACGTGTACTTCCGGACCCGTAAGGCGAAGCACTCGTTCGGGATCCTCGCGCACCACAAGGTCGAGGACATCGTCGTCGACCCGCTCCCTCCGGGCAGCACGCGCGAGGACCCCCTCGACTTCGCCCTCTGGAAGGCCTCCAAGGAGGGCGAGCCCTCGTGGCCGAGCCCGTGGGGCGACGGCCGTCCCGGATGGCATGTCGAGTGCAACGCGATGGCGTTCAAGTATCTTGGAGCGCCGCTCGACATCCACGGGGGCGGCTCGGACCTCAAGTTCCCCCACCACGAGAGCGAGGCGATGATCTGCGAGGGCGCATGGGGACTCGAGTGGACGCGCACCTGGATGCACAACGGCTTCCTGACGCTCGAGCAGGACAAGATGTCGAAGAGCCTCGGGAACTTCGTGACGATCCGCTCCGTGCTCGCGGAGTATCCCGGAGAGGTCGTCCGGCTGTGCTTGCTCAAGGCGCACTATCGTGAGGATGTCGAGTACGACAAGGACTGCTTCCGACGCACCCGCGAGGAGTACGAGGCGATGCGCGCCGCGATCCGCGCCGCAGCGGAGGCGCGGGGCGCCGGGACGGACGGTAAGGTCGCGGCGCTCGTGGAGGCGACGCGGCAGGGTTTCCTCGCGGCGATGGACGACGATTTCAACACGCCCGATGCGGTGTACCGCCTGATGCAGATGACGGAGGCCCTCACGGGCCTCGAGGCCGTCTCCCGCGAGGAGGGGCGGCAGATCGTCGCCCTCTTCCGCGAGCTGGGCCACGTCCTCGGCCTGTTCTCGGACCGGGGCCCGGATGCGCGCGCGTCCTGACCGCGTCTCCCTCCGGGAGGGCGGGGCGCGTCCCCAAAATCCTTTTATGAATGGCCCGCATCAGCGCGTACCCCGCGGGAGATTCTCATGGCCGAGTTCAAGGCGATCATCGCCGACACGAAGAGCGGCAGGACGTACAAGCACGACATCACGGGCCACTATGCGAACGCTCTCGTGGGCAAGAAGATCGGCGAAGAGGTCGACGGCCTCTACGTCGGCCTGCCGGGTTACAAGCTCCAGGTCACGGGCGGGAGCGACAAGGACGGTTTCCCCATGCGTCCGGACCTGCCGGGACCGCGGCGCAAGCGCCTCCTCTTGAGCGGGGGCGTCGGCTTCCATCCCCCGAGAGAGGGCATGCGCAAAAAGAAGACCGTGCGCGGGAA
>JBGPGA010000213.1:0-2972 GCA_041483635.1 Thermoplasmata archaeon
CCTCAGGGATCCCTTTCTTCTGATGCGCCCACCGTCGCGCGACCTTGATCGAGGTCTCGACGGCCTCCGCGCCCGTGTTCATCGGCAAGGCGACGTCCATCCCCGTGACCTCGCAGAGCTTCTTCAGGAACGGCCCCATCCGGTCGTTGCAGAAGGCCCGCGACGTCAGCGTGACCCGGTCCATCTGGTCCTTCGCGGCCTTCACGATCCGCGGGTGCAAGTGGCCCTGGTTGATCGCCGAGTACGAGCTCAGCATGTCGATGTACTTCTTGCCCTCGACGTCCCACACCCAGACGCCCTTCGCCTTCGAGATGACGACGGGGAGCGGGTGGTAGTTGTGCGCACCGTAGGTCTCGTCCAGTCCGATGTAGTACTTCGCATCCATGGTTCTCCTCTCCCTCACGGGAACGATACGCCGGGGAAGAACGACAGAGGCACGAGGCCGCTGACGACCTTCATCGGCAGGTCCGGGATTTCGCTGATCGTGATGTCGAGGGTGACGCCCAGGAGGATCGCGGCCTCCGCCGGAGTCATCCCGAGCTTCTTGCAGAAGTAGCCCATCGCCTTGCGGGCGGCGATCTCCGTGGCCTCGTCCAAGGTCCGGGCCACGCCCATGAAGCCGATGTAGCCGCCGTCGAAGACGTCCTGGACCTGGGACCGCTTGACCACGAAGGCGGGAGGGTCGAGGTGCTTCAGGTCCTTCCGAACGTTCACGCGCACCTTCACTTTGAGCGGCGCCTCGATCGCGCTCGAGTACACCTCGCCGTCCCCCATCGCGAGATGCGGGTCTCCGAGGAAGAGCCTCGCGCCCTCCGTGTGCACGGGCAGGTAGAGCTTCGCGCCTGCGGTGAGGTGCTTGCAGTCCAGGTTGCCGCCGCACTCCCGGGGCGGCAGCGGGTTGAAGGAACCGGTCAGGAACGGCGCGGTGCCGATCACACCGAGGAAGGGATGCAGCGGCACGTGGACGTTGAACTTCTTCCAGACCGCGACGCCCTCCTGGACATCCCAGAACGCGATAAACGGCTCGAACCGCTCCTCAGGGTAGTCCGCGAGGTTGAACTGCTCCACCTCGGGGAAGATCGCCGTGTAGCCCCATCCGTGGTGCTCAAAAGCGAGGAGCTCGACCTCGAGGAGGTCCCCCTTCTCCGCGCCCTCGACCCAGATCGGCCCGGCGAGGGCGTAGCCCTTCGAGAACTGGAGGGCCTTGATGTCCGCCGCGGTGGACTTCTTCGTGATCGCACCCCCGCTGAAGTCGGGCATCTCGAACTCGAGGGTCTCCCCCGGTTCGACGGTCAGGGCGGGTTTCTCGTCCTGGCTGATCTTTCGCAACTTCACCAGACCCTCATGCGACTTCAACATGTCCGTCCCCCACCTTCACCCGTCGACGCCCTTCAGCGTTCGATCTCGTCCACCTCGTTGAACCAGGGTTTCGAGGTACCCTTCTTGGCCCGCTTCTGCCAATCCTTCGTTTTCGGCTCGCGATCGATGAGTTGAAGGAGATGTCGGATGCCCGTTTCGACGTGGTCCCGCTCCGCTGCGCTCGCGCGCCCCTCGCCCACCGCGTGGTCCGCGACCCCCAGCACCTTCTGAAGGTTCGATCGGGCATCGTACTCGAAGCCCCAGTCCCCGCTGAGTATCCGTGCGATGTACGCACCATCCACGAAGTCCGGCCCCGTCCCTTTGTCGACATCGTGCACGCTCAGGAGCATGAAGAGGTCCACGAGGTCCTTGTGGTTGATGTGATGAATCTGGAGCTTCTCGAGGACGATGTCCGCCACGGAGATCGTCGGGAAGTCGAGCTCGAGCCGGTCCCCGCTGATTGAGTCGCGGAAGCGGACATCGTGGCTGAAACTCAGGAGGTCGTAGAACACATCCACGTCGAACAGGCCGTCCGGATGGCGGAAGACGTTCCGACGCCCGGAGAAGAGGGCGTTCACGTGGAAATCCGGGGTGAACTTCATCGTCTCCTGGAAGAACCGGGCGGTCTCCTTCTGCCGCTCGCTGTATCCGACGACATCGAGGTCCGTGAAGAGCGGGCGGCCGGGGCCGAGTCGCTCGAGAGAGCGATACCGCTGAAGGGATTCGGGCTGGTGGCTCGAATGGATGTAGACGGCCATCGCTCCCAGGATCCGGATTGGGACGCCCATCTCCCGGGCTCGCTTCACGAGCTCGATGGACTGTGCGCAGAACTCGGCTTCACCGAGGTGGACCGACTTGGCGCCGGGCCCCCACATCAAGCCTCGCCATGGAGGATGTCCCCACATCAAACACCCGGCATTGTTGTAATGACCCCTCTGCGGGAGGGTGGCGACCGCCGGGTCGGCGTTCCTACGCGCTCAGGAACATGAACGACTCGACCTTCTCGCGGGACAGGTTTAGGAGGAGACTGCTCAGGACGCCGATCGTGTACTCGCTCCCCGGATTGAAGCACATCGTCCGACCGATCTTCTCGTAGCCGCGGGACTCGTGAATGTGGCCGTGGAGGCCCGCCATGGGCTGCACCCGCTGCAGGAGCGCGCGAACCGCCTTGCATCCGACATGGACCATCTGAGGCTCGCCGCCGGGAAGGTACACCGGACGCAGCTCGGCATCGAGGAGGGGGGCGACATCGAGCTTCGTGTCGACGGGAGGACAGTGGAGGTTGAAGAGCGCCCTCTCCGGGTGCTGGAGCTTGGAGGCCAGGGCATCGAGCATCCGCTGAAGCTCCGGCTCTTCTAGGTCGCCCTCGCACTTCCAGGGCGTAATGTTCGTGTTGCCCAGGCTGATCATCTCGTGGTCGTCGTCGAGCGGCAGGACCTTGTTGTTCGGATAGACGACGTAGCTCGAGGCCTCGATCGTTCGTCCCAGATCCTGGAAGTCATCGTTCCCGATGTTCAGGAAGAGCTTGATCCCCAGGGGTTTCAGCTTCTCCTCCGCCAGACGGACCCAGGAAGCGAGACGTTCGTTCGCGAGCGTGAAGAAGATGTTCGTCA
>JBGPGA010000214.1:0-2934 GCA_041483635.1 Thermoplasmata archaeon
CCTTCCGCACGCCCATGACCTTGATGTCCTGGCCGACCTCCTTGAGGTCCTTCTTCAGCGGGCCGTTGATGAGCTCCTCCGTCTTCAACACCAGGTTCTCCGTCTGCGAGAACGGTGCGAAGCCGACCCCGAAGGAGGTGTCGTTCGCGAGTTGCTTCTGCGTGTCGTAGAGCCCGCGTAGGTCGACGGAGCCTTGGCCAATCTTGCAGTCGATGATCACGTCCGCGTCGACGTTCAGGTTCGTGCACGTCTTGCGGATGTGGTCCCGGGCCGCCTCCACGGCGGTCGTCCGGTACGGCAAGCGTTCGTTGTTGACCATCGTCGTCGCGCGGCCGACGAGGATCACGTTCGCGGGTTCCAGGACGATGCCCCCGCCGAACCGGGGGGCGCTCTGCCCGCCGACGATCTCACCCTGGTCCGTGTTGTGGTGGAGGATGCGGCCGTAGCGCTCAAGATACATCTTGCAGAGGGCTCGGGAGACCGCCTCGGCAATCCCGTCCATCATGCTGTCCGGGTGGCCCACGCCTTTCCTCTCGATGATCTCCGTGCCCTGTTCCTCGATCGGCGTGTGGATGAGTTCCTCGACGGTGATGTTCCGCGGCAAGAGTGGCCCCCCGGAAGTGAGGCCGCGGAGCGGTTCGCGGGATATATGGCTTTTGTTGCCCCGCCCGCGACGGTCGCCAGGAATAACGGGGCAGGCATAAGTATTCCTCTATCGGAATACCGGCCACTCCGATTCGAATGAATATGTTGTCGCTCGGAACATTCCGGCAGGAATATGTAGGCGTTCCGCCGTCCGCGGACCGATGTTGCCCGACCTCGAGGAGATCCCCCGGTTGCGCAAGGCCCTCGGGCTCACGCAGACCGCCCTGGCCCGTATGTCCAATGTGAGCCAGTCGACAATCGTGAAGATCGAGAAGAAGCAGATGAACCCCTCGTACGACGTCGTGCGGCGGGTCTACAACGCGCTCCAGACCGAGCTCAAGAAACAGGAGAAGAAGGCCCTCGTCGACCAGGTCCAGACCCGCAAAGTGCAGTACGTCGAAGCGAGGTTGCCCCTCGAGGTCGCGGTGGACGAGATGCGCCACTGGAAGTTCTCGCAGATGCCCGTCATGAACAACGGGCACCCGGTCGGCTCGATCTCGGACAAGGTGATCAACAACCTCATCCTCTCCGGGAAGGACCCGAAGGACCTCGCGCGGATCCGCGTCGAGGAGGTCATGGAACCCGCGTTCCCCCAGGTCGACTCGAAAGCGCCCGTCGAGCTCGCCGCGGGGCTCCTGCGTCACTACAACGCGGTACTCGTGACGAACAAGGGCGAGGTCACGGGCATCGTGACGAAGTCGGATCTGATGAAGCTCCTGTGAGCCCCGTGAAGTAAGGCCGCGGGACCTTTCAGGGGCCCCGGCTCGTTGTTATCGTTATTCAACGATAACTTGAAGCTCTCGGACACCATACCCCGTCATGGTGTCCCCATGATGCTCGGCTGCGGGTACTGCGAGAAGACGATCCATGGACGCCCCTACCTGTACTTCTGGCACTATGAATCGCGCGGGGCTCGCCGCGAGCAGGTCGAGGAATACATCGGTCCTGCCGCGAACCCGCGGGCCCGTCAGGAGGTCGCGCGGCGCGTCGCCGTGTATGCGGAGCGGGCCCAGGCCGATCTGGCCGCGTTCGTCCGGGATGCCCACGCCGAGCTGGCCGCCGGCTACTCCGGATAGGGGACGTCGATCTCGAGGAAATCGTCCGCGAGCCGGACGTTCTCGAAGACGGCCCGTGCGTCGTCCAGGATCGAGGACGGATCCTCGTACCTCGGGCTGAGGTGCGTGAGGATGAGGAGGCCCACGCCCGCCTTCCGGGCCACCTGGGCCGCCTGACGCGAGGAGGAGTGCCCGTAGCGGTTCGCCTTCTCCTCCAGGGACGCGTCGGACGTGGCGTCGTGGATCAGGACGTCCGCCCCTCGCGCCATCGTGACGAGGGCGTCGTGGGGCATCGAGTCTCCCGTGTACACGATCTTGCGCCCGCGCCGGGGCGGACCGAGGACCTGCTCCGGCCGGAACGTCTGGCCGCCGACCGTGACCGTCTGTCCCTCCTGGAGGCGGCTGTACAGGGGTCCGGGCGGGATGCCGAGGGCCTTTGCCCCCTCCAGGTCGAACCGACCCGGACGCTCCTTCTCTTCGAGGACGTAGCCGAGCCCGGGGACCGTGTGGACCGCCTCGAAGGCGGTGACGACGTACTCCCCGCAGTCGACCCGCTCGCCCGGGGAGAGGTCCCGCGCCTGGACAGGATAGCCCGCCATGAAATGACCCAGGGAGAGGAGCTCGTGGACGAGGCTCTCGCAGCCCGAGGGGCCGTACACCTCGAGCGGGACCTCGCGCCCGAAGAAGTTCATGCTCTGGAACAGCCCCGGCAGGCCGAGGAAGTGGTCCCCGTGGAAGTGCGTGAGGAAGACGCGGGACACCTGCATGAAGCTCAGCTTGGAGACCATGAACTGCCGCTGCGTGCCTTCCCCGCAGTCGAACAGGAGGACCTCAGGACCCCGCTTGACCGCGATCGCGCTCACGTTGCGCTTCGGCGTGGGCCACGAACCGGACGTGCCGAGGAACACGATCTGCATGGGCCCGGTCCCCATGTCCGTCGCGGGCTTAACGCCTTTGGCGGGCGACTCGCCAAACCTTTAACGCCGCGGGGCGGATGCCCGCGCGAGGCCGCACATGCTCTCCATCGACGGCCAATCCCTCGATGTCGACGACCTGGTCCGGGTCGCCCGGGACGGGGCGAAGGTCCACCTCGCTCCCGCTGCGGGGAGGCGCGTGGACGAGGGGAGGCGGGCGGTCGAGGCGATCCTAGCCGCGGGGACCGTGGCGTACGGAATCAAGACCGGATTCGGAGAGCTCGAGCACGTCGTGATCTCGGACGCGGACGCGAAGAACC
>JBGPGA010000215.1:0-2913 GCA_041483635.1 Thermoplasmata archaeon
GACCAGCCGGTCACGCAGTGAAAGTCCGAGGTCACGCCCGACTTGGGTAGCGCGACGAATTCCTCGTAGCTCAGCCGCAGGGGCGCGTCGACCTCCCCGTCCACTCGGAACTCCCACGTCTTCGGGTCGAAGCGTGGGACGACGCCGAGGTCGAGCCGGGGCCACTTCCGGACCGCGTGCTGTCCCGGGGGTAGCCGTCGCGGATCGGCCATCGGCAAATCAAATGGAACCCCCGAATATAAATGGTTGCAGGCGGTGGGCCAATCGTGTCCAAAAGAGCCGTTTCTCGGGAGAAACGGAGCACGTCCATACCGTGCGCGCCAAAGGTTTAATAGGGTAACCTTTTTTCCTGCGCCGGATGGCACTCCTCGACACCTATGGCCCAGTCGTCATTTTCGCTATCGTCGCCATACTCTTCCCCCTTGGCACCTTCTTCGCGACCCGGCTCTTCCGCCCGACGAACCCGACCCCGCTCAAGGACCTCGTCTACGAGTGCGGCGAGCTGCCCGAGGGGGAGGCCCAGATCGAGTTCCACTTCCAGTATTACATGTTCGCGCTCATCTTCCTGGTTTTCGATGTCGCGGCGATCTTCCTCCTTCTGTGGGCGTTCGCGTGGGGCGGGCTCCTGGACCCCGCCACGCCCCCCCTCGCTCGCTATTCCCCGATCATGTTCCTCGTCATCATGTTCGTCGCCACCCAGTACGCGCTGAAGAAGGAAGAGGTCATCCAGATATGACCACGAACCCGGCGGGCGCCCCGGAGATCAACGACCGGCCCGTCGCTGGCATCGAGGGCGAGGTGCTCGCGCAACTCAAGCGGCAGTTCGCGGCCAAGCTCCTGGACGCGCGCGTCGTGCGGCCCCTCCTCGTGGAGGTTGCGATTGACCGGGCGGACCTCGTCCCGGTGTGCCAGTTCCTGAAGGAGGCCGCCCACTTCGAGCACCTCGGCTGCATCAGCGCGGTGGACTGGAAGGACCACTACGAGAGCGTCTACCACCTCGAGAACTACTACAACGGTTGCGTCGTCCAGGTGAACGCGCGCATCCCCCACGACGACCCGAAGATCGCGACGGTCTGCCCCCTCTGGAACGCCGCGAACTACCATGAGCGCGAGGCTTGGGATCTCATGGGCATCGTGTACGAGGGCCACCCGGACCTGCGGCGCATCTTGCTCCCGGACGACTTCAAGTTCCACCCGCTCCGCAAGGACTTCCCTCAGGAGGTCGACCGGCAGTACATCAGTCGCCGCAAGCTCAAGGGAGGGAAGTAGGTGCCCGAGTTCTGGATCAACATGGGGCCGCAGCACCCCATGACCCATGGGCTCTGGAACATGAAGGTCAAGGTCGACGGCGAGACGATTACGGACGCCAAGCCGGAGATCGGCTACCTCCACCGCGGCGTGGAGAAGATCGCGGAGGTCCGCGAGTTCCAGAAGGTGATCGTGCTCACGGACCGCCTCTGCTACGTGTCGTCGATCACCTGGTCCCACGCGTACTGCCTCGCGGTAGAGAAGATGATGGGCATCGAGGTCCCCGAGCGCGGACAGTACCTCCGGGTGATCTCCCTCGAGCTGCAGCGGATCGCCTCGCACCTGATGTGGCTCGCCGCCTACGGGCCCGACCTCGGCCTCCTGACCGTCCTTCTGTGGTCCCTCCGGGAACGGGAGCTGTTCCTCGACCTGATCCAGCTCCTAACCGGGATGCGCATGAACCAGAACTACCCGCGGATCGGCGGGGTGCGGAACGACATCCCGGAGAACTTCGAGGCGATGTGCAAGCGGAGCATCACGCACTTCCTCGACAAGATCGACCACGAGTACCAGGCGATGCTCCAGGAGTCCAAGATCTTCCACATGCGCACCCAGGGCGTGGGGATGATCTCCGCGGCCGACGCGATCAACTGGGGCGTCACCGGGCCGAACCTCCGGGCCTGTGGAGTGAACGTCGACGTCCGCCGCCTCGATCCATATGAGGTGTACGAGGAGATGGAATTCGAACCTCAGGTCTGGAAGGGACCCGACGCCGGGGACTCGTACTCCCGGTTCATCTGCCGGTTCAACGAGATGCGCGAGTCCTGCAAGATCGTCCTCCAAGCCCTCGCGAAGATGCCGAAGGAAGGAGCCTATCGGATCAAGCCGCCGCGCCGCGCGGAGGGCGAGGGCTACGTCCGCACGGAGGACTCCCGGGGCGAAGCCCTGTTCTACGTCTGCGGCGACGGGGACGACCGACCGTACCGCGTGAAGATCCGCAGCCCGATCTTCTGCACGATGGCCGCAACGCCGATCATGCTCCGCGGCAACAAGCTCGCCGATTCGGTCGCCATCCTCGGATCGATCGATGTCTGTGTGGGGGAGATCGACAAATGAGCGCGGCCCTCGTCCCGAGTCTGTTCGGGTCGTGCTACATCCTGACCGGCGCGATCATCTGGATCATCGATCAGATTCTGTACGCGATCGGAGTCGTCATCCCTCCGATCAACGACCCCCTCCACGCCCTCGGCGGCTGGCTCGCTTCACCCGGGGTCCTGACCGTGCTCACGTGGCTCGTCATGGTCCTCGTCATGGTCATCTGGGCCGTGCTGCTCAACCTGCTCACGATGATGTGGGTCGAGCGCAAACTGTACAGCCGGCTCCAGGACCGGTATGGGATCATGATCTCGGTCTGGTCCCTGCCCCTCTGGCCGTTCAGCCGCCGCAAGGACCGGCCCACCCACAAGGGATGGGGCTACCTCCAGAACGTGGCCGACGGCATGAAGCTCCTGCAGAAGGAGAACTTGGTCCCTGCGTCGGCCGATTCGATGATGTTCAACGTCGCGCCGGCCTGGATCGCGGGGACCACGCTGATGACGTTCGCGGCCCTGCCGTGGTCCAGCGGCCTGTACGTCGCGAACCTCGACCTTGGCGTCCTCTTCATCC
>JBGPGA010000216.1:0-2813 GCA_041483635.1 Thermoplasmata archaeon
GAGAAGGCGGGCGGGACGGCGCTCCTCCTGACCCATTCCCCCTACGAGGACATCCCCATCAACCACGGCCTCGACTACGAACGGGCGTACCGCAAGACACTCGCCATGGCCGATTCGATTCGCGCCGCGACCCATCTCCAGGTGTTCGTCGCCCTCGGTCCGTACCCCGTCGAGTGCCTCCATCTGAAAGAGGTCCAGGGGCTCGACGCCGCCGTCGCGGCGATGCGCCAGGGACTCGACCTCGCCGCGCGCTACGTGGCCCAGGGGAAGGCAGTGGCCATCGGCGAAATCGGCCGACCCCATTTCCCGGTCGGTCCGGAGATCATCAAGGTATGCAACGAGGTCATGCTTTACGCGATGGAATCCGCGAAGCGCCTCGGCTGCGCGGTCGTGCTCCACACGGAGGATCCAACGCCCGAGACATACGCCGAATTCGCGGCGATTGCCACGAAAGCGGGGCTCGACCGGAACCGGGTCGTCAAGCATCACGCGACGCCGCTCACGCGCCCCGAGGACACCCATGGCCTCGTGCCATCCTTTCTCGCCAAAGAAGTCCTCGTGTCCGAAGCGCTGAAGGGAGGACCCCAGTTCCTCCTCGAGACGGACTACATCGACGATCCGCGGCGGCCCGGCGCGGTCCTCGGGCCGGCCACGGTCCCCAAGAAGACGCGCGCATGGATCGAGAAGGGCGTCATGTCCGAGGACCAGGCGTGGGTCATCCACAAGGAGATGCCCGAACGGACGTACCACATCCAGATCGCCTGAGATGCCCTTCAGCGACGGATCTCGAAACCGCGGAACTCTCCGGTCGCGGCGCCCCACGACACGTCGACCGATGAGACCCTCGCGGCGGGCTGGGACGTCCGGTTCCACTCGATGCATGCCTCGACGGCGGCTCGCTCGCCCTCGAAGACCGCCTCGACCTCGCCTCCAGGAAGGTTGCGTACGTACCCCGTGAGCCCGAGAGAGCGAGCCTGTTCCTCGCAGTGGGTCCGGAAGTAGACGCCCTGGACGCGGCCGTGGAATCGGACCGTCGCGCGGACGTGCATCGGGCCCGGACATGTCTCCGCCAAATAAGGTTATTATAGACCGACCTGCTATGGAAGGTTCCCCGGGAGGGATTTTGCCATGGCCCGCCGAAACGTGCAGGACCTCACGGTATCCGATTTTCTGACGACGGAGGTCGTGTGGGCCGAACCGGATGACGACCTCGGGGTCGTGCTTGGAAAGATGAAGAAACACGACGTCCACGAAATCCCGGTCGGCCGCAAGGGGAAGATGGAGGGCATCGTGACCTTCCGCGAGCTCATGAAACGCCATAAGCTGCCGCCCACCACCAAGGTCTCCACGTTGATGGTGACGGCCCCCGGCATCCGGTCCGACACGACCCTCCCGGAGGCGGCGGAGCAACTAATCATGACGGGCTTCCGGGCGCTCCCGGTCGTCGATCGGAAGAAGTTGCTCGGGATCATCTCTCGCACAGACCTCGTCCGTTCCCTGGTCGAGGCTGGGGGCCTCGAGGGACTGAAGGTCCGCGATTTCATGACCCCGAATCCGCAGGCCGTGTCGGAGAACGACACGGTCGAGCACGCGGTGCACGTGATGCAGTCCCTCGGCGAACGCTCCCTCCCTGTCGTGGACAAGAACCGCCACCTGAAAGGCGCGATCGGCATGAAGGACGTCACGGACCTCTTCGCGAAACCGATGAACCGGGAGCACCAGGGGGAGCGCGCTGGCGCGGAGACGAAGGTCGAACTCGAAGTGAAGAGCGTGATGCACTATCCGCCCATCACGATGGGACCGGACGGGAACCTCGCGCGCGCCGCGGAACTCATGTTGAGGAACGACGTCTCGAGCGTCATCATCACGGACAAGGACGAACCCGTCGGGATCGTCACGAAGCTCGACCTGATGCACTTCCTCGCCGGACTCCGGGAACGCGAGCAGCTCTTCGTGTCGATCAGCGGGCTCGAAGAGGAGCCGGCGGAGAGCTACGACACGATCTACGCGACCGTCCAGAAGGAGATGCGGCGCATCGCCCAGCTCGTGACGCCGAAGACGCTGTCTCTCCATATTCAGAAGTACAAACCGGACGGCGACCGGTGGAAGTATTCGATCCGGTGCCGTTTCCAGACGTCACATCAGATGTACTACGCGAACCACTTCGACTGGGACCTTCACCTAGCGCTGAAAGAGCTCCTCGAGACCCTGTACAAGCGGATCGTCAAGGACAAGGAACGGATGATTACGGAGCGAAAGCTCGGCCGGTCAACGTAGGTTCCAGAACTCCTTGTGGGCCCGCTTCGTCGCCTCGACGGCCGGCCGCCCCTTCCCCTTTGCGTCGAGGAGCTGCGTGAGCTCCAGATCGACGCGCCGGTGTTGAAGCCGGGCCACGACGCCGGCGTAGACCTCGGAGAGGGCTTGAAGGTGGTATCCGCCCTCGAGGGCCACGACGAACCGGTCGCCGCAGAGATCCTTCGCGAGGTCCGCGCTTTTCCTCATGAGGTCGATGTACCCGGGCGACGAGAGGGACAGGCCCGTGAGCGGGTCGCGATAGTGCGCGTCGATCCCGAGGCTGACCAGGATCACATCCGGTTTGTACTCCCGCACGACCGGGGCGATGATTTGCTCGAATGCGATGCGGAACGACTCGTCCCCGCATCCGGCGGTGAAGGGGATGTTGACGTTGAAGCCGCGTCCTTCGCCCTTCCCGACGTCCTCGGCCGCGCCGGTCCCGGGATAGATGCCGTACTGGTGGGTCGAGATGTACAGGACTGACGCCTCGTCCGCGAAGATCTCGCTCGTGCCGTTGC
>JBGPGA010000217.1:0-2812 GCA_041483635.1 Thermoplasmata archaeon
CCCGAGACGCCTTCATAGAATCCCGCAGGCGAGGCAGATGCCCTGCCCATGGCACGTGTCGCACTTCGACTGCATGCCGAGGATGCGCCGGGACCCGCGACCCCGGCAGCGCAAGCAGAACCCCGAGTCGCTGCATCGCTTGCAGGGAGCCTCGATCTTCCGGATCGTGTAGAGGACCTGGCGGTTCAAGGGGTTCGCGGCCACGATCGACTCGAGGAGTTCGATTGCGGCGGCTCGACCCGTGGTGCGGTCACGGCGGAAGACGAGCGACGCCTTCATCATGAGCCCCTTCTCGTGACGGGGGTCCGCGGCAAGCACCTCTTCGATGGCCCCGTACGCGCCATCGAACGCCTTCGCCACCTCCGGTGAATCCTCGAACTCCGTGTCGACCGGGATCTCGCGGCGGGCGATCTCCTCCCGACGCAGTTCCCGGGCGCGGGCGGACAGACGGATCGCGCGGGCCAGGTGGAGGGCCGTGTACATCTCCCGGACCTGGGCGTCCTCCGGGTGGTCGTGGTACGCGCGGTCAACCAAGGCGCGCGCGTCGTCGGGGCGGCTGCCCTCGAGGGCCGCCTTCGCTCCGGCAATCAGGTCTTCGGCCACGGATCCCCTGCGAGGACAAGGGGGCCTTCGATTTAAGGGTGGCTTCCCACGGCCCGGAGGATTCGGCCGACGACCGGGATGAGGCGGGCATACGGTGTTTCCCGGTAGCGGCCCAGGCTCCGGAGGGCGTCGATGAAGAGGACGCAGGCGAACCCCGCGGAGGCCACGCTCGCGGCCCCCATGATCCGCTTCGCGTCGGTGGACGCCCTCCGGTCCCAAAGGGCATTCACGTCGAACGCCTGGTTCGTCGCGCGCCGGAACTCACCCGCTCGGAGGACGCCCCGTTCCTCGAGCGCGTCCGCGAGCTTGGAGGTGAACTCGGCGAAGTCCGTGTGGCCCGTCTCGAAGCTCTCTACGAGATCGAACCGCTTTGCCGCGGAGGCCAGGTGGATGCAGAGGGAGATGGCGACCTGACTCGCGGCCTTTGCGGCTTCCTTCGGGCTCCGACGGACCCGGTCGGCCGCGAACGAAAGGTGGGCGATCGTGTGGAGGAACGTGTACAGGTCGGCCCCCTGGGTCACTTTTCTGAACCGCCGCGTGATCGGGCGAATCGCCCGTTCGACCCGGCCCTGCGCCCCGAGGTGGCGATCCAAGTTCCGGGCCCCGCCCTGGAGCTGGGCGAGGAGCTTCGCCTCGTCCGGCCGGGCGCCGCCCCACAGGTAGTCGTGAAGCTCCGAGATGGCGGCTCGCATCCTTTGTTCCGCGTCCGCGTACGAGCCCATGGTCCCCGCAGTTCCTGTCGGCCGATAAGGGTACCGCAGGCCAATCTTCATCCGTCTCGTCAGGCTCAGCCCTGCGATGCGGGACGCAGAGGCGTTCCGGGACACGGCCTTCCTTGGACTCGCGAAGCGATCCGGGCGCGATCCGTACCGCCTCGGGCTCTTCGCAGCCCATTTGGAGCCTGACGAACATCCCCTGGTCTTCCTCGCGGTCCAGGGCGGGACGCTCCTCATCACGGACCGGCGCGTGCTCGAATTCCGCGCACACCTCGAAGTGCACGGCGCGTGGAACGTGAAGGAGTTCCAGGGATACGAGGTCCGCCGCAACCTGGATCGCGCGGAGGTCCGCGGCGTGGAGCACCGTGTCGGTCCCGCGGCGTCCGGGATCGCGGACACGATCGAGGACTCAATCGTGCTCCGTCTGGCCGACCGAGTGGAGGCCATCGTCGTGTCGAGAGGCCCTGCGCCCACCCTCCCCCTGGAGGAGTTCGAGATCCTGCGGGCCGCCGTTGCGGCTCAGCCGAAGTAATCTGCGCCGCTGTCTAGGTGCCGCAGGAGTTCCCGGGCCGGCGCATAGTCCGGGTTCACTCGGAGCGCAGAGAGCAAGCTCTTCCGGGCCTTCTCGGGCATGCGCTTGTGCAGGTAGACCCGCGCAAGGTTCGTGTGCGCATAGAAGTAGCAGCAGTATCGGGAGGCCACGATCGCCTTCTCAAGCCAGGGGATCGACTCGTCGAGGCGCCCGAGCTCGATCAGGTACGCGCCGATGTCATTGTAGGGATTGCCGAACGCCGAGTCGACGTCAATCGCGCGGTGGCATTCCGCGATCGCCTCGTCGTAGCGGCCCATGTAGCTGAACGTCCATCCGAGGAACGTGTGCGCCTCGGCGCTCGGGAAGAGACGCAGGGAGCGCTCGTAAGCGTCCGCAGCGCGCTCGAGTTCCCCGGCGCTCTGCATGATGTACGCGGCCTGGAACGCTTGCCGCGCGGCCCACCTCGCCGGGTCGGTCCCGGCCGCCAGCCGGGCATCGTCAAGCGGTCCGCCCGAGAAGGTCTCCTCCGCGACGTCGCGGAAGTGTTCGTCATAATGCCCCGTGATGCGGCCCTCCCAGGCGTGCGCGAGCAGGTCCTCGACCGCGAACAGCCGGCCGAAGTCGACCGGCGCCATGCGGACGGAATCGCGGGGACCCGCCGCGAGGCGGCCGGGTGCCTCGTTGAAGGTCATCTGGAGGGTCTCACCGCTCCGCCGGACAACCTTCACAAACGCGAGGTCATGGACCCCGCGGCCGCGAGCGATCAGGCTGCCGGGGTCGGCCAGGAGAGGAGTGAGGGCCGTGAGGGGCGGTCCCTCGGGGTCGATTACGAGGATTCGATCGAACGCCTCGGTCGGCGGTTGGGCCACGACGCGGATGTCACCAAGCCCTACCTCCCGGAGCCGCTCGGCTGTGACCGTGCGCAGCCCTGCGTCGGATTCCACGACTACAATATTGCCCG
>JBGPGA010000218.1:0-2697 GCA_041483635.1 Thermoplasmata archaeon
ACCTTCTTAAAGGAGGCGCGACGGGCTAACATTTTCGTATCACGCAGGGCATCACCCGCTTCCATTACCCCACGGATCGGGCGCGTTATTCAAACATCACAAATCGCACCAGTACGAGCAGCCCGACGGCCTTCAGCTTCCGGCAATCGAGCGGCCTTTTATACGCGAACAATCTACTCCCGTCTGGTATCTGCGCGAGGGAGACCCCTGCCGGGAACCGCGCGGATCGCGCGCCGGGCGATGTGTCTTGATCGAGACTGAATCCCTCACCAAGAAGTTCGACGGCCTGACTGCCGTGGACGCGCTGACCTTCCGTGTCCAGGATGGTGAGGTCTTCGGCCTCCTGGGGCCCAATGGAGCCGGCAAAACGACCACGGTCCGAATGCTTTGCTGTCTTATCTCGAAAACGAGCGGCGAGGCGAGGATCGGGGACTACGTCGTCGGGAGCGACGTCGACTCACCGAAGATCCGGAAGATGATCGGGCTCGTGCCCGACAACGTCGGCCTCTACGAGAACATGACCGCCTACGACAACCTGGATTTCTACGGCCAACTCTACGACCTCGCGGAGGCGGATCGGAGAGCGAACATCCGGCGCTTCCTCGAGATGCTGGGACTGTGGGAGAAGAGGGACGTCGCGGCCGGGACATTCTCCAAAGGGATGAAGCAGAAGCTCGCGATCGCCCGTGCCTTGGTTCATGAGCCCGAGGTGCTGTTCCTGGACGAGCCGACGGCCAACCTGGACCCGGAGTCGGCGAAGACCGTCCGGGACTTCCTCCTGGAACTGAAGAAGCAGAAGAAGACCATCTTTCTGAACACGCACAACCTCGACGAGGCCCAGAGGGTCTGCGACCGGATCGCGATCCTGAACACGCGGCTCATGGCCCTGGGTTCTCCCGCGGAGCTTGAGCAGTCCGTGGGAGGCCGGAAGACGATCGTCCAACTGGCACAGGTGACCGACGCGATTTTGGACGCATTGAGGAAGCTGTCGGTCGTGAACCTGGCCGTGGACGGCAATCGTCTGATCATCGACGTGGCGGATCCGGAGAAGGAGAACCCGGCGATCCTCCGCGCCATATTTGAGGCCGGGGGCGTCGTCCAGTCCGCATCCGTGTCGTCCTCAACTCTGGAGGACGCGTATCTGAAGCTGGTGAGGGAGAAGACGTGAGCCTGAGGCATGCGTGGATCATCGCAAAGAAGGACCTCAAGTCAATCCTCCGGAGGAAGGTGGTCCTCTACACGACGGTGGCGTTGCCGCTCATCATCGCTGTCGCCCTTCCCCTGGTCATCGAGTTTGGCGGGAGGAGGTCAGGCGGCTTCCCTGCCGCAGCCTTGCCGCAGTTCCTGGGCGCATTCGCATTTTTATACGTGATCATACCCGCGATTGTCCCCACTCCCATCGCGTCGTACAGCATCGTCGGCGAGAAGGTCGAGAAAAGCCTCGAACCACTTCTTGCGACCCCCGTAGCCGATGGAGATATCCTACTCGGGAAGAGCATCGCTGCGTTCCTCCCGGCGATGCTTGCCACGTTCGCAGGTGCGGCCGTCTTCATGACGCTCATGGACCTCGTTACCGCGGACAAGTTGGGCTACCTCTACTTCCCGAATTGGAGCATAGGCGTCATCCTGCTGATTCTTGCCCCGCTCGTTGCACTGCTCAGCATCGAGGTCAGCGTCCTCGCCTCGTCGAAGGTCAACGACGTTCGGGCGGCCTCCCAGTTGGGCGGCCTAGCCTTCGTCCCTTTCATCGCGATCTACATCGCCGGCGAGATCGGTGTTATCACGCTCGACACGAACGGTCTCCTGACCATTGCTGCCGTGATTGCGCCCCTGGACTTAGTGCTCTTCTTCGTCAGCAAGGCCACGTTCCAGCGTGACCAGATCCTCACGAGATGGAAATGAGAAGGATCGGCGTGGGTCACGACCGGTGGAACAGAAATCCGCGGTGCCGTCTTTGAACTCCGTCTCCCCTGGTAGGGCCACGACGAGTTTCAATTCTCGGGACTGGTGGGAGCCGGCACCTGGACTGAGCGTGCGAAGTCGGGGTAGTCTGAACGAGGGCTACGGACCCGGTGGGATTCGAACCCACGAGAGCCGGATTAGAAATCCGGAGCCCTATCCGTGCTAGGCGACGGGTCCGGAGGGCGGGACGGTCGGAGGGTGATAAGTATCCATCGTCGCCCTTCGAGCTCCACTCGTCGGGTGCGGGTCCCCGTCCGGAAAACCTCTAGGATACGACCCGTTCTTTTAAGTCATCCTCAATCCGTTGCGCCGAACGAGGGGCGAGCCCTGGGGCTGACGCAATGGAGGGCCATGCCAAGGAGCGTTCCGCACGCCCGGCGCGAAGAGTGCCTCGGTCAACGCAATCAACAGAACGTACTCTCCCCGCCTCGCACGATCCCGCATCCCGTTCACGTCAGGGGCGCCCTCCACGGCTCGGAGACGGTGGCAGGCTTCCCGCGCGCTCGGCCCAGGAAGCTCTCCTGGACGCGATTGAGGCGGAGGCCGGGAGGGGGGAGCTCACCCAAGGACAGATGGCGGAGCTCGCGCGCCTCCACGATGCGTCGCTCTCCGCCGTGCTGAGCCTGTACACGTTCTACTTCCCTCGCGGGTCTTGGGCCCGGGTCAAAGTCTGCAGCGGGCTCCCCTGTGCCCTTCGAGGAGCCGAGGCGCTCCGGGTGCGCAGCGGCGCGTCGG
>JBGPGA010000219.1:0-2686 GCA_041483635.1 Thermoplasmata archaeon
CGAGTCCCTCATGGCCGTCGCCTCCGCCGCGTACATGGCCGTCCTGGGCTCGAACGGGCTGCGGCGCGTTGCCGTGGAATGCATGCGCAAGGCGAAGGACCTTGCTGCCGCGATCCGCGCGATCCCCGGTTTCGAGGCCCCGCTCTTCAAGGGGGCGCACTTCAACGAGTTCACCCTGCGGCACCAGGGAGGGTACGAGGCGGTCCACCGTGCGCTCCTCGAGAAGGGGATCCACGGCGGGATGCAGCACGCCCGCCACCTGAAGGAGCTGCGGGACTTCGCCCTGTTCGCGGTCACGGAGCGCCACACGAAGCAGGACCTGGACCGCCTCGTCGAGACCCTGAGGTCGATCCGATGAAATTCCGCCAGGCGTACTACGACGAGCCGCTCCTCTTCGAGCAGCCCTCCGAGGAGGCCGAGCCGATCGACCTGGGGGGCCTCGTCCCGCCATCCCTCCAGCGGGACCGACTCAACCTGCCGAACGTCCCGGAGCACGAGGTCGTCCGGCACTACACGAGGCTGTCGCAGATGAATTTCTCGATCGACACGGGGTTCTACCCTCTCGGCTCCTGCACGATGAAGTTCAATCCGAAGTACGCCGAGGAGCTTGCGTCCCTGCCGACCGTCACCCGCGTCCACCCGGACCAGGACGAGTCGACGGTCCAGGGTGCGCTCCGCCTCCTGCACGAGCTCAAGCAGGCCCTCGCCACGATCGCGGGGATGGACGCGGTCACGTTGCAGCCCGCGGCGGGCGCCCAGGGTGAGTTCACGGGCCTCCTCCTGGCGCAGGCCTACAACCACGACAAGGGCGAGCACCGCCACGAGATCATCGTGCCGGACACGGCGCACGGCACGAACTTCGCGAGCGCCGGGATGGCGGGCTTCGACATCATCGAGGTGCCGTCGGAGGACGGCCGCGTCGACCTGAACGCGCTGAAGAGCGCGGTGAGCGACAAGACGCTCGCCTTCATGATCACGAACCCGAACACCCTCGGGATCTTCGAGGACCACATCATGGACGTCGCGGACATCGTCCACCGGGATGGCGGGCTCCTCTACTACGACGGCGCGAACCTGAACGCGATCATGGGGAAGACCTCCCCAGGCCTCATGAACTTCGACATCGTCCACTTCAACCTCCACAAGACGTTCACGACCCCGCACGGCGGCGGCGGTCCGGGCGCGGGCCCGGTCGGGGTCAAGAAGGCCCTCGAGCCGTTCCTCCCCGTCCCCATCGTCACTTTCGACGGATCGTCGTACCACCTGGACTATCACCGGCCCAAGTCGATCGGCATGGTCCGCGCCTGGTACGGCAACTTCGCGCTCCTCGTCCGCGCCTACGCATACATCCTGCGGCAAGGCGGCGACGGCCTGACTCGAGTCTCGGAGCGCGCGGTCCTCAACGCGAACTATGTGAAGCACCGCCTGGAGGGCGTGCTCGACGTGCCCTTCAGCGGCCTGCGGAAGCACGAGTTCGTCGCGAGCGGCGCGAAGCTCCTCGCCAAGGGCGTCAAGACGACGGACGTCGCGAAGCGGCTCATGGACTACGGCTACCACCCGCCCACCGTGTACTTCCCTCATCTGGTCGAAGAGGCGCTCATGATCGAGCCCACGGAGACGGAAACCCGCGCCACGCTCGACGCCTTCGCGGACGCGCTCATCCAGATCACGAAGGAAGACCCGGAGCTCCTCCATTCCGCGCCGCACAACACGGCCGTGTCGCGCGTCGACGAGGTCCAGGCGGCCCGCGACCCGGTCCTGAGCTGGCGTTTCCTGAAGGCCCAGCCGAAGTTCTGATCAGAGCCCGAGCTCGGAGCGCTCCAAGTTCTGAAGGAGAATGTAGGCCCAGTCGAGCTTGCGCAGCTTCCGTTCCGGGTCGTCGTCCTTCGCGCTCGGATGCTCGAAGTCCCAGCCGACCAGGCGAATCTCCTTCGCGCCGAAGTGGTCTGCGAGGTAGGCGGCGCGGTCCCCGTCCGTGAAGCCGCCGAAATCGTAGAGGCGACCCGAGGGGCGCGACTGGGTCGTCGCGACGGTGCGTCCTGTGAACTTCGAGGCCCACTTCCGGACGGCAGGTCCGTTGTCCCCGTGACCCAGGATCACGGCGACCGTGCCCTCCGCATTGGCCCGGATCTGATCTGGGACGTCACCATCGAGGTCCGAGACAAGCACGTCGGGACGCAGTCCTTTCCGGAGCGCGACGGAGGTCGCCTCATCGGCCGTGACGAGGACGCCCTTGGAGGCCGCGAGATCGGATTCCAGGGAGGATCCGTTTCCCGCGACGGTCACGACCTGGCCGCCCAAAAGGGCGCGGAGCTCCGTCAGCGTGGCCCGGGTGCCGCCCAGGAGGCGGTCCAGCTCGGCCGCGACCGCCTCATCGTCGTCGCGGGAGAGCCCGAGGTCCTCCACGATCTGGACGTAGAAGGGTTCCCAGTCCTCGTACTCCATGCAGAGACCTCGGCAGCTCAGTGCCGCCAGCCGTCCTCGACGGGCCGCTCCCCGCGCGTCCGGTACGACAGGCCGGTCGCCACGACGAGGAGGACGGCGAGGGCGATGCTCAGGTAGATCAGCACGAGGGACAGGAGGGACGTGGACGCGCCCACGATGAACTGGAGGCCCTGGACCGAGGCGAGTACGATGAGGCCGAGGGCCACAAAGGTCCCCGCGACAGCGATCACGTGCCGCGGCA
>JBGPGA010000220.1:0-2684 GCA_041483635.1 Thermoplasmata archaeon
CCCAAATTGGGGGGGGGGGGGGGGGGGGGGGGGGCTACCTACTCGGCTCGACTCTCTCGTGGATCGTGCACCGTCGCGTGCACGAGACACCCCTGCGCAGGCGAATCGCGCTCGTGTTCCGCGATCTCAGCGCCGCGGGAGCCCTCGCCCTCACCCTGTTCGCCTGCTATGCTCTCGTCACCGGACTCGTGACCACGTTCGGCGGGTACGTGGAGCAGGCGCTCTCCTTGGTCATCACGTACTACTTCGGGTCGCGGGTCATCGCCCACTGAGTCGAACCGTTCCCTACTCCGCGATCTCGGTGACTCCCTTCGACGGGACGCGGAACAGGAGGGGCAGGAGGCTCATCCACACCGTCTCGAAGATGAGCGACGTGATCGCAGGGAGACTCGCGAGCGGCCCGACGACGGTGAAGGCGAGGACGACGGTTAGGCCCAGATTCTTGAATCCCGCGAACGTGACTGCGGCGATCCGGAGTTCGCGCGAGGTTCGGAGGAGCCCCGCGACGGCAAGGACGAGGACCCCCAGGCCAATCGTCCGCGCGAAGGCCAGGAATGCCAAGCTCGTCGCGAGGTCCGGTTGTCCCAGGAGCGTGCTGCGCGTCGAGCCCGCGATGGCGAGGACGAGGAAGAAGAATGAGACACAGACCACGACCGGCCGCACGTCGTGGACGGGCTTCCACACACGCAGGGGCCTCGAGACGACGACCGGAACGCCGATGAGCAAGAGGGTCTGGAGCGCCAATGTCTCGACAGGCACCGCTTCGCCGAGGAAGAGAAGGCTGAGTCCTGGGACGGCCGCGAGGCCAACAAAGTAGAGGACGGCCTCGGAGATGAGGGACCGCCTCACGTTCCCACGGAGGAGCGACGTGATCGGGACCACGGCGATGGCCGGCGGGACCGCAGCCATGAGGATCCAGCCGGCGCGGATGTCGGGATCGGCGTTCGCGAGCCCAAAGAGGACGACGAGCCCTCCCAGGACTCCGTAGCTCATGAACGCGGACAGCACGATTCCTCGCAGCTCGGCGGCCGGGGAGATGGCCCGGAACGAGATCTCCGTGAGAGAGAAGGCCATCGCGACGATGAGGGTCGCCTGCTGGACGAGCCTCGAGAGATCGGTGGGGAATCCTCCCGTGAGCAACCCGGCGACAAGGCCGGCGGCCACCATGAACGGAAAGCTCCTCCAGAACCGGAACACGCCGCCGCGACCGTCGCGAGCGGTTTAAAGGTTGAGGTCGGGACGCGGCGGTCACAGGCTGACGAGCGCCGCCCCGACGATTGCGAGGCCCACCGCGATCTTCTGCATGCGGGTCATCTCTTCCTCCATCCAGAACCGGCGGAACAGGATCGCGACGATCGGGTATGCGGTCGTCAGCGGAACGACGACCGCGAGCGGTCCAAGGCCGATTGCGAGGAAGATGGTGATGCCCGCCACCGCGAACAGGATGAGCGTCGGCTGCGCCGCTCGGACGTCCGCCCGGTCGACGGGCCCACGCTTGCGGGATTCCCGCCAGCCGAAGGCGAGCATCATCGGGGTCGACACGAGGACGTAGATTCCCGCGTTCCCGGCAAAGCCCATGGAGGCGATCGCCAGCTTCTCGAACACTCCCCACGCTCCCCACAGGAGGACCGCGAGGATCATCGGCGCGAGCCAGGCGCGGCTGATCGACTTCTCGTCCGACTCCTCGACCCATCCCAGCAGGACTGCGGCGCCAAGGAAGAGGGCGATGCTGACGGCCTGGAGGGGGAGGAGGGTCGCACCGAGTCCCACGACGGCGGCCACGACCGTGACGACGGGATACGCCGCGGTGAACCCGCTGACCACGGAGGCCTCGCCGGACTCCATCGCCACGAACCAGAGCATGTTGCCCACGGTCCCGCACAGAGCCGAGGCCACCCCGAAGGCGATGCCCGTGACCGTGAGGGAACCGCTGCCGTTCCCAAGGAAGAACCAGCCGGCGTAGATCGGAACGCTATAGAGAGAATACAGGGCGAGCATCCGGCCTGGACCCAGCCGGACCGTCGGCTCTTTGGACAGCCCCTCGCCCAGGCCGTAGAGCACGACCGTGAGGAGGGCGCATGCGAGCCAGAGCTCCATCTCGCCACTCTGCCGTTCGTCTGTCTTTGTCGGTGTCCTGTTCCATGTCTGCAGACCCCGCGCGGGGACGCACCCCGCATCTGAGTTGCGCCCTCCTCTTAGGCTGAGGTTTTCTTAAAGGTGGCGGTAAAAAAACGAGACGAAAGCAATGAAAAGGGTAGGCGTGGTCGGGTTCCCCCGCCACTTTCGGGCTAGTCGCGGACCCTAGGGAGGCGTGCCGTATGTCTGCCTCGAAGGTGCGGGGCCGAACATGGGAAGCCCCTGGAACTCTTCTGCGACCTTCCCCGTGGTGGCGTACCGATAGAGGGCCGCGATGAAGATCGAGTTGGCCGCCGACGCCACGAGGCCCAGGATGATCCAGTAGACCACCACGACGACGACCCCGACCAGGAGACCGATTACCCCGCCGATCACGAATCCCAGGATGGGTGCGAGCACGCCGGCGAGCCCAAGGAGCCCGAAGATCGCCCCCATGCTGAACCCGCCGACAATCGTTTCGCCCCAGGTGGACTTGAAGATGTGGGCGCTGCGCTTGACTGCCGCCCAGGGGCCCAGTTTCTCGTAGATGAGCACCGGCACAACAAAGA
>JBGPGA010000221.1:0-2653 GCA_041483635.1 Thermoplasmata archaeon
ACATCCCGACGAGGACTCCTCCGCCGACGGAGCCCACGAGGACCAGCACGCCGCCGAGGAATGCCAGGAGGGCCGCGACGGTGCTGATCATCCGGCGGACGAGCCGCCCTCGGACGAAGCGACCAGCGAACATGGTGTTCCCGACGCGGGATTCCTTATTCCCTTTGACCGTTCCCGGCGTCCGACTCCGTACACTCGTGGACGGTTCCGACACGGCGATGCCCTCTCTCGCGGTGGGTCGGGTGACGTGCGGCCGCATAACGTCCGGTGGCCCCCTCTGCCCAATCCCGGGGCGGTCACGTTATCTGTCGTCCCCGCGATGCCGGGCCGTGCGGCTGGCGGTCGAAGTGGGACTGCGGGATGCGTTCCCCGGACTGGACGCCCACCTCGTCCAGGTCGGCGGACTCCGCGTCCAGGATCGGAACGAGCGCCTCGACGCGTTTGTCCCCGTGCTGGTGCGGGAATTCCGCGAGCACCTGAAGCTCGAGACGCTGAAGGACGAGCCCACAATGCGGTCGTATCGTGATTTCTACTGGCGAGTCGGGATCGATCCCACGAAGATCCGCCCGGCGTCGGAAGCGCTCCTCCGCCGCGTCCTCCAGGGGAAGGAGCTGCCGCGGATCAACACCCTCGTGGATGCGTACAACCTCGCCTCCATGAAGACGCGGATCGCAATCGCCGCCTTCGACGCCGCGCACACGCACGGAGACATGCAGATGCGCTTGGCGCGGAAAGGCGAGTCGTTCCTCGGGATTGGCATGGAGGCGCCGGCGGTTCTCAAGGGCGTCGAGGTGGTGTGCGAGGACGACGAGGGGCTCGTCGCGATCTACCCGTACCGGGACTCGCACCGAACGCGCGTGACGACTGCCACGACGGACACGGTCTTCATGACCTGCGGCGTCCCTGGGATCGAACGCACGACCCTGGTGGAGGCCGCCGAGACCACGAGGGAATTCGTGGAGCGCTTCTGCCGCTGACGCGAAACCCCAAATCGTCGGGATGGTGTCGTCCTCTCGTGGTGAAGAATCAGCGCGTCGTCTTCGCGATCCGCGGCCTTGCGTGCGCGAGCTGCGCGATCGACGTGGGTCGTGCCCTCCGCAGGGTCCCCGGGATCGCCGAGATCAACATCAACTACATGATCAACAAGGGCTACGTCGAGTTCAACCCCGAAGCCATCACTTGGGACGCCGTCTCGAAGGCCTTGACGGACCGCGGGTACACGGTCGTCAAGACGCGCTGACGCGTCGCGTCAGAGGCCCGTAACGAGGACCGCATACGCGACGATGAAGGCGCTGAAGCCAACGAGGGCCAGGGCCGCGTAGGCAGCGGCGGTCGGAGTCAGATTCCTCTTCGTGAACCCGAGGAAGGAGTTCGCATTGAGCAGGTGGAAGACCGCGCCGAGGACGAGCACGACCGGGAGCGCGGCCGGCGGGACGAAGAGGACAGCCAGGATGACGTAGAACACGAACTCGACCGCGAAGGCGAGTCTCGGCCGCCTCCAGAGCCCGAGGCCCACGTTCCGGTCCCCGTTGAAACCCAGGACCGGAAGGTCATGGAGATGCATCGGGATGTCGAGGACCCAGTGGGACGCCGACGCGAGGACGAACGCGAGCCCCGTCAGGGGATTCACGACGAGCCCGAGGGCCAGCCCGACCACAGAGGCGATGGCCGTCCCGAGGACGAGGGAGTGGGAGTACCGGAGGCTGAGGAACCGGATGTTCCCCTGGAGGGGGGAGGCCGGATCGATGGAGACCTTCTCTGCGCCCGAGAACACGAGGAAGGGCCAGAGCAGGTCGGGGAAGCTGACCCCCACCAGGATGACAAGCGAGTTCACGCCGGGGAACAGCCACATGAGTACGAACGCGAATCCGAAGTGACCTAGGAACAGGGCATCCACCCTTTTCGGCGGGCCGAATCATTCGCTCGCCATAGAGGTTTCGGGTCCGGTCATCGCGGGCGGCTGCGCGAACCCTTATGTCTCCGCGGGGACGTGCCGACCCACGTTCCATGGACGCGTTCTTCGACCAGCGCCTCATCGGCCAGATGCGTAACTTCGGGTACCTCCTCGGCGACCCGGCGAAGAAGGTCGCCGCGGTCATCGACCCGAGCTTCGACGCACGCATCCTGGAGCAGGTCGCCCGCGAGAACGGGTATTCGATCGAGCTCATCTTCAACACGCACCACCACCCGGACCACATCTTCGACAACGAGCGCCTCGCGGACGAGACCGGCGGCAAGGTGGCGGCCCACGAGCTGAGCATGGCCCGCAAGGACGTCGTCCTCCATGACGGAGACATTGTCCCCGTGGGCGAACTCAAGGTGAAGGTCGTGCACACGCCGGGCCACTCGCCCGACTCATGTTGCTTCATCGTCGCGGGCCGCGTGTTCACCGGCGACTGCCTGTTCGTAGGGGATTGCGGCCGGACGGACCTGCCGGGATCGGACGTGCGCCAGATGTACGACTCCCTCTTCAACAGGGTTCGGAAGATGGACGACGACCTCGTCGTCTGCCCGGGACATCACTATGGCAACACGCCCACGTCGACGATCGGTCGGGAGAAGAAGACGAACTACGTTCTGCAGCCGCGTACCGTCGACGAGTTCGTCGGCTTCATGCAGACGCCCTAGCCGGACGCGATCTCGGCTTCGACGG
>JBGPGA010000222.1:0-2625 GCA_041483635.1 Thermoplasmata archaeon
CCTCTTCCAGGAAGCGGACCGGAGCGACCGACCGAACGGTGGTCGTGTACATTCCGGATGAGGGGAGGCGGGGGACCGCATTAAGCTTTCGAACCTCACGCCGAGCCGGTCCGCGCTCATGCCTCGTAGGAGACCGGGTCCGTGAGCCCGAGGGCCGCGAAGGCGTCTCGCCGCTCCCTGCAGGAGACGCAGGTCCCGCAGTGCACATCGCGGTCCCAGTAGCACGACCACGTGAGCCCGAACGGCACGCCGAGCTCCTGGCCCAGTCGGAGGACGTCTTCCTTCGTTTTCCCGCTCAGGGGGACGACGACTTGCACCGGGGAGGTGTCGTAGGACCAGAGGCTCAGGCGGAAGACGTTGTTCAGGAAGTCGAAGAACCTCGGGCTCGCGTCCGGGAAGGATTCCGGGTCGATGCCGTTGTGCCCTCCGACGAGGTACCGGCTGCCCTCGAGCTCCGCGTAGTACGCGGCGAGGCTGTAGAAGATGAGGTTCCTCGCGGGGATGTAGCCTTCCGGGGAGTCTTTGAGGACGGGGTTCGCGAGGCCCGCGGCCCGCAGGTCGTCGACCTCTTTGAGGAAGGGCAAGTCCACGGTGCGGGTCGGCGGCACGCCCGCCTCCTTCACGAGCGCCTTGATCGCGGTGTGCTCCCGGCGGGGGCGCCCGAAGTAGTCGAACGTGAGGGGATGCACGTCCCAGCCCTGCTTCCTCGCCCACCAGAGCGTGACGGCGGAGTCGACACCGCCGGAGAGAAGGACGATGGCGCGGTCCATCCGGAGTCGCGAACCCACCGGCCCGGCGCTATAAGGAGTTTGTCCAGATGGACGCCGGCGCCTCAATCCGCAGGGGGCGGCGGGAGGAAGAACGGGTGCCAGAGGACCTCGATTTCGTCCTCGATCCCTTCGAGCGGTTCCCCGCCCCAGCTGTCGAGCTTGCCCGCGTAGCGGTCGATCAGGCACGCCAGAAGATGCCGGAGCCGAGGCACGATGTCCTCCGTCGCGCCGCGGGTCACGAGGACCGCGACCACGATGCCCCGCTCGTTGCACAGGATGAACCGGTGGTCGCCTAGCGTGACTTCCTGCACGTCGTTCCCATCCCGCTCCGAGAACGTCTCGCGCACGAAGTTCGAGAGGACGCTGATCATCCCGCCGACGACGTCCCGGTCCTTGTCGGTCATGAGCGTGCGGGACATGTGCTTGATCAGGAGCCCGTTCGCGCCGATCACGAAGACCTCCTCGATTGCGGGCTCGAGGTGCTCCGGCGCGTCCGGCGCGGGAGGCGGCGGAGGCAGCGAGTCCGAGAGCCGCGCGGTCGTCGCGGCTTTCGGAGCGGGGCGTTTCGTGGGCCTCAGGGACCACACCTCGGACGCCCCGAAGGCAAGGAGGATGCAGAGACCGAGGAGGAGGTACCAGGCGACACCCGGGCCCCAGATGAGGAGGGTGCTGGCATTCCCGGCCACGATCTGCCCTTCGAAACCGGGGAGGGGATTCCCGTTCAGCTTCGGGAGGTCGTCTGCCGCGGCGGTCACGCCGAGGACCAGGTCGATTGGGAGGAGGAGGGCGAGGAGGCAGCCGCTTGCCAACGCGATGCCTGCGAACATCCCGCGGAGCTTGCGGCGGAGGGTCGCGACGCTCAAGGCCGTCGCTGCGATGACGGAGGCGATCAGGGCCAGGAAAGCCAGCTGCATCTGCTGGAACAGGGATGCCATGCCTCGTTGGCCCGAGAGATCCGAATACGTGACGTTCTGGACGCTCGTGCTGCCGAGGGTCTTGTTCAGGACCTTGTGGGTGACGCCGAACAGGCCGTAGGACCACGTCTCGACGTGGGCGCTGTCCGAAAGCTTCCACTCCCATACGGGTTCCCCGGCGGCGACCACAACGACCGCGAGCGCGATCGCCGCGACGACGATCCCGGACCAGGCCGACATTGTCCGGCATGACCGTCAGCGGGGCAGCTTAAGAGCCCTTTCGTGTCATTATCGCGCGGCGAACGCATCGTGACTCTCAAGAGTGAGAATCACTTGTCCGTCCATCGCGGCTCGCGTTTCTCGAGGAACGCCCGGACGCCTTCCTCCTTGTCCTGCGAAGTGATCACGAGCGTGAAGAGGGTCTGCTCGTACCGCAGTCCTTGGTCGATCGGGAGACGGGTCGAGGCCTTGACGGCCGCCTTCGCGAGGCGGACCGCGACCATGCTCTTCGAGGCGATCTTGCCCGCGATCTCGTCGACGCGCGTGTCGAAGAGGGGATGCGCGACGACCTCGTCGACAAGCCCGATTCGCAACGCCTCCTTCGCGTCGATTCGTTCCCCGCTGAGGGTGAGCTTGAGGGCGTTGCCGAGGCCGACGAGGCGCGGCAGCCGCTGGCTTCCTCCGCCGCCCGGCATGATGCCGATGTTGACCTCCGCCTGGCTGAAAACGGAGCGTTCGGACGAGATGCGGATGTCGCAGGCCATCGCCACCTCGAGCCCGCCGCCGAAGCAGTAACCGTCGATTCGGGCGAGAATGGGTTTCGCCATCCGATCCACGGCCTCGTACACGCTGCCCCTCTGCTCCAGTTCCACTTGCTCACGCAGGCCACGGCCTTGGAACTCGGCGATATCGGCCCCTGCGATGAACGATTTGTCGCCGGC
>JBGPGA010000223.1:0-2611 GCA_041483635.1 Thermoplasmata archaeon
CCTGGCGCGGGCGCTGAAGGCGGTCCTGGGGGCCGAGAAGGTGTACACGTACGTCTTCGGCGAGAAGGTGTCCCACTTCCACTGCCTCGTCGTGGCGCGATACCGAGGCGTCCCGGAGGAGTACTGGCGGCTCAACCTGGGCGACTGGCCGGAGGCGCCCCGCGGGAACGCGGAGGCCGTGGCCGAGCTCGCGAGGCGGCTCCGCAGGACACTCGAGTCGTCCCTCCACTGAGGACGCCCTCGGTCTGGCGAATCGGCGCATCCCTTAAACGGTGCGACGCATCCGGGTGAACGATGGCACCCTTTCGAGCCGTCCTGTATCGAGACGCGGCCCTCGCAGACGGAAGCGGACCCGCCCTGCGAAAGGGCGTGAGCGTCCTGGTCGACGAAGGCCGCATCGTTTGGATTCGCCCGACCTCCGATGAGATCCAGCTGCCGCCTGAGACCCGCGTCATCGACGCCGGAGGATCCACGATCATCCCGGGAATGGTCGACGCCCACAGCCACGTCACGCTCCCCGGCGGTTCGCACTGGATCGACCGTGGCTTCGACGCCCCTCAGGAGCTGCTCGATGTCGCGGAGCACAATGGCGACCTCCTTGGGCAGGCCGGCGTTCGCTGGGCCCGGGACGTCGGATCCCCTGCGGCGGTCGACGGCTCGGACGGCCGTCGGCGTGCCTTGGCCCTCCGGGTGCGGGAGCGGTGGGCGCAGAATCCTTCGCGGCCCCGGATTCGAGTGGCCGGGACGTGGCTCGCGCACAGCGGCGTCCTGCCGCCGGGCCTCGTCATCGAGGCGGACGATGGCGCGCAGCTTCTCGCCGCTGCGAAGGCCCAGCTCGACGACGGAGCCGACTTCCTCAAACTCTACCTCGACGGACCGAAGAAGGAGGAAGCGCCGTGGTCCACGGAGGACGTGCGGGCCGTGGCCGAGCTCGGTCATGGCCGCGGCGCGAAGGTGACGGCTCATTCGGGCACGCTCGCCGGCGCGCGGGTGGGGATCGACGCGGGACTCGACTCCCTCGAACACGGCTTCGAACTCGATTCGGACGCGGCCGCGCAGATGGCGCGTCAGGGGACGTTCCTCGTGAGCACCTTGGCCATCTTCCGATCCTGGGCGTCGTTCGCCCAGACGACGACCCTCCCGCGGTTCGTGGGGGAGGAGGGACGCGACCGGATGGCTCGGAGACGAGAGGGAGCCATCGAGAGCGTCCGCTTCGCACACCGCGCGGGCGTGCGGATCGCCACGGGCACGGACTTCGGGGGCGGGTCCCTTCGTGCGAATCATCTCGCGTGGGAGGTCGAAGCCCTCGTCGAGGCAGGCCTCACGCCGTGGGAGGCGCTCGCCTCCGCGACCCTCCGCGGCGGGGAGCTCCTCGGCGAGGCGGAGGCCGGGCGGATCCACGAGGGCGGACCCGCGGATTTCTTCCTCGTCCATGGCGACCCGCTCAGCGACCCGACTTGCCTGTGGCGGGTGTGGCGAGTGGCCTGGCGATCCGAGGCAGAGGCCTCGCGAGGTTGAAGGGGGCCGTGAAACCCGACCGGGCTAAGCGCGAGGACCTGCCGCGACGTCCGGAGCCCCGCTGCCAGGCTCGCCGCCGGATTCCGCGATGGCGAGGAGCCGATGCCCGGGGACGGAGACATGTTGACGACAATACGATATGATTATCCCGGGGCCATGCCATCGGACCGAACCGATGGAGGGAGCTTCCGACGGAGCCCCGCAGACAGCTCAGTCGCCTCCGGGGATCAAGCGGGATCGGCCGAGCCGACGACGGCGCTGGGAAATCGTCGTGGCCGTCACCCTTGTCGCCCTCGCAATCATCATCCCCACGATCCTGGTGGCCGGACCGGACTCTCCCTGGGTCGAGGCCGTCCTCGCCCAGGGCCGCGCTTACATCGATGTCCCACTCACGACGATGTACACGGCGCCAGCCCTTCCCAATGCAACGGGGAACACGAGCTCCAAGGTGAGCTTCGCTTCCGGGAATGTGACGTGCCTGGAGAACGAGACCTCCCATCAGGGCACGTGTGACGGCCGCTGGGCCGACCTGCTCGCGTACGATTGGTCTGCCGTCGCCGAAACCGGGTTACCCGTGAGATTCTTGATGACGCCCGAACCTTCGATGTCGGACCCGCAGCGTTCGTTCGAATCCAGCGGGACGAACCACTTCTGGTACTACCCCGTAGCCCCGAACACATTCCGCTGGTATCCGCTGGGGACGATCACCCCACCCCCGGTCGCTTCCTACCTGAACGCAAGCCAGTCCGGACCCGGACTCTCGTTCGTGTTCGTCACGAAGTGGGCCATGGATTACACGGTTCGCAAGATGGGCGTGTTTCAGGGGCTCGTCCCCACTTCGTTCCTGGAGGTGGACTACTCCCTCACGGTCCTCGACCGGGGATCCGTGCTTCCGTTGCCGGCGGCGAACGTCTCGCTCCCATCCCCCGGCGACTTGTGGACGCCCGCTGCGGCTCTCTCCGCGGATCCCGGTGTGAGATGGGGTTGGAATGGCCTCTCCGCCCTCTCCTCCTTCACCCTCCCGCCGCCCCCCGTCAGCTACAACACCGGAGGTCCCTATTTCCGCTACAACGTGACGCCGATCACGATCGAC
>JBGPGA010000224.1:0-2555 GCA_041483635.1 Thermoplasmata archaeon
AGCCCCATCTCCCCCGCGGTCGCGTCCAGCGTGAGCACGGCGATGAGCGGCAGGGCGAGGCCCGTGAACTGGTTGCCCACCTGGGAGACGCTCTGGCCGATCCAGAGGAGCATGAAGTCGCGGTGCCGCCGGAGGGACGCGGGGGACGCCAACGAGCCGCGCGGACGCGGCCGCCGCATAAGTAGCTTGCTTCGTCCTCTCGCGCGACATGCCTCCTTCAGGGAGGAAACCCTCATAACCGGGCGTGGCTATCGGCGGGCGGCAGCGGTAGGTATGGTCAAGATCTTCCTCGACACCGCGAACATCGACGAGATCCGCGAGGCGGCCTCGTGGGGCGTCCTCGACGGCGTCACGACGAACCCCTCCCTCGTTGCCAAGACGGGCCGCAAGTGGTCCGAGGTCGTCCAAGATGTGCTCGCCCTCGTCGACGGCCCGATCAGCCTCGAGGTCACGTCGACCCAGGCGGAGGAGATGATCAAGGAGGGCCGCAAGCTCGCGAAGCTCCACAAGAACGTCGTCGTCAAGATCCAGATGACGACGGAGGGCCTCAAGGCGATCAAGGCCCTTTCCTCGGAGGGGATCCGGATCAACACGACCCTCATCTTCAGCGCGAACCAGGCCATCCTCGCGGCCAAGGCGGGCGCGAAGTACGTGAGCCCCTTCATCGGCCGCCTCGACGACCAAGGCCAGGAGGGGATGCAGGTCATCCGCGAGATCGTCCAGATCTTCGCGAACTACGACTGGGACTGCGAGGTCCTCGTCGCCTCGATCCGCCACCCGCTCCACGTGATCGAGGCCGCGAAGCTCGGCGCGGACATCGTGACCGTGCCCTTCGACGTGCTGAAGAAGATGACCCAGCACACCCTCACCGACGTGGGCCTGAAGCGCTTCCTCGACGACTGGCAGAAGGTCCCGAAGTAGCGCTCAGATCCGCTCGAGCCGGTCCCGGGTCCGGGAGTCGCGCACATTCCCCGTGTTGAGGGTCGAGCTCGGCTCAAGCAACAGGACGGCCGCTTCTTCTTCGGCGACGGGTCGGTGCTCTAACCCGCGCGGCACGACGACGAGCTCGCCTTCGCTCAGGGGGACGTCTCCGTCCCGGGTCTGGATGGTCAATCGCCCGTGAAGGACCAGGAACAGCTCGTCCTCCTCATCGTGGTGATGCCAGACGAAATCCCCCTTCACCTTCACGAGCTTCACGTCCGCGTCGTCCACCTGGGCCACGATCTTCGGATCCCATAGCTCGCGTAACGCCGCGAGCTTCTCGTCGAGGTTCACCTTCACCGGCGCGGTCACGGATCGACCTCGCACGGGCGGAAGACCTTCCGGGGCTTATCGTTGTGGCCGGCACGGGCCTCGCCCCGCGCGCACCGCGGTCGTTAGGTTCATCCCGAATCACAGGGATGTCCTCAAGAGGCCTTCAGGCCATGCGAACCCCGATGCTCCCCGGGCCGTCGACGATCACCTTGGACCGGGAGAGCTTCAAGGCTCTCGCCTCGGAAGTCCGGGTGGACATCCTGAAGAAACTCGACGAGCGCCGACAGACCGTCACGGACCTCAGTGCCCTCCTGAGCCTGAGCAAGCCGACCCTCCTCGAGCACCTCGAGAAGCTCCAGGCCGCGGGACTCGTGAAACGCATCGACGAGGGCCGCAAGTGGATTTACTACGAGCTCTCGCAGAAGGGGAAGAAGCTCCTGCACCCGGAGAAGGTCGCGATCGTCCTCGCCTTGTCCGGCGCGGGCGTCCTCGCGGCGATTGGGGGATTCCTCCTGCTCGCTGTGGCGTCGGGTGGCCTCATCGCGGGTCCCGCGGCGGGTCCGTCCAATGCGACGGCCCTACCATATGGTAGGGGCTCGTCGTTCCTTGGCACCGCGGATCCGATCATCGCGGGCGGCGTCGTCGCCCTCATTCTCGCGGCCGTTGCGGTGGGCGTCGCCTTGCTCCTCTACTGGGTCGGCAAACGCCGCCGAGCCCGGTTCTTTTCCGAGCTCGCGGGCGCGTAATCCCACGCCGAACGTCGGCCCGCGCACGCAATACCGCAAACCGTTATGTCACCCCCCGCCGTTGGCCTCCGCGTGGCGCAGACCCCGCGGGGGAGGGCCGTCTGGGTCGTCCCCCTTCTCCTGTTCCTCGCGATCCTCATCGCGGCGGGGCTGGCCTTCAACCTCGCGTACATCGACACGGGTGGCGAGCGGGTGCCAGGTCCGGCGAACTCGGGGTCGACCGCGCCGAATCCCTGGGGCCTCCTGGACCCGCACACGGCGGCTCTCCTCCTCGTGAGCACGTTCGTCGGGGCGGTCATGATCCTGATCGTCGTCGTGCTCCTGCGGAGGAAGGGAATGGCCTTCAAGCGCGTCGTCCGGCCGACGACCTGGGCGGACGTGATTGCCATGATCATCGCGTTCGGGATCTTCCTGAGCCTCCTCTTCCTCTGGCCGCAGATCGTGACTGCGGTGAGTCGCCCCGTCTCCGGGACGAACGGCACCGGGAACGGGTCAGCGGGTCCGACCCTACCCCCGGCGCCGGGCGGAATCCCCCTCGGCGCCTTCCTCGCGGGA
>JBGPGA010000225.1:0-2553 GCA_041483635.1 Thermoplasmata archaeon
ATCTCGATCCGCTGGTTGCAGCGGGGGTAGAAAGGGCATCCTTTCGGCTCGCCGAGGAGGTCCGGTGGCGTTCCCTGAACGGAGTAGAGCTGGGTCGTCTCCAAATCGATGACGGACCGGAGGAGGCCCTGGGTATACGGATGCTTCGGCTCCTGGAACAGGGCGACCGTTTCGGCCTCTTCGACAATCTCCCCCGCGTACATGACCGCCACCCGATCCGCGAACTGCGCCACGAGCCCGAGGTTGTGCGTGATCAGGAGGACGGACATGTCGTAGCTGTGCATCAGGTTCCGGAGCAGATCGAGGATCTGGGCCTCGATGATCACGTCGAGGGAGGTCGTCGGCTCGTCAGCGATGAGCAGGGTCGGGTGGAAGAGCAGGGAGAGGGCGATCATGATCCGCTGCCGCATCCCGCCCGAGAGTTCGTGCGGATACATCCCTAGGCGGTCCGCCGGCACGCGCACGTCGGCGAGGACACCCCGAGCCCGCTCGAGGGCCTCCTCCGTCGCGATTTCCGATTCGTGGGACCGGAGCGTGTCGAGGAAGTGGTCCCGGATCCGCATGAGGGGATTGAGCCGGGTCGCCGGGTCTTGGAAGACCATGGCGAGGTTCCGACCGCGGATCGTCCGGAGCTCCTTCTCCTTCAGCTCCATGAGGTCGCGCCCGTCGAACCGGACTCGCCCGGTGACCGCCCCGTTCTCTGCGAGGATTCGGAGGATCGCACGACCCAGGGTGCTTTTCCCGCAGCCGCTCTCGCCCACCAGGCCCAGGGTCATCCCTCGCGTCAGCTCCAGGTTCACCCGGTGGATCGCGTGGACGCGCCCGGCCTCGGTCTCGAACGTCACGGAAAGGTCCTCGACCTCAAGAAGGGGTTTCATGCGCCCCCCGCCGGCGGAGGAGCCCGCTTCCGCAGGAGCGGATTCAGGATGTCGTTCAAGCCTTCCCCGACGAAGGTGAGGGCGGTGGCCAGGATCAGGATGAACAGGCCGGGATAGAAGGTCGCCCACCAGGAGTAGTCGAACCGTTGCCAGTTCAGGCTGATGTCGAACCCCCAGTCGGGAATGCCCGGGGGCAGGCCGAGGCCAAGGAAGGTCAGCCCCGCCTCCGTCAGGATCGCGTCCGCCGCGTTGATGCTGAAAATCACCGGCACGTTCTGGGACACGTTGGGCAGGATGTAACGGGAGATGATCCCGCCGCGGGGAATGCCCAGGGCCGTGGCCGCCTCGACGTAGGTCTGCTGTTTCACGCTGCTCACGTGGTTGCGGATCACGCGGAAGTAGGTCGGCGCGTACACGACGGCGATCGCGACGGAGATGTTCAGGATCCCGCGCCCGATGACCGCCGCGATCGTGATGGCGAGGAGCAGCCCTGGGAAGGCGTAGACCGAGTCCATGACGAGGACGAGGAGACGATCCGTACGCCCTCCCTTGTACCCGGAGAACAAGCCGAGCGGGAGGCCGATGACCAGGGACAGGATCGTGGACACGGCGACGATGGAAAGGGGGACCCGCGCGCCCCAGATGATCCGGCTGAGGACGTCCTGACCCGAACGGTCCGTCCCCATGAGGAACGCGCCCCCAGGGGGCATCTCGGGGTTCGCGACCTTCAGGTTGGGATCGAAGGGCGCGATCCAGGGAGCGAGGATCGCCATGACCACGATGGCTAGGACGACGAGAATCCCGGCCCACACCGCGATGCCCGCACCCGTCCTGGACTGCTTCCAGAACGTGCCGAGGAGGCGTCCCGCCATGGAGCTCCGGCCACGGGCGTACAGGGTCGCCATGGTCCCCCTCAGTACCGGATCCTCGGGTCGATGAAGGCGTTCACGATGTCGATCAGGAGGCTGATGACGACCATGATGATGCCGTAGTATACCACAGCCCCCTGGATTGCCGGATAATCTCGGTAGCTGATCGCGAGGAACACAAAGCGACCCATCCCCTCGAAGGAGAAAATCGTCTCCGTCAGGATGGCCCCGCTGAACAGGAGCGCGAAGGTCAGGCCCATCGTCGTGACCACGGGCACCAGCGCGTTCTTCAGCGCGTGGCGGAAGAACACGCTCGACCGGGCAATGCCGCGCGCCCGAGCGGCCTCCACGAAGTCCGAGTTCATCATCTGGATCACGTTGACCCGGGTGATTCGAGCAAAGAAGGCCGCGAGGACCACGCCCAGGGTCAGGGAGGGCAGGATCAAATGGTCGATCGCGTCCGCGAAGTCGACGAGGTTGCCCGCCAGGAGGCTGTCGATCGTGTACATCCCGGTCACCGTCGGCGGCGGCATGAGCCGCGGAGAGAACCGCCCCGAGACGGGGAACCAGCCGAGGTTCACGGCGAAAACGAGCTTCAGGATGAGGCCGAGCCAGAAGATCGGGATGTTGTACGCGAGAGCCGCGAAGAAGCGGACGCCGAAGTCCGCGGGCCGGTCTCGGCGGGTGCCGGCGAGCACGCCGAGCCCGATCCCCATAAGGCTCGCGACAATCATGGAAGCGAACGTAAGCTCGAGGGTCGCGGGCATCCGGTCCGAGACCTCCTGGAACACGGGCTTCGAGGTCAG
>JBGPGA010000226.1:0-2535 GCA_041483635.1 Thermoplasmata archaeon
CTCTCGGCCCAGGATGCGCCCTGCATCATCGACGAGCAGGAGGGTCGGCTCGGGCGGGGGACGGAACGAGGCATCTTTGAAAAGGCAGAGAGCTCGTTGTCGCGAGAGGACCTCGGCCACACCCCGGTTCTCGGCGGCCTCCGCCGTCCCGTGCTGATCGAGGCCGGCTCGATCGTCGCGTTCCAGGGTCACGACGCGCAGCACGCCCTGCAACCCGGCAATCCGCCGCCTCACTTCCTCGTCCACCTCGTCCAACGTTGAGCCCCGCCTCGTGCACCGAGGGAAGGGGGCGTCGGCCTCTTAGCCTTCACGCCCTCGACCCAGACGCGGCCTCGCCAACGTGCCTGAGGCTCGATGCAACGATGATTTCCGCGAGCGGATGGGAGAAAAGGGGCCCATGATGCAGTCATTACGATGGAACTATTAGTTCCGCGGGGCCATTCGACGTTTCGCCCAGGAGCCGAGGGTCTTTGGGGAGTCGTGACGATGGTTCGTCACACCGCGAACGGTCGGCTGGGGGGGCGGGGAGTCTGACGCTTCGCCTGGAACCCTTTACGCGAGGGGAACTGCAGAAGGTCCACGCCGCCACGGTGCGCGTGCTGGAGCGGACCGGCGTGCGTATCCTCGATCCGGAAGCGGCTAAGCTCCTCCAGAGTGCAGGTGCTTCCTACGACAACGTGACGGAGATCGTCCGAATCCCGGAGACCGTCCTGAAGCAGCTCCTCATGCTCGCGCCGAGCCGGGTCCGACTTTATGGAAGAGCACCGGACCGCGTCCTCGCGTTCGGGGAAGGGAACACGTACTTCAGCAGCATGGGGACCGCGGTTCAGGTGGAGGACGGCCACGGGAGCGTTCGCCCACCGACATTGAAGGATGTCGAGGCATTCTACCGCCTCGTCGACGCCTCGCCGTTCCTCGACCATGCGTCGTGGGTCGTCTGGCCGCGGGATGTCCCGAACGAGGTCGTCCACATCTACGAGGTCCTCTACGGGTTCAAGTACAGCACGAAGTCCCTGGACGGATACAACTGGGGCAAGCTGTACGCACAGGACACGCTCGACATGGCGGCGATCGTCGCGGGGGGCCGCGACGAGCTCGCGCAGCGGCCCCTCCTCCTGGGCTTCACGAACCCCGTGAGCCCGCTGACTCTTGCGAAAGAACCGACGGAGGGCCTCGTCGCGTTCGCGCGCGCGGGACAGCCGTGCATCATGCCGCCGGAGTGCATGGCCGGCGGCACGGCTCCGTCGACCCTCGCCGGGGTCCTCGTCCAGCAGAATGCGGAGGTCCTCGCATCGATTGCCGTTGCGCAATGCGTGCGTCCCGGCGCCCCCGTTCTGTACGGCAGCGTCTCGACCGTCATGGACATGCGGACGGGAGCTGTCGCCCTCGGTGCCCCGGAGGCCGGCCTCATCTCGCTTGGCGCCGCGCAGCTGGCCCGATATTACGGCGTTCCATCCCGCGGCACGGGAGGGAACACGGAGGCCCTCGGCGTGGACTACCAGGCCGGCGCAGAATCGGCGACAACCCTTCTGCTGTCCGCCCTGGCTGGATTCGACTTCATCTATGACGTCGCCGGCAGCCTGGAGTCGAGCCTCACCGCGAGCTACGCGAAGCTGATCCTCGATGAGGATCTCGCCGGGAGCGTCAAGCGGATCCTGTCCGGAGTCGACGTCTCCGAGGACACCCTCGCAGCCGACGTCATCGAAGCGGTCGGGCTCAAGGGGTCCTACCTGTCGCATCCCCACACGATGGATCACTTCCGGCACGAACACTTCCTACCCGAGACCTTCCTTCGAACGGGCCGGGCGTCCGCGAAGTCGGCCGCCCTCACCGAGCGCGCGCAGGCCCGTGCGAATCGGATCCTGCACGACCACAAGGTTGACCCGCCACTTGACCCCGCCACCGAATCGAAGCTCAACGCGTTCCTCAAGAAGGCGTTGAGGCGAGCGCCTGCAACGGTGCCGGTGCCCCCGGTGTCCCGCGTAAGTACCGAAGCCCTTACTAACTCTTGAGGCCCTGCGGGGGCGCGTCGTTGGGGAGGGCATCACTTTGGGTCGCATTGGCACCGGTTGGCAGCTGACGAAAACGAGCCTTCGCGTATTGCGCGCGGACAAGGAGCTCCTCATCTTTCCCCTCATTTCTGGGCTCGCTCTGCTCCTCATTCTCGGGGCTTTCATTGGCGGAATGTTCTTCACGATCGGGTTCGACGCAGCATTCGGTGGTTCCTCGACCTGGCTGGCTGTCGTCTTCATGATCATCTACTACATCGTGTCCTTCTTCGTGGGCCTCTTCTTCAATGCGGCGATCATCGGGGCCGCGACGATCCGCTTGAACGGGGGGAACCCGACCCTCGCGGACGGCCTACGCATCGCACGGGAAGACGTCGGTCGCATCTTCCTCTGGGCGGTCTTCGCCGCGACCGTCGCGATGATCCTCCGTGCGATCCAGGAACGGCTCGGCTTCATCGGGAAGATCATCATCGGGTTCGTCGGGATCGCGTGGAGCCTGGCCACGTTCTTTGTTGTGCCGGTGCTC
>JBGPGA010000227.1:0-2528 GCA_041483635.1 Thermoplasmata archaeon
CGATCTGGACTTCGACCTCTCGACATTCCCGTTCGGCCCGCGCGACGCGGTTGTCGTCCTGACGAAGGGAGACCGGGACCTGCCCGTTCTCCGCGGCCTGTCGAAAGTGCATCTCGGCTACGTGGGCATGCTCTCGAGCCGGACTCGGACCAAGCAGAACTTCGAAACCCTCCGCGCCGAGGGTATCCCGGAGTCGTTCCTCAGTTCGATCCGCACCCCGATCGGCCTCGACTTGGGCGGGCGGACTCCCGCGGAGATCGCCCTCGCAATCCTTGCGGAGGTCGTTTCCGTGCGGCAGGGACGGTCGTTCGCTCGGACGAAGGAGTAGACGAGCCATGTCCGAGCCGTTCCCGTCCGTGGAGTCCGCGCTCGAGGCGCTCCGGAAGGAGCACTACGTGGCGGAACGCGATATCGGCCTCGCCATCTACCTGGCCACGACGATGCGGAAGCCGCTCCTCGTGGAAGGGGAACCAGGTTGCGGGAAGACAGAGATCGCGAAGGCCTTGGCCGCGTCCCTCGGGACCGAGCTCATCCGCCTCCAGTGCTACGAAGGCCTCGACGCGAACGCCGCCCTGTACGAGTGGGACTACCCGAAGCAGCTCCTCACGATCCGCATCCAGGAGCGCGAGAAGAACCCCCAGGCGCTCGAGCGGGAGGTCTTCAGCGAACGGTTCCTCCTCGAGAGACCCCTCCTCCGAGCGCTCCGCGCGAAGGGCCCGACGCCGCCGGTCCTCCTGATCGACGAGCTCGACCGGGCCGATGAGGAGTTCGAGGGATTGCTCCTGGAAATCCTCTCCGAGTTCCAGATTTCGGTGCCCGAGCTCGGGACGATCCGCGCGGAGACCGTGCCCATCGTGATCATCACCTCCAACCGAACCCGGGAGCTCAGCGATGCGCTCAAGCGCCGGTGTCTCTACCTCTACATCGGGTACCCGAAGCCGGACAAGGAACTCGAGATCCTGCACCGCAAGGTGCCCGAGCTGAGCGGTCCCCTCGGCCAGCAAATCTGCAACTTCATGCAACGCGTGCGAGAGGGAGATACGTGGGCCAAGCGCCCCGGCGTGTCGGAAAGTCTTGACTGGGCGCGCGGCCTAGTGACCCTGGGAGAGACGAGACTGACGCCGGACCTCGTCCGGGCCACCGCGGGCTTTGTGTTCAAGGAGGCCCAGGACCTGAAGGCCCTCGGCGATGAGACGCTCGAGGCGCTCCTCGGGGCGGGGGAGACCCGCGGCCCGGCATGATCGGAGCCTCGCCCCCGGATGCCTCGCGCCAGATGGTGGGCTTCTGCCGCGCTCTCCGCCGTTCGGGCATCGCGGTGACCGTGGGGGAGGAGATGGACGCCTCTCGCGCGGTCCTCGCACTGCCTGCCCTCCGACTCGATGACTTCCACGACGCATGCAAGGTCGCCCTGCTCAAAGATCCCGAGCGAGCGCAGGCGTTCGACGCCGTATTCCGGTCCTACTGGTCGAAGGATCCGGTGCTCCAGGAGATCCTCGAGAACGAACTGGACCGGCCCCGCCCCGGGATGACTCATGTGCCGAGGGGCGCCGACCTGATGGAGGCGAGGACGGAGGACCGGGTGGAAGAACGCGCCGGCGTGGACGTCGCCCGCGCGATCCGTCTCGTCCTGTACAGCTCCGACGCGCCCTCGCGTCCCCGCGCCCTGCGGACGGTGGAGCGGGAGCGACTCAAGACGATGGAACGACGGGCCCGCCACCTGCGCCGTCGTATTGCGACCCTCCCCGGCCGACGCTATCGCAGCTCGGGCCACGGCCAAGTCGACTTCCGGGCCGCGGCCCGGAAGAGCCTCCGATACGCGGGCGAATGGGTGGACCTCCCCCGACGCGACCGCCGCATCCTGAAGACGCGCCTCCTCGTCGTCTGGGACGTCAGCGGCTCCATGGAGGAACACCAGGTTGAGCATCTCGGCCTCGTCTACGCCATCCAACGACTGAGCCGACACGCTCGCGTCTTCGCCTTCGGGACGGATCTCCACGAGATCACTGCCCACCTGCGGGCCCAGCCCTATCCGGGGGCGGTCGCCCGCATGGAGTCCCTCTTCACCTCATGGGGCGGCGGCACGCGAATCGGCGAGTCCCTCGCTGCGGTGAACCGCGACGTGGGCTCCTGGGTCGACCGTCGCACGGTCGTGCTCATCCTGAGCGACGGATGGGACATGGGAAACCTCGATCTCTTGCGCGACGAGCTCTCCCGATTGCGCCGGAGATCCCGGTTCCTCGTCTGGTTGAACCCGAACGCATCCGAGCCCGGCTTCCGGCCCGAGGCGGCCGGCATGCGGGCGGCCCTGCCCTTTGTGGACCTCCTCCTGTCGACGGACGTGCTGTCGAGTCCCGCGGCCTTCCGGCGGGAACTGGGGCCGAGCCTCGCTCCGCTCAGCTAGCGACGACCCTCCGAGCCCGTGGGCGTGGTCACTTCTTGTGGATCTCGCGCCAGACCTTCTCCGAGGTGATCGGCATCTCGATGTCCATCGTCCCGTACGGGGCGAGGGCGTCCACGACCGCGTTCAC